>JAYTEX010000122.1:0-23009 GCA_043734785.1 Pseudomonadota bacterium | reverse complement strand
CGTTTGATAGCATGTCTCTGTTGTGCCGCGCTAATCAATACACGGCGTGCTTCGGTTTTTAGTCCTAGCACTGCAATGACAAGTTCTGGTAATTCGCCGAGCAGGCGATCGGCAAGCTCCAACAACGCCGCGTTACGAAGCGATCCGATGGTAGTTTGAATCGCGACGTACGCGGCCGCTTGGTGGATTCCGTTCGCAGCGTGGTTTGCGACAATCACAGACTGGATTTGAACGGACGTCACGATTAGTTTCTAACTACAAATAGTCTTCCGAAAAGACGCGTTTGCATTTCATCATTTCGGACAAAATAATCGGCGTATTGATTTTTTTAAAATGGTTATAAAGATTGTAACCATTCTCAAGAGACTAAAATCACTCGCGCAAATAAGTGCCAAGGGGTAATCCTCGATTTACCGACCGCCTGGATGTTGCTATCCATATTCGCGGCGCCCGAAATGCTCAGATCACCCGCCTCGCCCGCAAGCCCGCAATCGCGGCGTCATCGAATTCCAGTTCGCGCAGAATTTCGTCCGTATGCTCGCCCAGCAACGGCGCGCGCTGCCGTAACGGTGCAGGGGTTGCCGAGAGATCGAACGGTGTGGTGGCGAGCGGGATCGGATGTGCGAGCCCTGGATAGTCGTTGTTCACCAACATGCCGGTCGCCTGGATGTGTGGATCATCCAGTGCTTGCTGAGGGGAGTAGATCGGTGCTGCGGGCACATGGGCCTTTTCGAGTGCGGCAAGCGCGTCTGATGTCGCCTGCGCTCCGGTCCAGGCGGACACGCGCGCCGAGATAAATTCACCATGCTGGCCGCGCGCGGCATCGTCCTTGAAGCGCGGGTCCGAGAGCCACGCTTCTTCGCCGATCAGTCTCGCGACCCGCCTGAACATTGGGTTGCCAATACAGGCAACCATGATCCAGCCGTCCTGCGTGCGGTACATATCGGATGGCGCTGAGGTATAGCCTCGATTGAGCGCCGCGACCCGATTGGTGGCCGCAACCGCTTGTTCGATCAACATCGCATTGTTAAATGCGACTGCCGTATGTAGTAGCGCCGTTTCAACTTTCTGTCCGCGACCGGTCTTGTCGCGCGCCATCAAGGCCGCGAGGGTGCCGAACGCGGACATTGTCGCCGTGCCAAAATCGACCCATGGCACGGCCGCGCGTAATGGCTGCTCGGGCGTGCCCGTGAGATACGCCGAGCCACACATTGCCTGGCCAATGCCGTCGAAACCGTGCTTGTGGCTCCACGGTCCGCCGGCCCCGAACGCGGTCGTGGTGCTCAGAATAATCTCGGGCTTGATCGACTGCAGGCTTGCGAGATCGAGATTGAGCGAGCGCAACACCTCCGGGGGCAGGTTCGCTATCACCACATCCGCAGTGGCGACGAGCTTCGCCACGATCGCACGGCCTTCCACACAGGCGGGATCAAGCGTCATACCGCGCTTGTTGCGATTCATCGCCACGTACAAGGCACCGACGCCATCCTCCTCCAGGGGAAGAATCCAGCGATCCTCGCCGCCATCGAGACGTTCGATACGAATCACATCAGCGCCGAGATCGGCGAGCAACGCCGCGCAATACGGGCCCGCGATGTAGCGCCCGAAGTCGAGCACCCGCACGCCGGCCAAAACGGAGGTCATCTCAGTCATGTGGATGAGGTTACCCTCTGGTGCGTAGCGACGCCAGTCTTCTCGGGGTTTCCCGGTAGGCTACGAATTGACCCAGGTCGAGTCTAGGGTCATCCCGCTAGATTCTCGCCTCAACCGATCGGCGAAAACTTGAATATGGCGATTCCATCGGCGACGCCGCGCCCCGTATCGGGCGTTCCGCCAACCGATAGGGAAATGGGCCTAGCGTGGCTTGTCACCCTTCAACGTCACCCGATGCAACAGCCGCTTGTAGCCGTGGTAATCATTAACCGGGTTGTGCAGTACGCATCGGTTGTCCCAGAACGCAATTGATCCGACTTGCCAGGAAAAGCGACAGGTGAACTCCGGTCGACTCTGATGCGCGAATAGGAAATCGAGCAGCGGTTTGCTTTCTTCCTCCGTCATGCCCGCGAATCGCGCCGTGTGACCGAAGTTCACGTAAAGACTCTTGCGCCCGGTCTCGGGATGCGTGCGCACCACGGGGTGTTCTGCCTCGAACGCCTGCTTGACTTGATCGGTCGCAGAATCCTTGATTCTGTCTTCCCGCGTCTTGGTGACATCCGCCTTGCCGGAGGTATTCACGCCGCGCAGTCCTTCCAACAGGCGTTGCATTGCCGGCGACAAGGCTTCGAACGCCGCGTAGCCGCTCGCGAACAACGTATCGCCACCGTACGGCGGCACCTCGCGCGCGATCAACATCGTCGCCATCGGGGGCTCTGCGAGGTAGGCGGTATCGGTATGCCAGATGCCCCCAAAATTGTTGCGCTCGTGCGGCAATTTCAGAACCGGGATGATCAATGGAAAGCCTTCAATACCTTTCACGAAAGGATATTCGACGACCTGTCCGAAGCGCTCGGCAAAGGCCTGGAATGCCGCTTCCGGAAACGGTTGATCGCGAAAAAAAATCACCCCGTGGACGAGCCAGGTCGCCCGGATCTCCGCAATTATCTCGGCACTCACGGGCGCCTGGAGATCGATCCCTGCCACCACTGCACCGACCGCGCCTGCGAGCGGCTGAACCGAGAAATGCGTGAATTGAGTCATGTGCGTGCGTTCATTTAGAGGGATAAGGGCGCGTCGAGGCGTCGTCAACCGGGCAGCCAGTATCGCATTAAAGATAATCCCTGCGCCGCCTGCTCCCGATCAGGTTTGCTAGCCGGCGGCGGTGGCAAGCCCCAGCATCAAATTCAGGTTCTGCACTGCGGCACCCGACGCGCCCTTGCCCAGATTGTCGAGTAGCGCGCTCAACACGACTTGTTGGCGGGCCTCGTTGCCGAAACAGTACAGGTGCATTTCATTAGTGCCATTCAGACCTTCAGGCGAGAGGCGTTCCAGCGCGTTGCTGTCGGCCAGTGGCACCACCTTAACGAAGGCTTGCCCGTGGTAGGCAGCCGCGAGTGCGGCATGAATATCCGCCACTTTCGGCGCCCCCGGCAGGGCCCACAGTTGTAACGGGATCTGCACCAGCATGCCTTGTGCAAAACGCCCGACACTGGGCATGAACAACGGGCGCGTCTTGAGCAGTCCAAACTTCTGCAGCTCTGGCACATGCTTGTGCTCGAGACCGAGCCCGTAAAGCCAGAACGGCGCCTCCAGGCGGTCCGGTGCAGCCGGATCTTCGTAGCGTTGGATGAGGCTTTTGCCCCCACCGCTGTAACCGGACACGGCATTCACGGTGAGCGGGAAATCGGCAGGGACCATGCCCGCCGCGACCAAGGGCCGAATCAGGGCGATGGCGCCGGTGGGGAAGCAACCAGGATTCGCGACCCGTGTTGCCTGTGCGATCCGCACTGCCTGCCCGGCATCCAGTTCTGGAAAGCCGTAAACCCAGCCCGGGGCAACTCGATGCGCCGTACTAGCGTCGATCACCCGCACGGCGGGATTGTTGATCATAGCGAGCGCGTCTCGCGCGGCATCGTCCGGCAGGCACAGCACCACGAGATCGACCGAGTTCATGAGATCTGCGCGCGCGCGCGCGCTCTTGCGTTGCTCGGCGGGGATGCTCACCAGCGTGAGATCGGCACGCGCTTCGAGGCGCGCACGAATCTGCAGGCCGGTGGTGCCGGCTTCGCCATCGATGAAGATTCGCGCGGTCATTTCGCTTGAATTCGTATGCTGCTGACTGGTGGGCGCTAGCCTAGCGGCGGCGGCGCGCGAGGGGAAGACCCTGCCGGCAACAAAGCAGGAACAATCCAGATACCGACTGCAATGTCCACGTTACATGCGCCGCCTAGACTCTCCATCCGACGAGATCGACATCACGACTCGTACTGGATCCAAGCTTAAACATCGTTCGTAGGGGAAACCAGCATGCAACTCCAAGTCACCGAAATCGCCACCACCTTAGCTGTTGTCACCGCCACGATCCTCGGCTGGGGGTATCTCGTTGCAACCTTGGCGAACGCCCTGCTCTACCCGGTCGCCTGAGTGCAAAGGGATATCGATGCGTGCGCCAGGGGCGCTTGAGCCGCCCTGGCGCCGTAGTCTAGTGGCCCAACCGTTCGCTACCACCCACCCCCCAGGGCTCTGATCAACGCGACCGTCGTCGCCGCGCGCGCGCCATAGACCTGGGCGTCAAGACGTTTGACGCCGATCAAGGTCCGCCGCGCATCGAGTACATCGAGATAACCTGTCGCGCCGGCCTCATAGCGTACCTTTGCAATCGCAAAGGCCTCATCCGCCGCGCCAGTGGCTGCGTGCAGCGCTGCGGCCTGCGCGGCCAGCGTGCGCAGGCCGGACAATCCATCCTCGACCTCCGCGAACGCGTTCAGCACGGTCTGTCGATAGTCTGCGATACCGGCCTCCAGCCCTGCTTCGCGCGCCGCCAGGTTCGCTGCATTGCGCCCTCCATCGAAAATGGGCAGGCTCAGCAAGGCCCCGGCGATCGGCCCGAGCGCCCACGCTCGGCTGCTCCACTTGAATAGATCGCCAAGGCTACTCGCCTCAACACCGAAATCTGCGGTCAAGTTCAGCACCGGATAGAACGCCGCCTTCGCCACCCCGATCCGCGCATTCGCCGCTACCATACGCCGCTCAGCGGCGGCAATATCCGGCCGCCGTTCAAGCAAAGTGGAAGGGACGCCCGCGGGAATCTCAGGCAGATTGCGCGCCACCTTTAGCGGCACGAGGGTGAAACTTGCGGGCGCTTCGCCGCACAACACGGCCAGCGCGTGTTCGTATTGGGCGCGCGTGCGTTCGAGCGCATGTACGTCGGCGCGTGCGGCTTCGAGATCGGCGGTTTGGCGCTTGAGATCAAACTCACTGATATCGCCTGCGTTGACCCGTCGTTGCAGCAGTCGCACGGCCTCTTCGCGCAGCTTGACCGTGCCGCGCAGGATTGCCAGTTCATCATCCGCCGCGCGGACCAAGAAGTAGGTTTCAGCAGCATCGCTTTGCAAGGTCAGCACTAGGCTCGCAAACAGCGCGCGTTCGGCCGCGAGATCGGCACGCGCTGCCTGCACGGCATCGCGCACCCTTCCGAACAAGTCGAGTTCATAGCTGGCTGCAACCCGCGCGCTTAATGTGGAGTAGGGATCTCGCACCCCAGCGCCAAATACTGGCGGCACGCTGCTCGGCTGCACACGTGCGCCACCAGCGCCCAAATCGAGGCGTGGCCATTGGGTCGCCTTCGCCACCCGCACTTGCGCGCGGGTTTGTTCGATACGCGCCAGCGCTGCCTGCAGGCTCTGGTTCCGAGCGGTAGCCTCGCGCACGAGTTCGTCTAACACGGGATCCCCAAAAACCGTCCACCATGCGCCGCGTTCAGCGCCATCCGCAGGCGCGGCGATTTTCCAATCACCGGACACGGGTGCGCTCGTCTCCTTGTAAGCCGCGGGCACTTCAAGTGCCGGATCCGGCAGTTCCGGCGCGAGCGAACACGCGCTCAGCGCGACACTCCACGCGAGCGCCAGCAGGTGCTTCATGTCGCGCCTTCCGCAGTTGGCACCGTCACCTGCCGTTCCGCACGCGGCACCCTATGCAATAACACATAAAACACCGGCGTCAAAAACAAGCCGAAAAAGGTCACACCGACCATGCCGGACAACACGGCCACGCCCATGGTGTGCCGCATTTCGGCGCCCGCGCCACTCGAGGTCACTAGCGGCACCACGCCCATGATGAACGCGAATGAGGTCATCAGAATCGGCCGCAGTCGCATGCGACAGGCCTGCAACGCCGCCACGACCGGCCCTGCCAGCGGTTCGCGCATCTCGAATTCGCGTGCGAACTCGACTAGCAGAATGGCGTTCTTGCACGCGAGTCCCATCAACACGAACAGCGCGATCTGCGTGAAAATGTTGCGGTCACCGCCGGTCAGCCATACGCCGCCGATCGCGAACAATAAGCACAGGGGTACGATCAAAATGATCGCGAGCGGCAGCTTGAAGCTTTCGTATAGCGCGGCGAGCACCAAAAACACCAGCAGCCCGCACAGCGGAAACACAAATATCGCGGTATTCCCGGCCAATATTTCCTGGTAGACGAGATCGGTCCATTCAAAGGTGATGCCGCGCGGCACGGTCTCTTTGATGATGCGTTCAAGGGTCGCCTGCGCCTGGCCGGAACTGATCCCTGGCGCGGCCGCGCCATTAATATCGGCGGCCGGAAAGGCGTTATAGCGCATCGCACGATCGGGACCGGAACTCTGCTCGACATCCATCAGCGAGCCAAGCGGCACCATCTCACCGGCCGCGTTGCGGGTTTTCAGCACCGAGATGTCTTGCGCACTGGATCGAAATGGCGCGTCGGCCTGTACGATCACGCGGTAGATCTTGCCGAAGCGATTGAAGTCGTTCACGTAAAACGAACCGAGATTGACCTGCAAGGTGGCGAACACGTCGTTCAGGTTTACCCCCATGCGTTTGGCTTTGGCGCGATCGATGTTTGCGAAAAGTTGCGGCACGTTGATTTGATAGCTCGAGAAGATGCCGGCCAGTTCCGGGCTCTGCCAAGCCTTCATGAGCACCGACTGCAAGGCATTGTAAAGCTGCTCGTTACCGAGCCCGGCACGATCCTCGAGTTGCAGCTTGAAGCCACCAATGGTGCCGAGACCATTCACCGCCGGCGACGGAAACACTGCGATGAAGGCATCCTGAATGCCGGCCAGTTGCTGATTGAGCGACCCCGCCAGCGCATTCCCGGACAACTCAGGCGTACGCCTATTCTCGAACTCATCGAGATTGAAGAAAAACACGCCGGCGTTGGGTGAGTTCGTGAATCCGTTGATCGACAAACCCGGGAACGCCGCCACATTGACGATGCCTGGCGTCTTTAGGGCGATATCCGTGACCCGGCGCACGAGTTTCTCGGTGCGATCGAGCGAGGCTCCATCCGGCAGTTGCACGAAGCCGATCAGATATTGTTTGTCCTGACCGGGGATAAAACCAGACGGCACCTGCTGGAACGCCACATAGGTCAAACCAAGCAGGCCGATATACACCAGCAGCGCCACATATTTGATCCGCAGGATGCCACGCACGCTATGCACGTAACCGCGCGCGGCGCCACGAAAGACCGCATCGAAGCCGCGAAAAAACCAACCGAATGCCGCATCTATCATGCGCGTGAAAGCGTCCTTGGGCGCGCCATGAGGTCGCAACAGCACCGCCGCAAGGGCAGGGGATAGGGTCAGCGAATTAAAGGCCGAGATCACCGTGGAGATCGCAATCGTCAACGCGAACTGGCGATAGAATTGACCGCTCAAGCCGCTGATAAACGCGATCGGGATAAATACCGCACACAGGGTGAGCGCAATCGCGATGATAGGCCCAGACACTTCCTCCATCGCACGGCGGGTGGCCGCGACCGGATTGAGGCCAAGTTCAATATTCCGCTCGACGTTTTCGACCACCACGATCGCGTCGTCCACCACGATTCCAATCGCGAGTACCAGGCCGAACAAGGTCAGGGTGTTGATCGAGAAACCGGCGGCCAGCATCACTGCAAAAGTGCCGACGATGGACACTGGCACGGCGACCAGCGGGATAATCGACGCGCGCCAGGTCTTGAGAAAAATGATCACGACCACGACCACCAGCGCGACGGCTTCAAGCAAGGTCGTGATCACGGCCTGGATCGATTTTTTGACGAAGCGCGGTGGGTCGTAGACGATCTGGTAATCCAAGCCTTCCGGAAAATCGCGCTTGGCCGTATCCATCATCCGGCGTACGGCATTAGACAGCGCGACGGCGTTTGAGCCCGGTGCCTCAAACACGCCCAGCGCGACCGCCGGCTTGTTGTCAAGCAAACTGCGTAGCGAATAGTCGCCAGCGCCAAGTTCAATCCTCGCCACCTCGCGCAGCCGCAGGATGCCGCCATCGGGCGCGGTGGCGACGATGATCTCCCCAAATTCTTCTTCGCTCGCGAGTCGGCCCTGCGTATTCAAGGATAATTGGAACTCGATCTGGTTGGATGCCGGCGGCGCTCCGATCACCCCAGCGGCCACCTGCTGGTTTTGTTCCTGGATCGCCGCCACCACATCAGAGGCGGTTAGATGGCGCGCGGCGAGTTTCTGCGGATCGAGCCACACGCGCATGGCATAGTCGCCACCACCGAATACGATGACATCGCCCATGCCGGGAATGCGGCGCAGATTGTCCTTCAGATTGAGCAACGCGTAATTGCGTAGATATAGCTCGTCGTAGCGACTGTTGCTCGACAGCAGATGCACCACCAGCGTGAGGTTAGGCGACTGCTTCTGCGTGATCACGCCAAACTGGCGCACCTCGAGCGGAAGACGCGGCAACGCTCGCTGCACGCGGTTCTGCACCTGCGATTCCGCGAGATCCGGATCGGTGCCGATCTTGAAGGTCACCGTCAGGTGCAGCACCCCATCCGTGGTCGCCATCGACGACATATAGAGCATGTCTTCGACGCCGTTGATCTGTTCTTCGAGAGGGGCCGCGACGGTCTCGGCGATGACCTGTGGATTAGCGCCCGGATAGGTTGCGGTGACCACGATTGAAGGCGGCACTACATCCGGATACTCCGAAACCGGCAGGAAAAAAATCGCGATAAGTCCCGCGAGGAAAATCACGATCGACAAGACCCCCGCGAAGATCGGACGTTCGATAAACGTGCGCGAAATATTCATGGCGTTCAGCCCGCGTCAACAGAAGGCGTGGTGACGGGTTGCTCCATCGGCTCCAGTTGTGGGGTGATCGGCGTGCCAGGACGGACACGCTGGAGGCCGTTCACAACGATCACTTCACCCGTCTTAAGGCCCGCAGTGATCACGCGCAAGACGCCCACCTGACGACCGAGGTGAACTTCCCGATAGTGGGCGACATTATCCTCGCCCACCACCAACACGAAACGTTTGCTCTGGTCGGTGCCGATCGCGCGATCGACCACCATCACCGCGCGCTCGGTGCCTCGCGTCGCGTGCAAGCGCGCACGCGCAAACAAGCCGGGCGTAAAGCGGCGGACGGGGGTGGCAAGCCAGGCCCGCATGCGCACCGTGCCGGTCGTAGTCGCGACCTGGTTGTCGACGAATTCCAGGCGTGCCTGGTGCGGGAAAGCCTGCTCGTCTGCCAGGCCCACCTCGACTAGCAGGGGGGTGTCGCGCCCGCTCGCGATATATTTCAGGTAGGCCTGTTCGTCTGCTTCGAACGCGACATAGACGGGATCGACCGACACGATGTTCGTCAAGATCGGCGAATCCGGGGCATCGCCTTGCACCAGGTTGCCGATGGTGACTTCGTCCTTACCAACGCGACCATCAATGGGGGCCAGCACCCGGGTATATTCGAGATCCAGACGGGCGCTTTCGATGCTCGCCAGATTAGCGCTGCGCGCGGCCTCAAAAATCTGCACCGAGGCGGCCGCAGCATCATATTCCCGCTGGCTAGTGGCGCGATCGGTGAGCATGCGAGCCTGTCGGGTACGTTCGATGCGCGCCAAGGCGAGCTGAGCATCGGTATTCGCGAGCGCGGCTGCGGCTTCCGCGAGCCGTGCGGCGAACGGTCGCGGGTCCACCACGAACAGCAACGCACCGCGCTTGACTTCGCTGCCTGGCTTGAAATGGATCGACTGTAGATAACCGTTGACCCGCGCGCGGATCGCGACCGTTTCAATCGCCTCAATGCGGCCTGGGAATTCGTCCGACATTTGAACTTCGCGCTCGAGTGCCGCCGCGACACTTACCGGTGGCGGGCCAGCAGGGGGGGCTGCGGGCGGTGGCGCTTGATTGCACGCGCTAAGCAGCGCTATCGACACGCACAGGCTGGGCCAGCCGCGCCATTTTTCGGCAACAAGGGGCATACGATCATCCGTGGTTGGCGCGCCTTCATGGCCGCACGTTTTCTTTATATTCTTGATTCTTGCGCTCGACTCGCGACGCCCCGCGATTCTACCCTGCGCGTGCAGGTTGATCCTGCCTCGGCACTGAATTTAAACAATTCGAGCACGCGGCGTGTACCGCCCATCACCTGCGATTACACTGTTTTACCTTTGCGCAATAGGGCAAGGTGCAGTCGCTGCGAGCCTTCCAGCTTTTGAAATATCCCAAAAAACCACTGCCGATTCGGGGACGAGTGAGATGAAATTTATGCCATTGGCTACATTATATGGCGCCCTCACCGATTCGCTTGAGCGATGGTCCGGACGCCTACAAAAACTGGGATTTGGGCTTTGCTTGCTGCTCCAGCCGTGGGCAGCCAGCGCGGTGGATGGCACGGCCCTCGCGGGCATTCCGGTGGAGTTTATTTTATTCGCGCTGATCTTGCTCAGCGTGGCAATGTTCCACCACCACACCCTCGCCGTGGGCCTGATCGGGCTGGTGAGTATTGCGCTCTACAAGATCATGGTCACGGGTTTTCACACGGGTCCTGGTGTAGGCGGGCTGGTCGGTCATTTCCAACACGAGTGGGTCACGCTCGCCAACTTGTTTTGCCTGCTGATGGGTTTCGCGCTGCTCGCGCGACACTTCGAGAAAAGCCATGTGCCGGTCATCCTGCCTAAGTACTTGCCGCACGACTGGAAAGGCGCGTTCCTGATGCTGGTGCTGGTGTTCGTGTTGTCGAGTTTTCTCGACAACATTGCAGCAGCGATGATTGGCGGCGCCATGGCGCACCAGTTGTTCCGTGCCAAAGTGCATATTGGATACCTGGTAGGAATCGTGGCGGCGTCAAACGCGGGCGGCTCCGGCAGTGTGGTTGGCGATACCACGACGACCATGATGTGGATTGATGGCGTGGCGCCCGGCGACGTGTTTCATGCTTACGCGGCCGCCGTCGTGGCCTTGGTGGTGTGTGGGATTCCTGCCTCCATCCAACAGCATCGTTATTCGCCGATCCTGCAACATGCCCATGCGCATACGCATGTCGACTGGAAACGGCTCTACATCGTGATGACCATCCTGCTCGCCGCGATGGGCACTAACTTTTATGTGAATACGTTTCACGCAAATCTTTCGAGTCAATTCCCATTCATCGGGGTCGCGGTGTGGGTTGCGATTGTTGCCACCTTGTGGCTGCGACGACCAGACTGGGAGATCATGCCTGAGACCGCCGCTGGCTCGGTCTTTCTGTTGTCGCTGGTCAGTTGCGCCTCGATGATGCCGGTGGAAAAGCTGCCGCTAGCGTCCTGGTCTACCACCCTGGGTTTAGGCTTTGTGTCTGCGGTTTTCGATAATATTCCCTTGACTGCGCTCGCCTTGAAGCAAGGCGGCTACGACTGGGGCGTGCTCGCGTACGCAGTCGGTTTCGGCGGCTCGATGATGTGGTTCGGATCGAGTGCGGGTATCGCGTTGACCAACATGTATCCAGAGTCGAGATCTGTCATTCAATGGCTGAAACACGGCTGGCATGTGGTCCTCGCCTATGTGCTTGGATTCACCGTGATGATGCTGACTGTGGGCTGGCATCCGCACGCACAAATTAAAGAGGGTCGCGACGAATCAATTCATCAACCATAAATGCTGAATAGCTTCACTTTTTCCCGGGAAGTAGGGGATGAAGACAAATCTACGCGGGTATTTTTGCTGTTCTCTCACGCGTGCGTCAGAAAATACTGCTCAAGGAACTCGACAAAAACACGTACTGTGGCGGATAACTCACGATGCGCATAAACGGCATAGAGCGGCACCGGCGCGGGCGCAAAGACTTCGAGCGTGGCGCGCAAACGCCCGCTCGCGAGATCGGCGCGCACCATGTAACTCGGTAATTGCGCCAGGCCATGTCCCGTCAACGCCGCCATGCGAACCGCGTCCCCCGTACTGGCCTCGAAGTCGCCCTGCACGCGTACCAGTGAATCGGTCAAGCCCTCGCGGAACAACCACATGCCTTTGCGCGTGCCGTGCGAATAGCGCAGGCAGTTGTGCGCGTCGAGAACTGCCGGACTGGCGGGTTCGCCGCGGCGCAAAAAATAGCCCGGCGCGCCACACACGATGAGCCGCACTTCCGCGACCTGGCGCGCGACCAGTGACGACGCGGGCAGACTGCCCACCTGTAAGGCCAGATCGACGCCTTCCTCTAATGGTCCGTTCGGCCGATCGCTCAAGGTCAGCTGGACCCGGACCTCTGGATAGCGCTCCACGTAATCCGCGAGCGCGGGCGCAACTTGAAAGCTGCCGAAGGACGTCGGCGCCATGACCTTGAGCAGACCTTGCGGGGTCGCGCTGAACCCCGCGACCCGCTGCTCGAGCGTCGCGACTTCGTGCAAGATCGCGCGACAGCCTAGGAGGTAGGCGGAACCCGCTTCAGTGAAATTCAGGCGCCGCGTGCTGCGATTAATGAGGCGCGTCCCAAGTTGCGCCTCAAGACCCTGAATATGCTTGGTCACCATCGCCTTGGAGAGCCGCAGAACCTCCGCTGCAGCCGAAAATCCGCCCTGATCGGCGACTGCCACCAACACCTGCATGCTTGTAAATTTGTCCACTAAATCACGGTAGTTGTTTACTGAGAGTAAATAGTATTTCTAATGAATCGCGGTTGTTGAACGGCCTAGAGAAGTCTAGTCTTTACTGCATCGCAGCACGCGACAGGGCGGGCATAACACGAGTCGACGCATCAGCTGCACACAGTCAGGACTTTAATTTTTGAGGAGAAGGTCATGCAATCCGCACTCACCAAAGGCCTCGCGGCCGCCATCCTGGTCTTGTCGTCATTCGGCGCCACCGCGGCCGACTACTGCACCGTGCCCTACCTGTATGCCACGAACATCCGTTCGGCCTGTGAGCAGTTCGGAAGTCGCGGACTCGCGGGTTTGTACGAGTCCAGTCGCTTCATTAACGGAATGCTGCTGACCCACCGGAAAGCGGCCAAAGTGATCCCTCCCCTGCACTGATCCGCAAACGCGACTGAGTGACGCCAGGAAAGCCGGTTGCTGGCGCGCTGGTTGAGCGCGCGGCGGCTTTTTCAAGCCCTATTCAATCACCAAGTGCGAGTAATCCTGCGGTGGTTGCGGATATTTCATCTTCAGTGCCGCAAGTAAGTCCCGCAGAATCGTACTGATCAGCAGATTCCGGGTGGATTTCGAATCCGCCGGCACCACATACCACGGCGCCCATGGCGTAGAAGTTGCGCGCAGCGCGTCCGTATAGGCCGCCATGTAGTCCTGCCAGTGTTTCCGCGCTTCAAGATCCCCTGGATTGAACTTCCAGCGCTTCTGCGGCTCATCCACCCGTTCCTGCAAACGGCGTCGTTGTTCATCCTTGGAGAGATGCAGGAAGAACTTCACGATGCGGGTGCCATTCTCGGCGAGCATGCGCTCGAACTCGTAAATCTGCCGCAGGCGCCGCGTGCATTCAGTCGCGTCTATCCAGCGTTGTACTCGCACGATTAGGACATCTTCGTAATGACTCCGGTTGAAGATCACGATCTCGCCCTTGCACGGCATTTGGCGATGCACCCGCCATAGATAGTCGTGCGCCAGTTCTTCGCCAGCCGGCGCGCGGAAACCGACCGCGCGTACGCCCAACGGATCGACCGCGCCGAACACTTGCCGGATGGTGCCGTCCTTGCCGGCAGTATCCATCCCTTGCAACACCACCAGCACCTGGTGTTGTTGTCCTGCGTAGAGGAGATCCTGCAGGGCATCAATTTCAGCGGACAGCTCCGCCAACCGTGCGAGGCGCTCGGATTTCTTGGCGGGCACGTCGGATTTGTCACCCGGATCGTGATCAGCCAGATCAACCTTCGAATCTGGCTTGATAAGAAGCTTGGAATAATTCATCACGCGTCCTCGGGTGGTTGTCGCAAAACGATCCTTTGTCTGGATTGCCTGATGGTGAAGACCCGTCAATAAAAAATCTGGGACGGCAAAATTTAGGACAACCTCGCCGGGGTCCCCGTCATCGCCGGCGCGGTAATCATGTATGCATGCATACATGGCAGCATGCAGCTACAGAAGCAAGAACGCTGCTGCTGCCACCAGGGTTGGACCTAACGCGCCCAGAAGCAGCCCACCTGCCCCAATGGACTGGTCGGCGAAGCCTTCCCGGAGGAGCGCCACTCCTGCCGGGTTGGGAGCATTGGCAATCACGGTCAAACCGCCACCTGCCACTGCGCCGGCGACCAACATGTACTTCGAGGCGTCCGAGATGTCCGGAATCAAGGAGCCGAGATAGGTCAGCGCCGCGTTGTCAGTGATCGCTGTAAGCCCGAGTGCCCCGAAGAACAGTTCGAGCGGTTCGAGGCCTTTCACGATCGGCTGCAGCCACCACGCCTGCAAGCCACCGAGCACCACCAGCCCTGCCAGGAAGAATCCAACCAGCAGCGCTTCCCTGAGGATTAGCCGGCTTTGATGACGCTCGTAGGCCTGGGTGAAGCCGAGAAACAGCAGGAACAGTGCGAGGAAGGCCACCATGTGATGCGCCATGGCCACAACCCCCGCCAGCAGCGCGACATGCACCAGAACCACAGGGACAGGCACCGGCGCGTCGGCAGGCTGCTCTGCGGGCAGTGGGGGCGCTGCCCGCAGATGCCTGTACAGCAGCGCCATCACAACGGTGGAGTTCACCAAAACGGCAAGTGCTGCCTTCCAGCCAAAGTGAGACAGCATGAAAGCGCTGTCCCATGACCAGGTTGCAGCGACCATCAGCACCGCCGGGGCCGCATAGGACGTGAGCGTCCCGCCGATCGATACGTTCACGAACAACACGCCGAGCGCGAGGTACTTGACCGGCTCGGGCAGATGCGGCCTGAAGATCTGCGGAGCAAGAACCAAGGCCGCAATTGTCATCGCCGCCGGCTCGGTAATCAGCGAGCCCAAAAGAGGGACGCCCGCCAAACCTAGCCAGGCACTTGCAACCGTAGTTGGCAGCGGCACCAGCCGCGCGATCGCACCTACGCCCACCCGCACCGTACGCAGGATGGGCCGTGACGCCGCCATGACCATCACGACGAAGACAAACAGCGGCTCGGTGTAGTTGCGCGTCTCCGCATAGCCAAGGGCCGCGCTTCCTCCTTGCAGCACGGCCATCGCCAAGACCAGCACGATCGCCCAGAAGCCGAAAACGACTTCGACCTCGCCTAACAGATGAAACAGCCCTGCATGCCTGGGGAAGCGGTGAGACAGCCGCTCAAACTGCTTCGCGGCGAAGGTATGGACCAGCGCGAGCGCAAAGAGGGAAACGGCGAGGAGTTGAACAGCGTGCTCGGACGGCGGATTCATGCATGGTGGCCCCGCGAGGCGGCCCGACCATCGCAATCCTGCTGCCCGCCGAATCGGTGCAGCACCCTGTTGCAGTCTAACCGAGTGAGCAGGCTGTTCAAGAGAAAACTTTGTGCCTCGCTAAGAGCAACAAACAAGCGACCAACCCGCAGTAGAACTACCACCGATAATTAGGAGCGTAGTAGCCATGATAATCCTCGTGAGCGTCGTTTAGGTCGCCGTGCAATCCGTTGTGCTGCCCGTTCAACCGATTGTGCCCTCGTGCATGCTCCCGGCCGAGTTGACCATGCGAGCGTCGATGTCCCCTGCGCGACATGTAGGGATTGTAATAATGAGCGGCGCTGTGTTCTTCGCCGAGTTCTTCGTGCACCTCACCGTGACGATTTTCTAAATCCCAGTGACCTTGGCTGTGGCCTCTGTCGAGTCCATCATGCTCGTCGTGATGATTATCATCGTAGGCTAGCGCTTGCCCGGTGACGCCCACCGACAAGACCGCCGACACCAGTAGTGCGCGCAGGTATTTCGACATGACTTGCTCCTTGGTTAGCCTTACGAACTTTGCGTAATCGGGCCCTCATCACGCCTGGAACGCTAACGGATAGCGGCTGAATCTGCGGTGAATTGCGGCGCGAATTTTGGGGGTCGATCGTGCGACGCTTCTTTGGAATTGAACACTCGAGTCGTAAGGCGAGTGAGCTTTACGCGATACGCATAATTTCGATTATCCTAAAAACGGCAATTGGATGTAACGCGCGCTGTGCGGCGATCGCAGTGCTCTAATCGATTTGCAAACATTTGGGAATCAGCGGTAATCAAAACGTCGTCGCGCAAATTTATGAGCGTCGTAACACGTTGATAGAGAAAGCAGATATTGGTGGCCAGGGGCAGAATCGAACTGCCGACACGCGGATTTTCAATCCGCTGCTCTACCAACTGAGCTACCTGGCCAGAGGAGGTGTCTTCGGGGGGCTGGCGCCGCAGATACGGCCCCAGCGGGGAGGGCGTATTAAATCGACTCCGTCTGGGGTCGTCAACCCGAAATCCAGCTCAGTATAGGGGCTTAGCGCTCGCCTATGCTGGACAAAGCGGTATAGTTCATTCCCCTACCCCACACTCTGGAGTGCTCCAATGGCTACCTCCTGGTCGATCAGCGGCGAGTACATGGAAGCGTGTAGTTGTGATTTTTTGTGTCCGTGCATTACGCAGAATATGACCACCCCCGCGACGCATGATTTCTGCAAGTTTGCGATGACCTTCGCGATTAGCCAGGGGCATTTCGGGGAAACGTCGTTGAACGGTGTTCGGTTTGTCGTAATCGCGCAATCGAAGGCGATCATGTCACAGGGCGAATGGGCGCTGGGCGTAGTCGTCGATGACCGCGCGTCCGAGGCGCAGGCGGCGGCGATCGGTGCGATTGCAAGTGGGCACGCGGGCGGACCGCTCGCAGGATTCGCGCCTCTGGTGAGCGATTTTCGCGGACTCACGCGGGCCCACATAGACTTTTCCGCGCTCGATCATCAGCGCACTGTGAGTATCGCGGGCCAGCTGGAGCAAACCCTACAAGGGATGCCCAGTATCAGCGCGCCGGGTGAGTGCATCGCCATCGACAATACGGCGCATCCGGCTAATCGACGACTCAATCTTGCCACGGCCATCAAAAATTTTATTCACTGTTTCGGTATTGAATGGGACGCTCCCGCTGGCCGCACCAACGGCCATTTCGCGCCGTTCGCGTGGGCCGGTCAAGCCTAGCTAACACTGCGACGAGGCACACTCACTCCTCATGCGTTCGAAGATGGCGTCTTCTCGCATGCTGCCTCGTCTAGTCGCGCTAGCCGGATTACTCTGTGTGGCGGCCATCGCCTGGGTGCTTCTGTGGCGAAGCGCCGCGGTTATGTCGAGCATGGCGGGCGAGGGTGTCCTGTTCGATTTGATGATGGCCATGATGCGACCCGAGCGAACAGGCCCCTACGCGATGGCCACTGCGCTGATGTGGTTGGTCATGATGGTGGCGATGATGATCCCTGCGGTGTTGCCGGTCCTGCTCACATTCTGGCAACTGGATCGCGGCTCGCCGGCGCGGAGCGCCCAGCACGGCGTGATATTTGGCGTCAGTTATCTGCTGGTCTGGGGTGGTTTCGGACTCCTGCTCGCGCTACTGCAGTGGGGCTTGCATCGCGGCGCGGTGTTGCACACCCATCTCCTCACCGCAGGTCCCCTGGTGGCTGCGTGCCTCTTGATCGCGGCGGGGATCTATCAGCTGACACCGTTGAAAGCCGCCTGTCTCGCCCATTGCCAGTCGCCGATCGCATTCCTTCTCAGTCATTGGCGGGACGGTGCAAGTGGTGCCATGCGCATGGGGATCACTCACGGCAGCTACTGCCTGGGTTGCTGCTGGGCGCTGATGCTGCTGATGTTTGTAGGCGGCGTGATGAGCGTCGGGTTCATGGCGCTTATCAGCCTGTTTATGTTGCTCGAACGGGTTTTACCCGCCCGTCGCTGGTCGACGTGGGTGCCCGGTGGTTTATTGCTTACGTGGGGCGCGTGGAATCTGTTCGCCCTGCGCTAAGTAAGGAGGACGCCGATCCTGTGATCCGGAATGCGCACAGCGCAATCCGGGATCCCTACAGAACATTCGGCGTTCCCGGATCCCGGAGTTGAAACATTACTCTGGGGGCTTGAACTGATCCGGTCGCGCCGAGCCTTCGCCGAAGAAGAACTTCTCCATCTCGGATTCGAGAAATTTGCGATCCTTTTGTTCGATCGGCGTCAGGCGGTATTCATTGATCAACATGGTTTGATGTTTAAGCCAGCTCTGCCAGGCCTCCTTAGAGGCTTGATCGAAAACGCGGCGGCCCAGTTCACCTGGGTACGGTGGCGCTTGGAGACCTTCTGCCTCGCGACCCAGTTTTACACACTGTACTGTGCGACTCACGGCTTACACTCCTTTGTTGTACTCAACCTGGCAATGATATTGCTAACCGGGGTGGCCAGTCCCACCTGCGCCGGCGCCAGGGTGTTATACCAAAGCCATTGATCCGAATCCATGCAACAGGTGCCTACTTCATGCACTCGCGCATGCTCGGGGGTGATCGTTAAGCGAAAGTGGGTGAAGGTGTGCACGACTGGCGCCAGCAACGCCAACGGCTCGCCTAAGCGCAAGCCGTGCGCGACACACCAGGCGAGGCCATCCTCAGCCGCCGCGAGTTCTGGAAAACTCCACAGGCCACCCCAGATTCCGCTGGGCGGCCGCCGTTCGAGTAACCATTCGCCTTGCCTATTACAGAGAAGCAGGAACCGCGTTGCGCGTTCCGGCAAAACGCGCCGCAGGCGCGGGGACGGGTAGTCCTTGACGAGTCCGCGCGCGAACGCCGCGCAGCTCCCAGCCACTGGACATCGCGCGCATTGCGGATCGCCGCGCGTACACAAAGTGGCGCCCAGATCCATGATGGCTTGCGTGTAGTTGGCGACTGCCGTGACCGGCGTCAGAGATTCCGCCAGCGGCCATAGGATTTTCTGCACGGCAGGCGAGCCTGGCCATCCCTCTATCGCAAAATGTCGCGTCAACACCCGTTTGACGTTGCCATCCAGAATCGGCAGCCGATCACCCCGGCTCAACGCAAGGACCGCGCCCGCCGTCGAACGTCCGATTCCCGGCAATGCCATTGCCGCTTCAAGGCTGGCAGGAAACTGACCGTCATGCGCGACGACGATCCTTTGCGCCGCGCGATGCAGGTTACGTGCACGCGCGTAATACCCGAGTCCCGACCAATGATGCAGCACCGTGTCCAGCGGCGCCCCCGCCAGCGACGCGCAGTCCGGAAACCGTGCGATGAAGCGTAGATAGTAGGGAATAACAGTGCTGACCTGGGTTTGCTGCAGCATGATCTCGGAGATCCACACCCGATAGGGCGTGCGCACCAATTGCCAGGGTAGGGTGTGCCGGCCGGCCGCGGTATGCCAGGTCAGCAGACGTTCACTGAAGGTGTTCACCGGCAAGACGCTCGAGTTTATTGAGGGTTTCGGTGATTTCGGCCACAAACGATCCTTTAATGACCAAGGGGCCGATGACGGGTGGAATCCAGAATTTAGGCTCCTGGTCCGCTTCCAAGGTCACGCGCGTGTGGTCTGCGTCCACCGCGGTGATTCGCCACACAGACGCGCCCCGGTGAAAATTACTCTCTTCGGGAATGATGTGTGTTTCGATATCACCATTCGGTAGAGTCTCGACCCGTTCGACGAAATCGAGATTGAAGCAGAACACTAGCAAGCAGTGTTTCACGAGCAGGCGACGTTTCAGTCGGTGCTCGTCATAGCGTTCGATCAGGTGACTCGTGATGATATCGTCGTTAAGCCGCGCGAGTCGCTCGTAGTCTCCCACCACCGCGCGGACTGCTTCGATATTCGCATTCAAGGTCGCCGCAAAATAATACCGATAGGCGCCGTCCCTAAAACGGATCTCCGCCCGTTCAATCTCTGCGGCGGTGGCAAGCGCGGGCAACGCTGCGCAGAGCGCAAAAGCGCAACCAAACATAGCGCGTCTGGGGCGCGCGCCGGCTGACCACGCCCACGTGTGCCTGCCGGTGTGGTGCACGTGGTGCCGACCAGGACCCCGCATGGGCTTAGAATTTGAGGAGATTCTTGAGTGCCTTTCCGGCGCCGCCGAGAGAGTCGTCGAGCTTTTTCTCGATCTCGTCCTTGATCGCTTTGGTCGCCGCGCGCTTGGCCAGTTCGCCGAAATCCGGCATACAACTGGTGCCCGAGAGAGGGCCGCGGCAGCGGATCGGTATCACATAGTCGCCGAGATTGTAATGCGCCGCCCCTTGTTCAAGGCTGCCTTGGTCCACGGCGACGCGTGCGTCGTATTTGATCGTCATCTCGTTGAGATTAGCCAGCATGCCGTCCCCGGCGACCTTAAATCCCAGGCCGTCGAGCAGCAGATCTTTGTTGTAGATCACGCCATTCTGGATATCGAACGAACCCGTCAGCGACTGGAACTGCGTGGTGCCCCCTTGCGGCACTGGCTGCAGGGACTTGCTTTCGATGATCAGCTCCGCCGCCGTCAAGACAGCGGGCACATCCAGCCCGCGAAATAGCCCCTCCGTAACGGCGAACGACGCCGGCCCATTCAACGACCGGATCATCTGTTTCGAGTCTCCGCCCAACGCGTTGAGCCGGGCCTCAAAGTTCACAGTGCCGGTGAGATCGCTCTTGCCCGTCATATCGACGAGCAGCGGCTCGATCGCGACTTTCGCCAAGGTGGTGTTGACCGAGAGCTGCGGTGTTTTATCGGTGGCATCGAGCGCGATCACCCCGGTATAGCGGCCGCCATACAACGCTGCGCTGATCGGGTTAATGCCAAGTTTGCCGTCCCGGCCTTGGAGTGTCACGGCCAGATTGGTGAGTTGGGCACCCGAGAACTGCAAACTGCTCACGGCGATTTTGCCGTCCACACTAATCTTTCGCAGTGTCTCCACGGGTAACTGTGCGGCACCCGCAGCGGCGGCTTCGGGGGTGAGCGGTTCGGCTTTAGTGGCGCCCTCTGGCGCCAGATAACGATCGGCATTTAAGCGATCCACTTCGAGATTGAAGGTAACTTCGTGTCCAGGCGCTGTCCCTACCGCGAGGTCGCCTTTGAGCGTCGTGTCATCGAGTTTCAACGTGAGCGCGTTGAGCGCGTAGCCGCCGGCCGAACCTTGCACGCTCGCCTCGAGGCCCACCTGGGTCAGTGCAGCCGGATCGCTCATGTTGGTCACGGGTTGGTTGATCGTCGCCAGCAGCTGGCGGAGATTGAATATCGGCACGCTGATTTGGCCCGTGTAATTCAATCCAGATTTGAACTGGGTCGCCTCAAGGCCACCGTTCATGTTGAGCCCGAGACCGGTCAGTGCGAGATTCTTGATCGACAGCGTTTCGCGTTGCAGGTTCGCCTCCGCCGTGCCGAGGGTTAGCTGCAAATCAACGGGGGCAGTGCCGTTTGGCCCCATGATCTCCAGATTCGCCGTGAACGGCCTCATCGTCAACGTCTGCGCGTTGCCCTTGAAACCGGTCTCGAATTTTAAGGCACGCACCGATTTCGCTAGCGCGACTTGCCCGAGCGCGGTCCACAGCGGCGCAAGTTCGGTCCCCTGCAGGGTCACGCGCCCGTCGATTAAGCCACCAGCGGGATGATTAAACGCCGTCGCGTGCAGCGATCCGTCGAGGATCAGACCCATGGCGCGTGCACCGAGCGACGGCAACGCGATTCGCCCATCCTTGAGATCGAGTGCGAATTTGGTGCCGAAGGTGAACGCTTTGTCCTTCGCGGAGGCAAGCGACGCTGCCATGCCCGGGAGCACGCTGCCTGCGCCCTGTAAGCCGCCGATCAGAGCGAGTAACGCAGGGAGATCTGGCCCTTGCGCTGCGAGTTCGCCATCGATGGCGGGCTGCCCGCTGGTGGCGGCCGTCGCGCTGAAGGAACCGGTCAGTTCGTTGCCGAAGAACGTCGCGGTGACCGCTGGCAACGCAATGCGATCCGCGCCGAGATCCGCATTCAACGTGGTCTTGAACGAGAAGTCGCGGTCTCGGCGTTTGCCGAGTACGGCGTTCAACGCACTCAATCCGTCGCTATCGATGCCTCGCAGCGCGCTGATGGCGAGCGCCAGGGCAGTCAAATCCGGGCCAGCGGCCGTCAGCTCTCCCGTTAGCACTGGGTTCTTTCCGCCGCGTGATTTAATCGAGCCATTGAGTGCATTGCCGAACAGGTTGGCGCGCAATTGCGGCACCTCCAGCTGGCCGGCGGCGAGATCCGCCGTGAACTCGGTGTCTAACCTAAAGGCGCGTTCTTTCACGCTGGCGAGTGCCTTGGTGAGACCGGGTGCACTGTGCGTGTCCCCGTTCGTGAATTGATTAGCGAGCAGGATCAGCGCCGGGAGATCGGCGCCCTGTGCACTGAGCTTCCCGTTCAGCGCCGGCGTATCCGTATTCGCGCGCTCGCCGCGCAGTTCCCCCGTGAGGGTCGCGCCCAGGATCTTGGCTTCGAAGGTGGGCACCGCAAGTTTGCCCGACGCTACATCCCTATCGAAGATGATTTTGAACTCCAAACTGCGGTCCTGCAGCGCCGCGACCTGCGGCGCTGCAGGGAGTGCGAAGGCGCGCAATAGCACCCCCAGATCCTTGCCGGAGAGTTCGAATATGCCGCGCGCGCCAACGCGCTCAGTGTTGAGATGGTCGAGCGTAATTTCACCCGCTGCGTGATGGCCGAGACCCGCGATACTTAAGGCGCTGATCTGCGCCTCGCCTGCCGCCAGATCGAGCGCCAGCACCGCCTGGCCGACAATGTCGGCTTTGCCCCCGGGCAAGGTTTTGCCCCGCAGTAACGCGGTGAACTGTAAGGGATCGATGCCGTAGCGCTTGCCGGTCGTGTCGTAGGTTGCCGTACTCTTCAACGCGAGTTCGCCAGCGAGCGCGGGCTTCGTGGACTCGACCTTCGCGCTCAGACTGAGGCGCACTGGATCGCCGAAGGTCAAGGGGCCGGATTGCGCCTGCAGCGCCGAAATCGCGATTTCGCGTTGCGCCACCTGATCGCGCCAGGTGAGCTTGGCGTCAGTGATATCCACGCCACCCAGAATGAGCGCGCCCAGGCGCCCGTGTGCATCGTCGGATTTCCCGCCCTTCTGGCGCAGATCGTCCCAATTGGTCAGGCCCTCGGCATTGCGCGCAAGATTCAGCGTCGCCCCGGTCAGCTTCACGGTGTCCATTTC
>JAYTEX010000121.1:0-4029 GCA_043734785.1 Pseudomonadota bacterium | reverse complement strand
ACTACATTCACACACATCGTCAGCGGGCGCGCATGCCTGTGCACGGTGAAGCCATAGTCGCTATGGGCCGATACGCGCCCGGAATACGCTCCGCTTCTTCCGACCTACATTTTTTAGACATACCTAAAGAGGCAATGGCCCGAGGTGGCCCTATGCCAGGCCCCCACCCCGTATCCATGCGCCTTCTGGCTCGATTATATTTTTTAGGGTTCGAGGCTGATTTTCCAATTGTTATGCCATTTAACCACGTCTTCGGGCGGCATCGGCATTGCGATGTAGTAACCTTGGGCGAGATCGCAGCCCATGGATTTCAGCAACGACCATTCGGACTCCAGCTTGATGCCTTCGGCGACGGATTGTAAGTTGAGTTTTTTGGCGAGTTGCAGGCTGGATTCCAGTATGGTGCGCAGGCTGGCTTTGTGGATTGCACCGGATACGAACGAGCGATCAAGCTTAAGCTGAGTGAACGGAATAGGGGTCTGGGGAGCAATGGAACAGTTATGGGAATCTTCCCATAACCGTCCTTATGGGAAGCCCATGATGATGTGAAGTATCCTGATGCGGGGTGGTAGCAACCGCCTGCCCGGCAGGCGTTTTTCACAACCCATGCCCTGATTTTGCTTCCCATAATGCTGCCGCCCTACAGGGCACCCTGTAAGGAGTGCAGCATGCTTATAGACTATTTCAAATCCCCACTGACCTTGGAGCGCTATCGCTCGGGGAGCGTCGGTCCACAGCTGGATGCGTTCACCGCGTGGCTCGATGAACACGGCTATCGTCGTGTCAGCATTCGCCGACATGTCCGCGAGGTTGTCCACTTTGCCGCTTGGGCCGAGAAAGCAGGAATCCCCGTCGCAGGATTAAATCGCGACGCGTTGGATCGATTGCATTCTTATCTCGCTAAACCAGCACTGCTGCGCTATCGCAACGGGGACCATCAGCATCTTTACCAAAGCGCTTGCGTATTCGTCGCTTTCTTCGAAGCGACTGGCGTTGTACGTAGATTGACGCCAACTCCGAAAACACGCTCTCCAGCCGAGAGACTATGTGACGAGTTCACCGATTGGATGCGAGCGCAACGCGGAACGATGAGCAGCACGCTCGCCAACTATCGCTTGCCCGTTATGGCATTACTGCAGGATCTTGGAACCGACACCCGTGCTTTTACAGCCGCAAGACTGCGCCAGTTCTTGCAGCAGCAAGTCACGCAATCGAGCCAAGCGCAATCGACGAACCTTGTTACGGCGCTGCGAATGTTTCTGCGCTTTTTGATTGCGCGCGGGGATTGCCCTACCGGCCTAGATTACGCGATTCCGACACTGGCCCGGTGGCGGCTCGCCGTGTTGCCCAAGTATCTTCTCGCCCATGATGTGGAACGTCTCATTCATTCCTGTAATCCGGCATCGACGCTGGGCGCACGCGATCGGGCCATCCTCTTGCTGTTAGCGCGCCTTGGCTTGCGTGCCGGCGATGTCAGTGCGTTGAGGTTTCGCGATCTTCACTGGTCGCAGGCGGCCCTCATCGTCTCCGGCAAGAACCGCTGCGAAACGCGACTGCCGCTGCCCCAGGATGTCGGCGATGCGATTCTGCACTACCTGCACCACGCGCGGCCGCATGTATCGAGCGAACGCGTCTTTATCACTGCCACCGCGCCGCTCGTTCCTATTTCCCGTCAAGCGGTCGGTCGCGCGGTCCGCCGCGCGTTACGTCGTACCGGTATCAGTGCGCCGACGGAGGGTGCGCATCTGCTGCGTCATTCGGCAGCGACGAGCCTGCTGCGCGATGGTGTCTCGCCGCAGGCTATCGGTGCCTTGTTGCGCCATGCCTCCATTGACACAACTACGGTCTACGCCAAGGTGGACGTGGGGTTGCTGCGCGATATCGCCATGGCCTGGCCGGAGGTGTCGTCATGCTGAGCGATTCGATGCACACTTACCTTGCTTTGCGCCGCGCCGCCGGATTTAGACTCGACACCGTTGAAAGGTATTTGCAAAGCTATGTCAATTTTGCGACGGGTCAAGGCGATACCCATGTTGTCGGCAAGACCGTCATCGAGTGGGCGGCCAAGGCTCGCTCTGAAGACTCGCGCGCCCAGCGTCTTGCGCAGTTGATCCGGTTTGCCCGTTTCGTACGCGCGGAAGATCCGCGCCACGAGATCCCGTCCGACCATGTGTTTTGCAAAAGACGGCAGCGACGATCGCCCGGTCTCTTGACCGACCAGGAGGTCGCACGACTGTTGCGCGCGGCGGGAAATCTCGGTCCGGCGGGATCGTTGCGCCCGCATACATACCGTACCATATTCGGACTCCTTGCCTCGACCGGGCTTCGGATCTCCGAAGTGTTGCGTCTACGTTTCGACGATATAACACCCGATGGGTTGGTTATTCGGGAGACCAAGTTCAAGAAGAGTCGCCTGATACCGCTTCATGAATCGGTGGCGCAAGCGCTCGATTCCTATCTCGCACGCAGACGCGTGAACTCCGATCCCCATCTTTTTGTTTCGCACCGTGGTGGCGGAAGACTGCACTACGACATCGTGGCCACCACCTTTCGTGAACTCCTCAACGCGGCGGGCATCTGCGCACGACCAAACGGCTCTTTGCCTCGGCTACATGGGCTGAGGCATCGCTTCGCCGTAAACGCGCTGCAAACCTGTCCGGATACCCGTGATCGTGTTACTCGCCATATGTTGGCGCTCAGCACCTACTTGGGACATGCACGCATAGAGAGTACCTATTGGTATCTGGAAAGCACGCCGCTGTTGATGACCGATATCGCCAAGGTCTGCGAATCGTTCCTGAAAGGAGATGCCTCATGACGCCGATTGCACCGCATATCACTGCCTTTTTGAGGGAACGCCTGCCCCTACAGCGCGGGGCAAGCCCCCATACCTGCGAGAGTTACGCCTATGCGTTTCAGCTCCTCTTTGCGTTCGCCAGTGCACGCTTCAAGGTGACGCCTTCGCAGCTGGCATTGGAGCAGATCGATTCGTCACTGGTGATGGATTTCCTCGCGGATATCGAATCGGGACGAGGCAATTGCGCACGAACGCGCAATACGCGTCTGGCCGCGATCAAATCCTTTATGCGCTTCGTCGAGCATCGCGTGCCATCGGTGCTGGAACGAAGCTTGCGCGTTCTCGCGATTCCCACTAAGAAAACCGCCACGCCGTTGATTCGCTATCTGTCGGTTGCGGAAATGCAGGCGATCCTGAATGCTCCAGACTTGCACACCCGTGCGGGCATTCGCGACCGCGCGATGCTCCATCTCGGTTTTGCCGCCGGACTTCGAGTATCGGAGTTGGTCGGCTTGCCGCTGAGCGCGGTCACACTGCAGCCGGCGCCGGCGATTCGGGTCATGGGAAAAGGACGAAAGGAGCGAAGCTTGCCGCTGTGGAAGCAAACGGCGAGCGATCTTCGCGCCTGGCTGGCCGTGCGAGGAAACGTGGCGGTACCCGAGTTGTTCGTCAATGCGCGCGGCGAATCGATGACCCGCAAGGGGTTTACCTATTTGCTCGACAAGTACACCGAAACGGCTCGGCAATGTTGTGCGTCTCTCAAGGACAAACATATCTCGCCGCACGCACTGCGGCATGCCTGTGCGATGATGATGCTCCAAGCGACCGGCGATCTGCGCAAGGTATCGTTGTGGCTGGGCATGCACAAATGCAAACCACGGAAATCTATCTGCGTATGGATCCGATGGAGAAAATCGACGCCATCGAAAAGGTGACGCCGCCGACGCTCAAACGAGGACGATTCACGGCACCGGACAAGCTCATTGCGGTGCTACAAGGAGCGACTCTACGATAAGCGGCCGGAGGATCGTCTTACCGAACGCGGAACGTCATTCGGTAGGACGGTCCGATTGATTTTCCTGAGTATCGTAAGAAACATCAGAGGTGCAACCGCGAGCCGCCGCATTATGGGAAGCAAAATCAGGGCATGGGTTGTGAAAAACGCCTGCTGGGCAGGCGGTTGCTGTCACCTCCCATCAGGATACTTCCCATCATCATGGGCTTCCCATAAG
>JAYTEX010000120.1:0-12383 GCA_043734785.1 Pseudomonadota bacterium | reverse complement strand
GGTGCGCCCAGCCACTGCGCGCGGTCCATGAATCAGCACCGGGATATCCAGTTCGCGCAGCACCAGCGCCAGCAATGGCAGCAGGTTCGGGTGTCGGCGCGCCCCGTTGTAGCTCGGGATCACCAGCGGGGTGGCTGTATTGGCTGAGGGTATCATTCGCAATGGTCGGGTCTGCGGTGATCCATTCAGGCCGCGATGAAGGCCCAGCAATTCGGATGCACTTTCCCCTTTCATCCGCAAGGCGATCAGTATCCCGCCCAGCACACCATCCGGCACGGTGTTGGCCGCGAGCGCGCTGCCTAGCGCTTGAGACTGCTCAAGGTTAAGCGATCGCGCCGCATGTTTTCCGCGACCGATTTCTTTGAGTAGAGCAGCGAAGTCGATAGTCATGATAGTTCAGGCCGCAGCGCGTCGTGAGGCAATTAAGTGGCGGATTTCGGGGCCACAGGATCCGCACTGAATACCGCATTTCAACCGTATTTGCAGCCACGCATAGGCGCCATCATCGATCGCATCAAGCGAGTCTAACGCAAGTTCGAGCGCGCGCTCGGACACCTGCTCGCAACTGCAAATCATGCGACTCAGCGGCGTGGCGCCGGTCGGTGGGGTGGCGTTCGGCGCAAGCAACTGCGGGCCCAGGCCCGTCACACTCTCGCCCGCGTCCAGCCAGTGCTGCAGCCAATCCTGTCCCGCGACGTTGCCTGCAAGCATCAGCCCGACCAACTTTCCCGCCTCCACCTGCAACACACGTCGAACGCCTCGGCTGGGATCCTCATAAGACATCCTCTGTGCCGGATCGCTAAAGCCCAGCAGTTGTTCAATCGCGTGCAGGGTTTCTGCCGATGGGGCACAGGCACCCGCGGCGCGGAAAATCACGCCTTCGCGCACGCTACCGAAGCGACCACAACTCGCATACTCGAAACGCTCGAGTTGCGCCTGAAAACCCGCTAATCGTTGGTCTGCGAGCGCTTTGTCAGTGGGTTCGAGAATCGTCATCGCGACAAGTTCCCACGGCAGGTTGGCGCTGTCCACCGCCACCGCACAGGCCTTGAGTTCCGGCTGCATCGAGGTGGGATCGCGCGCATCGGTGGTAAGACCGTTGATCCCAGGACCACGCCACCAGGCGCTGCCCCAGTGCATCGGAATGAAAACCTGCCCCACACGCTGAGCTGCGCTCGCGGTGACTGGCAGAATGACCTCTCCGCGCCGTGATCGAACCCGCACCAAGGCCCCTGCAGGCAGCTTACGTCGCTGCATGTCATCGGCATTCATTTCGAGCATCGGTTGCGCGACATGGCTGAATAGCTGCGTGACCCGGCCGCTACGCGTCATCCCGTGCCATTGATCACGCAGCCGACCGGTATTCAATGTCAGCGGATAGCGCGCATCGGGAGGTTCCGCCACGGGGACAAACTGCGCAGGATAAAAGCGCGCGCGGCCACTGTCGGTGGGAAAGCGGCCATCGGCGTACAGTCGCGCCATGCCGCCGGTGGCGCCCGCCGGATAAGGCCATTGCTGAGGACCCTGTGCTTCGAGAGTCGCGTAGCTAAGTCCCGTGATATCGACATCACGGCCCTGGGTCGTGGCACCGTGCTCGGCAAACACTTCGCCTGGGCTGCGATAGGGGAATAGGCTGGTCAGTCCGGGCCGCATAGTCCGTTCGAGACGACGTGCGAAGTCGACGGCGATCTGCCAGTCCGCGCGCGCCTCGCCGGGTGCTGCCACTGCCGCGCGTACCCGCGCGATGCGCCGCTCAGAATTGGTCATCGTGCCGTCCTTCTCGCCCCAACTTGCGGCGGGGAGCACCACGTCCGCGAACGCTGCGGTTTCGGTGTGCGCGAAGGCCTCCTGAAGAATCACCAGTTCTGCTTTCTGTAAGGCGGCTCGGACCACCGCTTGGTTCGGCAAGGATTGCGCGGGATTGGTGCCCGCGATCCATAGGATCTTTATCTCGCCGGCGGCGACGGCTTCGAACATTTCGAGTGCGGTCTTGCCCGGCAGTGCGGGCACGCTCGGCACCCCCCATAAGGCCGCGACCTCCGCACGATGGGCGGGATTCGCGAGATCACGGTGCGCCGATAAAAGATTTGCCATGCCTCCGACTTCGCGGCCCCCCATCGCGTTCGGTTGCCCGGTGAGCGAGAAGGGGCCCGCACCTGGGCGACCGAGCTGCCCCGTGGCGAGATGCAGATTGATCAAGGCCGCATTGTTCGCCGTGCCATTCGCAGATTGATTGAGGCCTTGGCAGTACAGCGAGAGGGTTGCGCGCGAGTCTGCCCACAGCGTCGCCGCGAGACGCAAATCGTCCTCGCGGATCCCACAGATTTTGGACACGATAGCCGGGGTGTATTCGTGGAGGATAGCCTTGAGTTCGGAAAACCCACTGGTATGTGCGGCGATGTAGGCCTGATCGAGTTTTCCTTCCCATAACAAGAGATGCAGCAGACCGTTGAAGAGGGCGACATCGGTCCCCGGCAACAGCGCGAGATGGAGATCTGCATCCTCCGCAGTAGGCGTACGACGCGGATCAATGACGATTGTCTTGAGTAGGGGACGTTGCGCACGAGCGGCCTCGAGGCGCCGATACAGCACGGGATGTGCATACGCCGGATTTGCACCCGCAATGACAACGAGGTCGGCGTGATCGATATCTTCGTAACAACCTGGGGGTGCATCGGCGCCCAAGGTCGCTTTATAACCGGCGACTGCGGAGGACATGCAAAGCCTGGAGTTGGAATCGATATTGTTGGTACCGATCAATCCTTTCGCGAGCTTGTTGAATACATAGTAGTCCTCGGTCAGTAATTGGCCCGAGAGGTAAAAGCCGACTGCATCGGGACCATCGGCGTCGATCACCTGGGAGAAGCGCGCGCAGAGGTAGTCAAGAGTGGTTTCCCAATCGGTGGACTGGCGCAAGTCGGCGCGATGTCGCCGCAGTTCAGGGTGTGCGAGCCTGCCGCTGTGCGCGGTCGTGAGGTGGAGCGCAGCGCCTTTACTGCAGAGACGGCCGAAGTTGGCGGGATGTGCCGGATCGCCGCGCACCCCGGTAATACGCTGACCTTCAGATTCGATCAGCACACCGCAGCCGACGCCACAGTACGGGCACACGCTGCGCGAGGTCACGGTGGTCGCGCTAGTCATCCGCCGCTCGCTGGCCGCAGCTTCAGATAAACCCGTCCGTCGCGAACCTCGGTGGCATGGGTGCCGGTGCACCCGACATCCGGTGCGACGGCGATCCCATCGGCGAGACCGATCTGCCAGTGGTGCAGCGGGCACGCGACGTGGCGTCCATACACGATGCCCTGTGAGAGCGGGCCACGCCGATGGGCACTGATCGTCTAGTGCAAATATCTCGTCATCGGCGGTGCGGAACAGGGCGATATTGCCGCCCGTGCATGTGACCACGCGGGCGCCGAGACGCGGAATATCGTCGAGCGCACACACGTTGCGCCAATCCGCGGGGGCACTTGCATCAGCGGGCGCGTTAGCGCGGTGCGCGTTCATGCCGGGACCGTCGCATATTCGCGGGGCTCTGCGCCTTGTGCGCGTGCCGCCCAGGGATCGTGCTCCGCCGACAAGGCAAATTGCAGGCGAGCGTGCAGCGCTTGTCTATGCGCGGGATCATCGAGTACACGCTTTTTGCAGTAGTCCAGACCGACCCGTGCGACAAAATGCACCGTGCGCTCAAGGTAGTAGCCTTCTTCACGATAGAGCTGCAGGAAAGCCCCCGTATATTCCAGCACTTCCTCCCCGGTCGCGACTTTCACGAAGAACTGCGCAACCTCGGTCCTGACAGATTTGGCCTTTGCTGACGCCATTGCAACCGCAGACTTCCATCTCATCGGACATCGCGGCCGCCTGGTTTTGCCCCAGATGACCGGCATCCCCGAGATTGCGCTCGCCAAACATCAGACGGTCGCGAATCTCAGCCACCGAGCGTCCTTCGCGCATCAGCTTGAAGTACCAACTGCCCTCGGCGGTGTCGCCGTAAAGAACGCTGCCGACCAGGCGATCATCCTTCAGCACGAGTTTCTTGTAGACCCCGTTCGCGGGATCGGACAGCACGATGGCGTCGGTGGATTCATCGCCGATGAAATCTCCGGCCGAAAATAAATCGATGCCGGTCACTTTGAGTTTGGTCGCGGTGACCGATCCCCCATAACGCTGGGTCCCGAACTCGGCCAAATGATTGGCCGCGACTCTTGCCATTTCGAACAATGGGGCAACTAAACCATAGGCGATGCCGCGATGGTTTACACACTCGCCGACGGCGTAGATGCGGGGATCGTAAGTCTGCAAGGTATCGTTGACCACGATGCCGCGCGCGCAGTGCAGGCCAGCGGTTTCCGCGAGGGCGGTGTTTGGTCGAATGCCAATGGCCATCACCACCAATGCGGCCGGCAATACGCGGCCATCCGCGAGCTGCACGCCGGTCACTTGCTGATTTTCATCACCCAGAATGGCTGCGGTACTGGCACCCACGACGAACGCGACGCCGCGTTGCTCCAGGGCGCGCTGCAGCAGCCCCCCGGCGGTCGCATCGAGCTGGCGCTCCATCAAGGTCTCCATCAGGTGCACGACGGTGACGGACATCCCGCGTGCTTTGAGGCCGTTGGCTGCTTCCAAGCCTAGCAAGCCACCGCCAATCACCACTGCCTGCCCGGCACTGGCCGCGCGCGTGATCATCTGCTGGGTATCGTCGATATCGCGGTACGGGATCACGCCGCGCAAGTGAGCGCCCGGAATCGGTAACATGAACGGCTTGGAGCCGGTTGCCAGCAGCAAGCGATCGTAGTGGACGGTGACGCCGGCGCGGGTGCGCACAGTGCGCTGGTGCCGGTCGATGGCCGTGATCTCCGCACCCAGATGCAACGTGATGTGATGCTCGGCGTACCACGCGGCATCATTAAGCACGATTTCTTCGAAGGACTGTTCGCCCGCCAACACCGGCGAGAGCAGGATGCGGTTGTAATTGACATACGGCTCGGCGCCAAACACCGTGATGTGATAGAGGTCGGGTGCAATTTTAAGCAACTCCTCCAAGGTGCGCATGCCCGCCATGCCGTTACCGATGACTACGAGATGGGATTTTTTCATCGACGGGTGCTCCTACGTCGTGTGGTCGCAACTGATCAGGAATTCCAGGAGTTCCTCGCGCAGGCGGTAGTAGTCGGGGTGATCGAGCAATGCGCGGCGCGAACGAGGCCGCGGCAGATTCACTTTAAGGATTCGGCCCACGCGCGCGTTTGGACCGTTGGTCATCATGACCACTCGATCCGAGAGCAGCAGTGCTTCATCGATATCATGCGTGACGCAAATCGCGGTCAGGCGATTGCGCGACCAAACCTCCATCAGCACTTCTTGCAACTCCCAACGCGTCAATGAATCGAGCATGCCGAAGGGCTCGTCGAGCAAGAGCAGCTTGGGTTGCAACGCAAACGCGCGTGCGATCCCGACCCTCTGCTGCATGCCCTTGGAGAGCGCGGTGGGCCGTCTGTGGAGCGAGTCGCCTAAGCCGACGCGGGTGAGATAGTAGGTCGCGATCTGCTGCCGCTCTGCGGCGCTAGCGTGTGGATACACCTGCGCGACCCCGAGCATCACGTTATCGAAGGCGGTCATCCAGGGCACCAGGCTCGGCGCCTGGAAGACGATCCCGCGATCGGGCCCGGCGGTGGTCACTTCCTTGAAGTCGAGCACGATACTGCCGGCGTGCACCGCAGTCAGGCCGGCCGCCATCGACAACACCGTCGACTTGCCGCATCCAGAGTGGCCAATAATGGAGACGAACTCCCCTTTGTTAACCTGCAGATCGAAGCGATCAACGACGGTGACCGGGCCGCGCGGCGACGGATATACCTTCGAGACGGACGCGAAATCGACATAGCGCGGTACGGCCGCGTCCGGCGGCGCATGGTGTGTGGTGCCGATCGGCTGCATTTCGCGCGCCGTGCTCGGCAGCTGGGTCGGCGGGGGGCCTGGGTCAATGTGGCGCGTGTCTTGCTGTTTGCCGGCCTCGATCAAATAGCCGATTACGGCCTTACGCAATGCTTGAAAGCGCGGATCGTGATTGCTTGCCTTGCGATCGCGCGGTCGCGGCAGATCGATGATGAACTCGGGGCCAAGTGTGGCGTGCGGCCCCGGGGTCAGCGGAATGATCCGATCGGCCAACAATAGGCCTTCGTCGACATCGTTGGTGATCAGCACCATGGTTTTTTTATCGATAGACCAGATGCGAACCAGCTCATCCTGGAGTTTGGCGCGAGTCAGCGCGTCGAGCGCCGAGAGCGGCTCATCGAGCAACAGTACGTCGGGATCTGCGGCCAGAGCGCGCGCCAGGGCCACCCGCTGGCGCATGCCGCCGGACAGTTCGGCGGGGCGTTTATGCCGGGCCGCAGTGAGATTGACCAGTTCAATGTAATGATCGACCCGTGCCGCGCGTGCCGATGAAGATTGCGTGGCGAAGACCTGGTCGACCGCAAGCGCAATGTTTTGATGCACCGTCAACCACGGCATCAGCGAGTAGCTTTGAAATACGACACCGCGGTCTGGGCCAGGGCCAGCGAGGATTCTGCCATCCTTGAGAATGCTGCCGCTATCGGGCTTGAGGAGGCCCGCCATCAGCGAGAGCAGGGTGGTTTTACCGCTACCCGAGTAGCCCACGATCGCGACGAACTCGCCGCTCGCGACGGTGAGATTGATATTGTTGAGCACGCGAGTTTGTGTACGCCCGACACCGAAGTGTTTACTGACCCCGCGGAGTTCCAACACCGGACCGCTCGGCAGCGGCGCCACTGCATGCGGCAGGGGATCATCCACCAGCGCTGGCGCCAATGTCGGTGGCCACACGAGCGGCGGTAGGGGTTTGCGTAGGGTTTGCAGCTTCATGTTCATGGCGCGGTCCTGGAGAATGGGAGGAGCACGGGTACCGATCAGCCGCGCGCGTCAGCGTGGCTCGCGAATTGCTGGATGGTCTGCATCGCGCGGTCGAGCAGGAAGCCGATGGCGCCGATCACGAACACCGCCACCATCATGCGACCCAGCGATTGCGAGCTTCCATTCTGGAATTCATCCCACACGAATTTTCCCAGGCCTGGATTCTGGGCCAGCATCTCGGCCGCGATTAACACCATCCAACCGACGCCGAGCGACAGGCGCAGGCCGGTGAAAATGAGCGGCAGGGCGGAGGGAATGACGATGCGCGTGATGCGTTTGAACCAGCCGAGTTGCAATACGCGCGCGACGTTAAGCAGATCCTTATCGACGGCGCCCACGCCCAAGGTGGTATTGATCAAGGTCGGCCACATCGAACACAGGGTCACCGTGATGGCGGAGTTGATGAAGGCCTTGTCGAACCAACCATCCTGTGTCGTATAGACGGCACTGACGGCCAAGGTCACCAGCGGCAGCCAGGCGAGCGGGGAAACGGGCTTGAAGATTTGGATCAAGGGATTCAGCGCGGCATGGATTACTCGACTGCTGCCGCATAGGAGGCCGAGCGGGACGGCGATCAAAGTGGCGACCAGAAACCCGGCAAACACGGTCTTCAGGCTGGTGAGGATTTGATCGAAGAAGGTGGGTTTGCCCGTCCATCGGGGGGTCGCAGTCTTGGCCGCCGGGTTCCTCTGCAACTGCTCACGGTTGCGATGTTCCTGGCGGGCATAGAATGCGGCGGCTTTTTCGCGCTCGACATAGTGGTTGTCAACCAATCCTTCGAACGAGGTCCACACCTGCGCGGGACCGGGAATCGAGCCAAGGCTGGTTTCGACCCCCGCCGCTGCCCAATGCCAGAGCAAGAGAAACAGGGTCGCTGAGCCCAAAGGGATACCGACCAATAGTGCCAATGCGCGCAATTGCAGGCCGGGCTCTTCGCGGGCGCACAGGCGCAGCACAGGCGCGAACCAGGTCAAACCGGCGCGGTCGAGAAAAGTCGTCAACGAGTTCAGGGTTATCACGAGTAATCCTTCAGGCGAGCGCCGAAAAGGCGTGGCAGAGAGGGTGTATCACGGCGCCGCTACCGAGTCTTTTAGGCCGATCGGGAACTTCGCGAGATAAGCGTTCGGTTGCTTGCCGTCGTACTCGACGCCGTCAATGAAGGCGGCCGTGGGCGCTTTGTAGCCATCGCCAGCCGGCAGGTCTGCGGCTGTAAGATGACCCTCCGCAATGAGGTCTGTCGCTGCTGCGCGATAGAGATCCGGGCGATACACTTGGCGCGCGTGCTCGTCATACCAACTGTCGGGCTTGGCCTCCGTGATCTGCCCCCAGCGCCGCATTTGGGTGAGGAACCAGACGGCGTCCGAGTAGAACGGATAGCTCGCGTGGTGCCGGGCGTAGAGATTGAACATCGGCACCGGGCGTACATCGCCCTTCTCGTACTGATATTCGCCGGTGATCGGGCCTTTGATGACCGCAACGTCTGCCCCTACGTAATCCGGGCGCGCCAGGATTGCCGCGAGTTCCGGTCGATTCGCGCCAGCGTCTGCATCCAACCACACGGCGGCGCGAATAAGCGCCTTGACGATTGCGCGCGTGGTGTTGGGATTTTCGGTGACGAAATCAGCGCGCAATGCGAAGACCTTCTCCGGAGTCAGGGACCATATCTCGTCCGCCGTGATGATCGGCACTCCGATGCCTTTGAATACGGCCTGCTGATTCCACGGTTCGCCCACGCTGTAACCATGAATGGTGCCGGATTCCATCGTCGCCGGCATCTGTGGGGGCGGCGTCACAGACAGCAAGACATCCCCGTCGAGCTGACCGGTGATGTCCTGCGCGGAGTAATAACCGGGCGCAATACCGCCAGCGGCCAACCAGTAGCGGAGTAGGTAATTGTGAGTCGAGGTTGGGAACACCATCGCGAGGTTGAATTTCTTTCCCGCGCTCGTGAACGACTCCACCACGGGTTTTAAGAAGTCCGCCTTGATGGGGTGTACCGGCTTGCCATCGGCGAGCGCGAGGGCAGGTTTCATGGCGCTCCAGACTTCGTTGGAGACCGTGATCGCGAGCGTATTGAGGCCCATGGCAAAGGGTGCGACGAGCGCCGCCTGCGTGCCGAAGCCGACGCCGGCGCCTAACGGCTGCCCGGGCAACATGTGCGAGCCATCGAGTGAACCATCGATCACGCGATCAAGCACCACTTTCCAGTTTGCCTGCGCCTCTAACGTGACATAGAGTCCTTCGTCTTCGAAAAAGCCCTTCTCGTAGGCGACAATCAATGGTGCGCAATCGGTAAGTTTGATGAACCCGAACTTCAGTTCCTGGCGCTCAAGATCGTCCACCGCCAAGGCAGCACTACTGTGCATGACCAGCAGGGAGAGCGCGACTCGCGACCACCGCCGGCAGCGCTCGCGTAACGGCGAGGAGGTGTCATTGAACATTCGGGACTCCTTTGAAAATGGGGCGACCTAGGTGGCGCGACGCCAAAAAAACACCCAGCGACGGGTCGATTTCAAACCGCCTGCTGGATGTCATGTCCTGCCTGCTACGAGCGCCCCGCCGTTGGGTCGCACTGGTTCAACAAAGCAATAGTCGCGCCAGGAGGGCAGCAGCCGATGCGTCAAGACAGCGATAGGGATCGCCGTATCAAACCTGTGCGCCTGTAGGTGCTTGTTTTGCATTGCAACATCGTGCGCCGTTGCTAGAACGAGTGCCCGCGGGTAAGCAGGCCCCACCTACCAAATTGAGCGCGCCACAAGCCCGCTCATTCCGAACCACGAACAATGAAGCGCACCACGCCAGTGCAGTCGCGGACGGGGTTGTGTCGAGCGAGCGCAGATCGGCGTGATCATCCAAGCAGGCCAGGCCTTGATGCCCTGCGACGGAGAGCGTGCGGATGAGGACATCTGGACGTGTCGGCACTGCGTCGACCGGCATGATGCGCAAGGGTGGCGCAGTTTCGCGCACTATCACGCGCCCGTCGGTCTCGACTGAGCAGCTGTCGCGCACCAGGGCAACGTCCGTTACCGCCTGGTCGCTCCTGCACATCCCTGCGCTCGCGACATTCGTGCCTCCCTGCACATCAAGACGCGCTACCGGGATGGGACGACGGACGCGAAGCTGGTCTGATACCCGGCACATGGTGGCTTCGGGGCGGGATAATGGGGGGATAATGGGGTCAGACTCGATTTATAGATCATTTTCGATTAGGGGCATGGGGTCAGATCTTGCCTCTTGCCTTTCAGCTACGTTCTTCGCAGTTCTTAACTATGGCAAAACGCAAGATCTGACCCTGAACGTGCCGCTGTCCCTGGGTTGAGGTAGAACTATGAACGACGACTCGAAGGAAGGACTGAAGATCGTCACCCTCCCGAACGCGGCGTCACACAATCCAGAGAACGTGCTCGCGCGGACCATGAAAAAAGAGAAATGGAACAAGAGAAATGGGGTCAGACTCGAATGGCACTTACTTAAGGATAGACTCACGTCTCTCGTAGGTCGGATAAGCGTCGCGTCATCCGACGATTGTCGGCGGATGACGCCCTACGGGCTTATCCGCCCTATAATTTTCCGTTGCGCGTCCTAAAAGGGTGGCGCTAACGCAAAGGTCGAAGCCTACGCAAGCTCGTTCATCTCCACGCCTTACCGCCAAAGGACGTCTTAAGAAGAGCAGCAATAGGGTCAGACTCGATTTAATCGAGCTACCGGCAGCTGTTTCGGGCACCGCTGTCCAAGGCTGACGAAGCGATCCGGGAGTCGACCAACAAGGCCTGGGCCTTGGGCAACGCGCGCTTTCAGGCCAAGATTAAGGCCCTGGTGGGCAGACGGGCGGCACCGATGCCAAAAGGGCGACCGGTCAAGAATGATTTATAAATCGAGTCTGACCCCACTTCGTGCCACTTCGTGTAACCCCACTTCGTGACCTTGCTCGATTTCTTCGAATAGGGTGGTTATCCTTCCTAAACTCCGGGGACTATCATCCTTCGCCAAATCGGGTAACGGTTTTTCTATCTTTTTAGCATATACAAAATTCGATCAAGTGTTTGATGACAATAAAATCGGCAGCCCAGGTTTTAGTTTTATGCCTCCTAAATGACGCAACATATTCCGTCATTTAGGGTGTCTCCTTTTAGTTGATACCTCAATGCCGTCGCACATAGAACAATTTGAGCAAGTCCTAGCGTCATGGCGAACCTCGCTTTGTCCGCAGATCGAGCTTGCCGCGCTCATCGCGCGGAACCCGACAGCTCACAAATGGAAGACAACTTACCGCAGCATCGTTCTACGGGAGCTTGTGTTTTGGCGGCTTCAAGATCTACTCGTCCAGGTAGTTGCGCTTTGGAAGCAGAACCACACCCTTGGTGCCATAGTTCTTCTTCGCAGTGCTCTTGAGACTCTCGGAGTCCTGATCTACCTCAATCAAAAGACTGAAGATGTCGTCAACGGAGAGGAAGATTTCTTTGACTTCGCTCGGGCCACTGCGCGTCTCATGCTCGGGTCAAAGAACAGGTCTACTGCGACCGAATCAATCAACATCCTTACCGTGCTTAAGCGAAGTAATAAGCGATACCCCGGACTGATGGACATCTATGCTGAGCTCTCCGAAAGTGCACATCCCAATTACCAAGGTGTCTGTAGCGGCTACTCTCGCATTGACGAGAAACACTACATCACTAAGTTCTCGAATCGATGGAGCAACAAATACGCAGAGAGGTTATCCCTCGGAATCGAGCTTTGTATAAGAGTATTTGAAACCGAATACAACAACGTTTGGAACAACAACTTTGAGAGTTTGGAAGTCTGGCTCATCGAAAATGATGCTCGCCTTGAAGCCGCCAAATCCGGTATCTAATCGATGTCGTCGGGATACATCTACATACTGACAAACGCTAGCTTTGTCGTTGATGTACTTAAAATTGGAAAGACAACGAGATCGGTAGAGCGTAGAGCAAAGGAATTGTCTGATAAGACCGGTATGCCAACAGCTTTCTCGATAGCCTACGCTGTGAAGGTTCCGGATTGTGATAAGGCTGAACAAGAGATACATGGCGCACTTGATCGCTATCGCACCAACGCAAAGAGGGAGTTTTTTCGGCTATCTCTTAAAAACGCGATAGAAGCTGTTTGGGCCGTTGCGGAGAGGCAGATTATGCATAGGCTTGCAGTATCCGAGTGGGAGCTTGGAATAACCGATGACAGCCAAGAAACCCATTTTCATGCCGCCGCTCGAGAGGCCAGGAAGGAAATATTGAAACGGGTTATGGCAAAGGATCCTGATGCGTGGGATCCTTCACTTTGGAAAGGACGGCTATAGTCACGATGGGCTACCGATGGCTTGCCTTGATACCGACGCCCAATCGGGTAAGGACTGGCTCCTAACCGGCCATCCCCACACCACCACCCGGCATGCGGGTCCGCACCGGGTGGAAATGGGGTTGGGTGGAAATGGG
>JAYTEX010000119.1:0-7423 GCA_043734785.1 Pseudomonadota bacterium | reverse complement strand
GCTGCGGGCCTGCTGCGCATCGGCGGCGGAAAGAAATTTCTCCGCGTAAATATCCTGTTCGAACAGGCGTCCCTGCATCAGGGTGCCGATGCTTGCCTCAATCATCGCGGGTGGGCCGCAAAGATAGGCTTTGTGCCCGCGGAAATCCCCGCCAAAATGATCGCACGCGGCTTCATGGGCGAAGCCGCGGCGGCCGTCCCAGTCGCTGCCTTCGGGTTCGTCAGACAGCACCGGCACATAGCTGAGCGACGGATAACGCTCCGAAAGTTCCACGAAATCGTCATGGTAATAGAGTTCGGCCCGGTTGCGCTGGCCGCATATCAGGGTAATTGGCCGCGCATCGTCCTGTTCGAGCAAATCGAGGATCATACTGCGCGGGCTGGATAATCCCGAGCCACCGGCCAGGAAAATCACTGGCAAATCTGAGGATTTCCGAACGAAGAAGCGGCCATAAGGCCCAGTCAGGTGAACTGGCTCGCCCACTTGTAGCTGTTCGCACAAATAGCGCGTGCCTTCGCCTCCCGGCACGCGGCGAACGTTCAATTCAATCTCCGTGCCGGTCGAGAGCGGGTTTGCCAGCGAGAACGGACGCCGAATGCCAAGCGTCGGGATCGTGAGTATGACATATTGACCCGGCTGAAAATGGATGGGCGCATCAAGCCGAACGAAAATCGCCCTGATCGTTGGGGTCAGCTCATCGATCCGGCTGACGACACCTTCGAAATCGCGAACCGGGATGACTTCGGCGTCAGCATCCTCGTCAATGTCGGCTTCAATGACGGTGTCGGCTTCCAAAGTCGCGCAGCAGGCGAGGGCCTTGCCTTCATCACGTTCGAAATCCATCAATGCAAAGGGAGAGGCATCGCCGTGATCGACCTCGCCGTCTTGCAACTGCACTTTGCAGGTTGCGCACAGCCCGTGGCAGCAGGCATGCGGCAGCCAGATTCCCGCACGCAGACAGGCGTCGAGCATCGTCTGGCCGGGCGCCACTTCAATCGTCTCTCCGATCGGTTCGATGGTGAGCTGATACGTCATTGCGGGTCAGTTCCCGCTGCCGTGGATGCCGCCGAGGCCGGGGGTTTGCATCCGCAAGATCGCCTTGTGGCCCAGGCCATTGTCACGCAGGCTTGCCGCCCGATCGGGCGTGAATGCTTCACCCGACCGGAGCCAGACGACCTCATCCCACTTGATGCGTGCAAAATCAGGATGCGCACCGAACAGCGTCGGCAGGATACCCTCAATCAAGCCGCTAAAGGGCATTTCAGGGGGCACAGGCACGCACATCGGCGACGCGTAGAGCAGGTGCCGGTCCCACCCGATATTGAGCAGCTGGTTACCGTGGAACTTGTCCACGCTATCCATCATCTCGCCGTGATAGTCGGGCGTGATCGCAATGACACTCACTCGGCGGCCTCCGCGACTTGCGCAGTGTTATCGGCTTGCGAGTTGTGCGGCCGTCCGGTCCATTTTTCCCAATTGACCGCATCGACCGAACCGGCAAGATCGCCGCCATCGATGCCGGGCTTCAGGCCCATGTACTTCAGCGCCTCGACCAGCGGGTTGAAATCGGGCGCGGTCGGGTCGGCGCCTTCACCAAAACAGTTGCCCTGATAAATCTGGTGCACCGGGAGCCAGGCGTTGACGTATTTTTCAGGCTCGTTGCAGAAAATATCTTTGCAACCATCCGAGCAGAAATGGAACTTCTCGCCGTTATAGTCAGTCTCGCGATAGCAGATCATCGTGGGATCATCAGGCTCGGTAAACAGCATCGGCCACTGGCAGGTCTGGCACAGTTGCGGCAGCGTGTTGTTGACGAAGGGACGGCCTTCCGCTTCGAGTTGCCGCCAATATTCGTAACGCGGCCGGTAAAGCGTATCGAAAGTCTCCGGATATTTCTCCGAGAACCAGTCCATCTCCTCTTCGCTGGGCAGCCAGAGCTGGAACCCGGCGGCGTGCCGATACTGATAGAGGATGCTCCACAGTTCGTGGCTGACCCGGCCTTTTTCCTTGACCGTGACTTCCCAGTGCTTGGGCATGCGAATGCCGTAACGGGCGAGGTCCGCAAACAGCGCGCCGCCATTCTGCTCGAAGTAAATTTCCCATGCTTCCGCCCAGGACATGACGCGCTTGGGCAGCATATAGTCCATCATCGACCCAACCAGCGCGAGCAGGCGGTAGGCGCGCCAGAACCATTTATCGATCCAGCGCTGGACGATGGGAACGTTATCCGGGTCTTGCTCCAGCAGGAATTTGATCACCTCGATGCCCAGCGTCATGTGCCGCGCCTCATCCGACTGCGCCGAGAAGCCGAAGGTGACGCTCGCCATATCGCCGTTATAAGCCGCACCTGACATCCACGGCATGAAGATCAGATTGGTCAGGACATATTCGAGGGCGAAGGAGATCGCGGTGATGAATTCGAACGGCCCCGAGGTGACGGCATCCTCGAAGAAGCTCTTGGGCACCGAGAGATACCAGGTGCGGTCGTACATGGTCTGGAACTCAGCCATGCCTTCGAAATAGCGGTTGTAGGGGCTGATCGTGTGAATCTGCGTCTGGGCATGGCGCAGCTCGTCAATCGACTGCATCTGTGCTGCAATTCTTGGACCGACGCCTTCGAATTCCCGGCCCAGAATCGCAAAGCCGCGATGCGACGTATATTCGAGCGGGGAGAAGGCCGTGATGAATATCTTCAAGGCCTGGATATAGCGAACGTCGGTAACATTGAACTGACTGTTGTTCTGCTGAAACGCATCAATGATCGCGTAGAGTTTGCGTTCCTTTTCGCCCTGGTATTTCCAATAGGCGTCCATCGTCATCCGGAACGGGTCTTCCCATTTGTCCCAATCGTGGATCTTGATCCCTTCAAAGCGGAGATAGCGGTAGATTTCGTCCTTCGACTGGTAGCTCGGCTCCCAGCCCAGGCTGCGGGTCATCAACGCATAGTTTTCCTTGAGAGTCAGCTTCTTCGCGACTTTTCCAGCGGATGGATTTTGCGCCATTGCCTAGCTCCTAAACATCTTGCCAAAACAGGGTGAATTCATCTTCGGTTTCATCGACCGTGCCGCCGAGCGAGATGATGTTGAGCTGCACTTCGCGCAGATCGTACTCACGTCCGATACGCTCCTCGATCGACTGGCGCGAGACGACCAGCCGTCCTGGCGCATCGATCCGCACCATCGCCGGATATTCGACCACGGTCGCGTGGGGGTTATCGTGCGTAATCGCTTCGATGATCGGCAAAGTGTCGTAATTCGCCTGCAGGGCGATAAACACAGGCTGGGTTGATGCGCTTGTCATGCCGCCACACCAATGCCGAGCTTTGCGATGCGGACGTCGAAGGCCTGGGTGATCGAGGCCAGCGCTTCTTTACCGTCGCTTCCCAGGAAGCGCGCTGCGAGCGGACGGACGGCCTCAAGCAGGGGGCCGCGCCATTTGCCGACCCAGCCTTCGAGCAACAGACGATTGGCGTCGCTTTCCGCTGCGGCGGTCTTGATAACTGCGTCGACCCATTTGCTGGTTTCTTCATACCAGCGCGACAGGAATTCAGTCACCAGCACAAGCGAATCGCCACTCGCTTCGGCCAGTTTGCTGTCGATCCGCCCGAAAAACAGCGGATAGATCAAGCTGTCGGCCACGAGGTTTTGCGCCACCAGCAGTTCGAACCAGTCGCGCGTCACGAACATGTTCTCGATTTCTCGGCGCAGTCCTTGCCAGGACGGCTCCGACACCCATTCCTGCTTGGCCGCGTCGAGGGTTTCGCCGGTCGAGCCGTCGAGCAGCAGCCCTATCCGGCTGAGGTGCTGCGCCATGGCTAGGCGATCCATCGTGTTCATCATTGCCGCCTGGGTGATGGCGACGCCCCAGCCGTAAGCGCTGATATGCGCGTTGTTGGTATTCGCCCCCCACTCATAATGCCGCAGCGGTACGAGCGCCGCGACGATCAGATCGCGTTGATTTTTGGGCAGCTGTTCCAGCAGCTTGCGCTTCTCGACGAAGGCAACCTGACGATCCACGCCTTCCTGCCAGCGCGCGCGTGTGATGGTGTAGGCGCCATAATAGAATTGGCGGGGGTCTTTGAGCGCATACCAGTCCTGCATCACGATCGCGGTGCGCCGCCGATCATACATATCGCGATCCGGGTCCCACAACGGTTTGTAGTGGAAATTGGCTTCGCTCTGGATGTCGTAGGTTGCTTCTTGATAGCGCGTGGCCACCTTATCGCCGAATCGCCGCTCGAGATGCGCGAAAGCCTGGCGAACGGTTTTGACATTCGATGTTTTGATATCGACTTGCATGATTTTGTTACTCGGTAATGCCGGGTTGGCCGAAGCGCCATTTCCACGCATTGATGTCGATCACTTCGGCTTCCGCAGGGGAAACGAACTGCACCTGATTTTCCGCACAGAACTCATCAAAGGCGGCGGTGCGCAGAATAAGTTCGACACCCAGATCGGGATCGCCGACCGAAAACAGGAACTCGACAAATCCATCGGGACGGTGGCGCAAGACGCGCACGTATCGCGAGAGCGTATCAGGCACCGGATGTGAATGCGGGTTGCGCGAAAACACGGTCTCTCCTCGCCCCATCATTATCGCTTGCGGGCTTAACGATCACATTATGCAATGTATGTGCCAACCTGCAAACAGCCAACGCGCGGCTCGAAAATGCACGATTCGCAACGATCTTTCGCCGAAACTCGCATTTGTCTAATTGGGGGGTGGCGAAATAGCAAGCGTCGCAGTTCACCATTTGCATGAATGAAAAAATGCCGTTGCAGCATTTGAGGGATCATCCTACTAGATCTGCGCGGGGGAGTTGCACCAATGAAGCAGGATGCTGAAGCCAGTTTGCAGCTCGATCTGCCGCCAACATTGACGTTTCCGGACGTTGGCGATCTTCTCGAAAAGATACATTTTTCGCCCAAGCAGGGGCGGATCTGGCTCGACGAACAGCGGATGATCTTGCTGCACGCCTCGGCGCTTGGCGTGCTGCGCACCGAGTTGATTGAAAGCCTGGGTCTGGAACGGTCCCGTGGCTTGCTGACCCGGATCGGATACAATTCCGGCGCGCGAGATGCCGAACTCACGCGCAATCTGCGTACCAACCTCTCCAAGGTCGACGCAATATTTCTCGGTGCGCAGCTTCACATGCTTGAGGGGATGGCAGCGGTTGAGCCGGTGCGGACCGAGATTGATGCCGAGACGGGGCATTTCTACGGTGAATTTTTGTGGCACGGTTCGGCCGAAGACGAACAGCATATGAGACTCTACGGCATCGGGACTGAACCGGCCTGCTGGATGCAGGTTGGTTACGCATCGGGATTTGCCAGCGTGTTTATGGGCAGGCCGGTGCTGTTTCGCGAACTTGAGTGCACTTCCCAAGGCGCGACGCACTGTCGCATTGTCGGCAAGCCAGTCGATGATTGGGAAGGGGCGGAAGACGATCTGCGCTTCATGCAGGCCGACGCCTTGACGAGCGGCCTGTCGGTACTGCGAAGTGGCTTGCCTGCGGGCGGATTTGCTCCCGGTATCGACGCGCCAACCAATCCTTTCCCCGGCGAAGGGGTAGTCGGGGCATCAGCCGCCTTCAATGCGGTGTGCCACATGCTCCGCAGAGTCGCGGATACGCCGGCGACCGTATTGCTGCTAGGCGAAAGCGGAGTCGGCAAGGAAGTTCTGGCGCGGGCCCTGCACCGGATCAGCCCGCGTGTCGCAGCACCTTTCGTCGCCTTGAACTGCGCCGCGATTCCAGAGAACCTGATCGAGGCCGAGTTGTTCGGCGTGGAGCAAGGCGCTTACACCGGAGCATCCAAAAGCCGGGCCGGGCGGTTCGAGCGCGCGTCCACAGGCACACTGTTTCTGGACGAGATCGGCATTCTAAGTTGGACGGCGCAAGGCAAACTCCTGCGTGTGCTGCAAGAGCGCGAAATCGAACGCGTCGGAGACACGCGCGCGCGCAAGGTCGATGTCAGGGTGGTCGCAGCCACCAATCTGGATTTGCGCGCCGAAGTAGAGGCGGGGCGCTTTCGCGAGGACCTGTTCTATCGCCTTAACGTCTTTCCCATCCGGGTTCCGCCTTTGCGTGATCGCCGCGAGGATATTCCCATTTTCATGAATCACTTCTTGCGCAAGTTCAACGAGCGGAATGGGCGTTCGGTGAAGGGATTCACCTCGCGCGCGATCGACGCAATGCTCAATTACGATTGGCCAGGCAATGTTCGCGAACTCGAGAATCTGATGGAGCGCGGGGTCATCCTCGCGCCTGCGGACGGCGTGATCGATACGCTGCATTTGTTTGTAGGCGGAGAGCGGGTTGGCCCTGCTTCATTTTCAATCGGCAGCGATGGCGCGCTCAAAAACAGCGCGAATGAAGTTTTGGGCAGACAGCAGCGCGATGGTCCAGCGGATAAAGCTCGGGCGAAGATCGAAACCCTTCTTACCGGCCGAGAGGAGGCGCCCAACGATATGTCGCTCTCTGAAATCGAGGCACTGCTGCTGCGGCGGGCGGTGGACCATGCCCAAGGCAATTTATCCGCTGCGGCCCGGTCGCTAGGCATCACCCGTTCGACGTTGGAATACCGGCTGAAATCACGCGCTGGCTCTTCCACCGGCTCGATCTGATTTTTTTAACTACGGCGCCCATCTTAACAATGGCTGCTGCGATTTCGGTACCGGAACCGCCCTGTTCGATGGCGGTTGACGAAACCCCGGCGGGCACCAAGTTTGTCTGTCTCGAATCGTACGGATCGACTTGGTGCACCGCCGGCGGTCGCGTCAGTTCGCCACCTCGACCGGGCGCGCCGGATCGGCCTTGGCGAGATCGAAGCGGTCGGCGTTCATCACCTTGGTCCAGGCGGCGACGAAATCGCGTGCGAACTTCTCCTCATTGCCTTTTTCGGCATAGACTTCGGCAGTCGCGCGCAACTGGCTGTTCGAGCCGAAAATCAGGTCGGTCCGCGTGCCGCGCCACTTCTCCTGACGTCCGCCCCGATCCGACCCGACGAATTCCTCGTCTGAGCTTGTATCGACCACTTCCCAGAAGGTTTCATTGTCGAGCAAATTGACGAAGAAGTCGTTGGTGAGCTGGCCGAGACGATCGGTTAACGCGCCATTCTTGCTCCCGCCATGATTGGCGCCGAGCACGCGCAGTCCGCCCACCAGCACGGTCAACTCGGGAACCGACAGGCCGAGCAACGACGCACGGTCCAGGAGCAACTCCTCGGTCTTCACGCTGTGTCTGGTCGCAAGATAGTTGCGGAAGCCGTCCGCCTTGGGCTCCATCACTTCGAAGCTCTCGGCGTCCGTCCAATCCTGCGTCGCGTCGCCGCGGCCGCCGGTGAATGGCACCTCGATCGCGAAACCGGCATCCTTGGCTGCCTTCTCGACCGCTGCCGTCCCCGCAAGCACGATCGCGTCGGCC
>JAYTEX010000118.1:0-8142 GCA_043734785.1 Pseudomonadota bacterium | reverse complement strand
GCAGCGCTCATCGCCGCCTATGCTAGGGGCGATCTTGCGGCGCTGTATCGCGTCTCGCAGCAGTATGAATCAGCCGCACAAGACAAACTGCTGGACAGTCTGCTCACCTCGCGAAACCGGCGCATGGTTGCGCGCCTGAAGGCGCCACTGGCCGCAGGCAATGCGTTCGTCGCAATCGGTGCGCTACATCTGCCGGGCGCAGATGGCGTGCTCGCCCTGTTGGTCGCAGAAGGATATCGGGTACGACCCCTGGCGAGCCAGTCACGAACTGCGGATCGGCAGCCAGATTAAAATCCGCTACGATGCCGGTCCCCGACAGCAGCCAGTGCATCACCAAATTTGAAATGCGGATTAATTTCACCAAGATGCATGGCCTCGGCAACGACTTCGTCCTGCTCGATGCCCGTCGCACGCCGCTGCACCTGACGCCGGACCGCTTGGCGTTGCTTGCCGATCGCCGCTACGGCGTCGGCTGCGACCAGATCCTAATGCTCGAGGCGCCCACCTTAGCGCAGGCGAGCGCGCGCTATCGCGTGTTCAACGCCGATGGGTCGAGCGCCGAACATTGCGGCAACGGCGTGCGCTGTGTCGCAAAATATCTCAGCGATCAGGGCGACGTCGTGGATCACTCGATTGCGATCGAGATTGACGGTCGCTGTTACGACCTGACCTTAACGCCGGCGCACGAGGTGCGTGTCGAGATGGGGATCCCGCGTTTCGCGCCGTGCGATGTGCCGCTCCAAGTCGATGCCGAGGCTCGCGACTACGCACTAGAATTTCAGGGTGAGTCTTGGCGCTTCGGTGCCGTCTCGATCGGTAACCCCCACGCGGTGTTTGAAGTGCCCGATGTCGATACGGCACCAGTGGCGGCGCTCGGCGCCTTTCTGCAGCAACACCCGTTGTTCCTCGCCCGCGTGAATGTGGGTTTCATGCAGGTGATCGACGCCGCGCGCATTCGCCTGCGGGTATTCGAACGTGGGGTCGGCGAAACCCCGGCGTGCGGGACGGGGGCGTGCGCGGCAGTGGCGATCGGCCGTTGCTGGGGCAAACTGTCTCGCCATACCGCCGTTGAGTTGCGCGGCGGAGTGTTGCAGATTGAGTGGGCGGGCGCAGGCGAGACGTTGTTCATGACCGGACCGGGGGCGACTGTATTTGAGGGAACTATCGATTTATGACAGCACCTAGCGCGATTACGGAGTCGGTCGGCGCGTTGAATCAGGCGCAAGTGGCTGACTATCTGCGGACCCACCATGAGTTTTTCAACCACCATCCCGAGCTGCTGCAAAGTCTGGTGATTCCGCATGACAGCGGGCAGGCGGTATCGCTGTGGGAGCGCCAGACCTTGGCGCTACGCGAGGAGAATACAAGACTACTGGCGAAGTTCGACGAATTGGTCGACTCGGCGCGCGACAACGTGGCCTTGATTGGACGTATCCATCGCCTGGCGCTGGCGCTGATGGAAGCGGTCGGGCTGCAGGCTATCTTCAATCTGCTGATGCAGCAGCTGGCCGACGACTTCAGGGCCGAGCGTGTCACGGTGTTGGTGTTCGCGCGCCCCGCGTATGTCGAGAGCCCTGATTTTCCACAATTCGTTGGCCGCGAATCGCCGCGCCGAGAGCCGTTTGCCGAGATGCTGGAGGCCGGCATCGCGGTGTGTGGACGGCTGAGCCTTGCGCAAACCCACGCGTTATTCGAGGGCGAGGATTTTCGCGGGTCGCACGTTATGTTGCCGCTGGCCGCCGCCCACTGGGATGGCTTGATCGCGGTCAGCAGTGCCGATACCGAACGTTTCGATGCCAGGCTGGGCACCGAATTTCTCGCGTTCCTGCGCGATGTGATCGCGTTGGTGCTGGCACCGTGGATCGCGAAGCCGCGGCCGTGAGCGCGCCAGTCAATGTAGGTGGGTCGCTCTGGAGTGACGCGGCGATCGATGAGTTTGTGGTGAGCTTGAGCGGTGGTTCGCCGCATACTCGCTTGGCTTACCGACGCGATTTGCGCAAGTTTGCGCATTATCTCGCGCGCCAGTCCAAAGAGACACCCGACTCGCCGCTCGACACGCATTTTTTGCGCACGTATATGGCAGCGCTACATCGCGGCGGCGCGGCGAGTCGTTCGATCGCGCGTGCGCTGTCGGCATTGCGGAGCTACTTCGACTTTCTATGCGCACGCGATCGCGCCCAGCACAACCCGACGCACGGCTTGCATGCGCCGAAGGGTGCGCGCCGATTGCCCCGATTGCTTGATGTCGATCAAGCCGCGCAATTGATGGCACGCGCGCCGCAAGGCCTTCTGGAGACGCGGGATCTTGCGATGTGGGAAATGACCTATTCCTGCGGTTTGCGAGTCTCGGAACTGGTGGCGCTCGATCTTGGCTCGCTAGATTACGCCGCTGGCGAGGCCCGCATTCTGGGCAAGGGGCACAAGGAGCGCTTAGTGCCTATCGGCGGCCATGCCGTGCGCGCGGTGCAAGCTTGGCTGGTGGTGCGCGCTACGATGACCGAGCCCGAGACACGCGCCTTGTTCCTGAATCGGCACGGTGTGCGCTTGACCACCCGCCAGGTGCAATTGCGACTAAAGGCGTGGGCGCTGAAACAGGGTTTCGAGGGCATCCTATACCCGCACATGCTCCGGCACTCGTTTGCCAGTCATCTCCTGGAGTCGTCGGGTGATCTCCGCGCGGTACAGGAATTGCTCGGCCACAGCAACATCCGCACCACTCAGGTCTATACCCATCTCGATTTTCAGCACCTGGCCAAGGTCTACGATCAGGCCCATCCACGCGCGCGCCGCCGCTCCTGAGCGCCGCCGGCCTCACTTCAATTTGGACGGCAGCAAGGCAGCGCGGCGCTGATGTACAATCGCCAATCCCGTCACGACATCCGAAATCAATGAGCACTTTTCACGCGACCACGATTCTTTCCGTCCGGCGGCCTGGGCACGTCGTGATTGGTGGGGATGGCCAGGTGTCGATGGGCGATCAAATCTTAAAAGGCAACGCGCGCAAAGTGCGCCGCCTGTATCACGAGCGCGTACTGGCCGGTTTCGCCGGCGGTACCGCTGATGCATTCACCTTGTTCGAACGTTTCGAAGCCAAGCTCGACAAACACCAAGGCAACCTGGTCAGGTCGGCGGTCGAACTGGCGAAGGACTGGCGCACGGATCGCATGCTGCGTCGACTCGAAGCTCTGCTGGTGGTCGCTGATGCCGAGAACTCGCTCATTATTTCTGGCACCGGAGATGTGATCGAACCAGACGACGCGGTGATGGCGATTGGGTCCGGCGGCTCCTTTGCGAAGGCTGCGGCGCGCGCGCTGGTCGAGAATACTGAACTCGATGCTGCGACGATCGTGCGCAAAGGCTTGGCGATCGCGGCCGATATCTGTGTCTATACCAACTCCAACCACGTGGTTGAAGAACTGAGGTTTTGAAGTGCAACCGCACCCTGATTCCGTGATGGCACTCACGCCACAACAGATTGTCGAACAGCTCGACCGACATATCGTCGGTCAGGATGCGGCGAAGCGCGCAGTCGCTATCGCGCTGCGCAATCGCTGGCGCCGGATGCGCGTATCCCCCGAACTGCGTAACGAAATCACGCCGAAGAATATTTTGATGATTGGGCCGACTGGGGTCGGCAAAACGGAAATTGCGCGCCGCCTCGCCAGGCTCGCAGACGCCCCGTTCATCAAGATTGAGGCCACCAAATTTACCGAAGTTGGCTATGTCGGCCGGGACGTCGAGTCAATCATCCGCGATCTCGTCGAAGTTGCGCTCAACATGACCCGCACCGAGGCGATGGATCAGGTGAGGGCAAAAGCCGAAGACCTCGCCGAAGAGCGGGTACTCGACGTGCTGTTGCCGCCCCCGCGCGCATCCGGTGGAACCACGCCCGAAGAAGATGAGTCGACCACGCGCCAGCGCTTTCGCAAGATGCTGCGCGAAGGAAAGCTCAGCGACAAAGAAATAGAGATCGAAGTGGCGCAAAGTCAGATGGGTGTCGAGATCATGGCGCCTCCTGGGATGGAGGAGATGACCAGTCAGTTGCAGAGCATGTTTCAGAACCTCGGCGCGGGCCGCAAGCGATCACGGCGTGTGAAGATTGCCAATGCGCTGCGCCTCCTGACCGAGGAAGAGGCCGGCAAATTGGTCAATGAAGAGGATATCCGCAGTCGCGCGATCGAGAACGTGGAACAAAACGGCATTGTGTTTCTGGATGAGATCGACAAGATTGCGCGCCGCGCGGAAGTTAGCGGCGCTGACGTCTCACGCGAGGGCGTGCAGCGCGATCTGCTGCCGCTGATAGAAGGCTGCGCAGTGACGACCAAGTACGGTATCGTGCGCACCGATCATGTCCTGTTCATTGCCTCCGGCGCGTTTCATCTCGCGAAGCCTTCGGACCTGATCCCGGAACTCCAAGGACGCTTGCCGAATCGCGTCGAATTGAAATCGCTTGGCGTGGACGATTTTATTCGCATTCTGACCGAACCCAAGGCGTCGTTGACCGAGCAGTACCAGGCCTTGCTGGCGACCGAAGGGATTGCCCTTACGTTCAACGCTGACGGCGTGCGCCGAATCGCCGAGATTGCGCATCATGTCAATGAACGCACTGAGAATATCGGAGCGCGACGCCTCCACACCGTGATCGAGCGTCTGCTCGAGTCATTGTCCTTCTCCGCCCCGGAAGGCTTGCAGTGCGAAGTTGCGATTGATGCGGCCTATGTTGACCTGCACCTTGGAGAGCTGGTCAAGGATGAAGACTGGGCCAGGTATATTCTTTAGCAGCCTGCTAAGGCGTGGTGGAAGTGCCACCATTTTTAACATTCCGTTTTAGGGAAACGTCCGATGGCGAACTATCAGCCGACCAATCTTCTGCTGCATCAAGCCTCGCGCGTGCTCGAAGTCAGCTTTGACGACGGCGCCAGCTACCGGCTGCCGTGCGAGTACCTGCGGGTCTATTCGCCCTCCGCCGAAGTGCGCGGGCATGGGCCGGGCCAAGGTACGCTGCAGCTCGGCAAGGGAGACGTCAACATCAACGACATCGAGCCGGTTGGCAATTACGCAGTGCGCTTGGTGTTCGATGACGGACATAACACCGGACTGTTCACGTGGGATTACCTCTACCTGCTGGGCAAGCAATTCGACCTCAAGTGGCGCGAATACTTAGACGCGCTGCGGGACGCTGGCCATGCACGGAAGGCGTCGGGCGACGCTTGACGTGGCGGACAGCGAGCACACGGATTTCGGATTCGCGCGCGTCGCGCCGCGTGAGAAGACGGCGCGCGTGCGGCGCGTATTCGAATCGGTGGCTGGGCGCTATGATCTGATGAACGATTTGATGTCCGTCGGCCTGCATCGCTGGTGGAAGCGCTTCGCAGTGACGGCGGCGGCGCCGCGCGCGGGCCAGCGCGTGCTTGATCTTGCCGGCGGCTCGGGCGATCTCACCCGGCTGCTCGCGCGCGCGGTGGGCGAGCAAGGAGAGGTCGTACTCGCGGATATCAACCAGCGCATGCTGGAAATCGGGCGCGACCGTCTGGTCAACGAAGGCCTCGTCTCGAATGTGCGGGTGGTCCAGGCCAACGCGGAAGTCTTGCCATTTGCCGACAGAGCTTTCGATCTGGTGACCATGGCGTTTGGTCTGCGCAATGTGACGCACAAGGAAATCGCACTCAGCGAGATATTCCGCGTGCTGCGCCCGGGCGGTCGGGTGTTTGTATTGGAGTTTTCGAAAGTAAAATCTCCGCTGTTGGCCCGCCTCTACGATGCCTACTCACTGCACATTCTGCCGCGTCTCGGTAAGTGGGTAGCACACGATGAGGCCAGCTATCGCTATCTGGCAGAATCGATCCAGATGCATCCGTCGCAGGAGCAGTTGCTGGAAATGTTGCGCGCAGCCGGCTTCGAACACGGCCACTATTACAATCTGCTGGCTGGGGTCGTTGCCCTGCATGTGGGACGACGCCTGTGATGGCACCACTCACCTCGATGTTGAACCAGGCGCAACTACTTGCGCGGTTATCGACTGCGATCATGCAGGTTTTGAATACCGATTCTCTCGCGAGCGCGCGCCTGAACGAGCTTGCGGGCCGGGTCATCGCGCTGCAGGTGAGCGGGTTCAGTACCACGGTTTACGCCGCGCTCGACCGCGGTTGCTTGATCTTGGCGACCAGTGCGGTGCGCGAGCCCGATGTGACATTAACGGGTCGTATTGCAGACTTTGCGGCCTTTGCGCAGGCCCGACGTAACGCGCAGACGATGCCTGCCGGCAAACTGCAGATCCAGGGCGACCTCGCCACCGCGCAAGCGATTCAACGGTTGCTCGATAATCTTGCCATCGATTGGGAGGCTTTGCTTGCCACGCGCGTAGGGGATATCGCGGCCCATCAGATCGGCCGCGGGGTACGCCGTGGGCTCGCCTGGGTGCGCGAGGCACGCGCGGCGTGGGCGCAGGACATCCCGGCCTATCTGCAAACGGAAACTCAGTGGGTACCTACCGCAGAGGACGTGGAAGCGTTGACGCGCGATGGCATGACGCTGGTGTCCGACGTCGATCGCCTCGCCGCGCGAGTCGATCGCCTGCGCGCGCGCCGAACTCAGTAACCCCTCGCAAATGCTCATCACCCCCGGCCGATTTCTGCGCGTGCTAGCGATCCAACGCGTGCTAATCCGGCATGGCTTTGACGAGATGTTGTTCGCTACGCCGTGGCTGCGCTCGCTGTCATTCCTGCGCGTGCTACTGCCTTGGAACTGGGTGCACCACGACTATGCCCCGCGGGCCACACGCTTGCGCCGGGTCCTCGAGGATCTGGGACCGGTGTTCGTGAAATTCGGGCAGATTTTGTCCACCCGGCGCGATCTATTGCCGGATGATATCGCCGAGGAGTTCGCCAAATTACAGGATCGCGTGCCACCCTTTCCGGGCGCTCAGGCGCGGGCCATCGTGGAACGGGCCTACGGACAACCTCTATCGACCGTCTTCTTGAGCTTCGATGAAACCCCGCTCGCTTCGGCCTCCATTGCGCAGGTGCATGTCGCGCGCTTGATGGATGGCAGAGAGGTGATCCTGAAAGTCGTGCGACCGAACATCCGCCGCGTCATCGAACGGGACGTGAGCCTGATGCGCGCGCTGGCCGAGTCAGCCGAGCGTTATTCGTCGCAGGGGCGCCAGCTGAAGCCGACACGCGTGGTCGCCGAAATCGAGAAGACCATTCTCGATGAACTCGATATGTTCCGCGAGGCTGCCAATGCGTCGCAACTGCGCCGTAACTTCGCAAATTCGGCGGTCATGTACGTGCCGGAAATTTTCTGGACCCACACGCGTCAGAACGTGCTCGTGATGGAGCGCATCGACGGTATCCCGATCAGCAATATTGAGGCGCTGCGTGCGGCAGGTGTCGATCTACGTGCGCTGGCCGCTAGCGGTGTCGAAATTTTTTTCACGCAAGTTTTTCGCGATCATTTTTTTCATGCCGATGTGCATCCCGGCAACCTCTTCGTGCGCCCGGGTGCGCCAGGTGAGCCCGCCGTGTTCGTGCCGGTCGATTTCGGCATCATGGGATCGATTAGTGAATTCGATCAGCGCTACTTGGTCGAGAATTTTTCCGCATTTATGGACCGCAACTATCGGCGGGTCGCCGAATTACATGTGGAGTCTGGGTGGGTGCCGCGCGATACCAGGGTCGATGAATTCGAGTTCGCCATCCGCACGGTCTGCGAGCCGATTTTCGATCGCCCCGTCAAGGACATCTCGGTCGGGCAGTTGCTAGTGCGTCTGTTCCAGACTGCGCAAAGGTTTCACATGGAGATCCTGCCGCAGCTTCTGCTACTGCAGAAGACGATGGTGAATGTTGAAGGCATCGGACGGCAGCTCGATCCAGATCTCGATCTGTGGCGTACCGCGCGCCCCTCGTTGACCCAGTGGATGAAGGATCGCGTGGGCGTTCGAAATTTCATGCGTGAGGCGCGCCAAAGTTTGCCGCGCTGGGTGGAGCGCCTGCCCCAGTTGCCGGAGATGGCCTTCGATGTGCTTGATCAAATCAAGGATGGGCGGCTTGAAGTAGGCACGCGCGACCAGGAGTTGCGCGAAATCAGGCGCGAGATCCGCGAAGTGCACCGGCGGCTGGTCTACGCGGTGGTGGGCGTCGG
>JAYTEX010000117.1:0-15089 GCA_043734785.1 Pseudomonadota bacterium | reverse complement strand
TGCAGAACGCGTTGGCACTGCGATCGCGCAGCCTTGTCGAACTAAGGTTGGGGTTCGCTTCGCTCACCCCAACAACCAGTAAGACCACAACGCAAACGGCTACCGCGTCTGCTTCGTTCGGGTTCGGGTTCGGATTCGGTGCCGGTTTCGAGACCCCGGGTTCGGTGCCGGTTTCGTAGATGGTAGTAGATGGTAGGTTGGGGTGAGCGACGCGAACCCCAACATCAGTTCGACAAGGCTGCGCGACCGCAGTGCCAACGCGTTCTGCAGCATCTCCGGTCCCTGCCACAACGGGCACGCGATCTGGCGCACGTCATTCACCGTGCCATCGGCGGCCAGCGCCGCGAATTTCAAATGCGCTCCGCCGACATCCCAACCGTAGTACTGCGTCAGCATGAGTTCTAAGATTGCGATCCCTGGTCGGACGTGGAGTGACTCATCGTGCTGTGTGTGCCTGTCCTTGATTTTCTCGATGGTCTCGTCGTGCATGCAGTGCGTGGCGAGCGGGCGGCTTATGAACCGCTCCGCACGCGGCTCGCGAAAGCGCCGCACGCGCCGGCAGTGCTGGCTGGCTTGTTGCGTTTATTCCCATTCAGATATTGCTACCTCGCGGATCTGAACGCGATTCAAGGCAGCGGCGACAACGATCAGGAAATAGCCGACCTGGTGAAGCAACACGCACCGCTCGAATTCTGGGTCGACGCCGGGTTTGGTGGGCGCCAGTCGCTGCCAACCTACCTGTGCGCACCTAACGTGCGGTGTGTGATTGGTAGCGAATCGCTGCGCGATTTGCCGGCCTACCATGCGACTCGCGCGCGCTGTGCGGGACGGCTCGAACCGATACTTTCACTAGACCATCACAGTGGCACTGAACTCGGACCGCGTGATCTGTTCACACAGCACGGGTTTTGGCCGCAGCGCGTGATCGCGATGAATCTCGATTACGTGGGGAGTGCGCGCGGGCCAGACATGGATTTACTGCAACGCGTGCAACGGGCGGCACCTACGTGCGCCGTGATCGCCGCCGGTGGCGTACGGGATGGGGAAGATCTGGTCAGGTTACGTACGCAAGGTGTGGCTGCAGTCCTGCTCGCCACGGCACTGCACGACGCGCGAATTACCGCACCAGCGCTGGCCGCGGTTTCGCCTCCGTGATCAAACACAGAGCCCCGCTTCCGCGGGGCCTGGTCTGGAGATGCCTGCAGGCTACCCTTACTTCGCTTGGAAGGGATGAGCGACCTTGTTTTTCTGAGCGACGACCTGCGCCGCTTTCGGCTCACGCGCGATGGCGCGTTTGATCGACTCTTTGACTGCCTGGTAGTTATAGTCCTGGATTTTCTTGTCGTCTTCCGCGAGCCAGTGAATGAACACCCCGACGCAGATGAAGATATCATCCGCCTCGTTTGCCGGAATGGTGCCGTCTTCTACGCAGTCCGCCACTGCCATGGCGACGCCGCGTTGCGCCGGACCAAACATCTGGACCGCCTGCTTCGAGCCTTTGATCGTCACCTTGTTAAACATCACGGTGTTGGGTTTGGTGGCCAGGTTAGGCGCCACGACAGCCAGCAAGCTGCTGAAGCCGTCTTTTTGATTCGTGATGCAATTACAGAATGCCGTTTCGGCAGCGCTGCCTCGCGGCCCCATGATGAGGTCGATGTGCGCGACTTCATTGCCGTCACCCACCAACGATTCACCCACTAATACACGATCTACAATAGCCATTGTGCGTTCTCCTCTAAACTGATCCTAAAGACAGGGGTTGGGTCCCGGTAGTGCTTTGAAGAGGGATTAATCTTCATTCTCTATCGGGGATATTGGAATTTCGCCTAGGTCGTTACTGGTCACTTCAGGCTCGCCTGCACCAGACAAAGGCGCGCGGCCGGTCAAGTCTGTGTCCAGCAGCCATGCCAACAAGCTGGCCACGGTGAGATCCGCGCTGGTGCCCGGATTCACCCCTTCGTTTTTCAGCTCGTTATCGAACGCTACAAGGATCGACTTGCGCCGAGCTTGATCTTCGCACGCTTTTAAGGCCGATTCCACCGCCCTCCCCCGTTGTTGTACGGAGGCGGCCGTTGCCGCGCCCCACTTGCGCACGACGTGGGTATCGGGATACCTGACGAGGAACGTGAAATAAGCCGCAGTCATCGCCCACGATAAGGTGCCCTGCTGCTCGCGCGCTACCCGAAGGGCCGGAATGCCGACATTGAAGACCGCGTCAAACGCGTTTGCGTACTGTGCCGCGATGGTATCGCGTGCACTCGCGAGGGCCATGATCTCACTCAAGAGTAAAGTGGGCTCTGCATGAACGTCTTCACAGGATACTGTGCCGAGACCGGCCGGGTTCGCGCGGCGAATCGCCGCAAACGCCGCGACAGCATCGCCCACCGTGGTAGTTGCCAGAACGCTCCGCAGGCGCGATCTCAGCGAACCTGCAGGGTCGTGCCTCTGCGCCGCATGCATCAAAGGCACACACAACAGCAAGATGCCGAGGTTCGTGTTGCAACCAACGGCCGTGACCGTGGCATCGACTGCAGCGAGCAAGCTCGCGCCGAGACCATCATCGACTCTCGACGCCGGCTCGGCTGCGACTGCCGCGCTGCGCAGAAAATCCCGCGCGGTCATGCCGTGCCCTGGAACTTCGATGCTGACATTGCCAGGTTTAAAGGCCAGCACATCGTAGCGACACGCCGTGCGAAAGGCGTCCACGGCCCGCGCGCGCAGCCCCGCGCCCGTGGAGCCGACCCTACTCACGCGCCGTCCAAGCGGCGACAGAAGGCATCGACCAGCGCGTCGGTCACCTCTTCCCCGGTCGCCTGGGTCAATCCCCACCAAGCAGGGACACCATTGACTTCCCCCACACACCACTGGCCTGCCGCATCCTGCATGAGATCGACACCGGCATAGTCCACCTCGACCGCCGCCGCCGCCGCGACGGCGAGACGCGCAAGTGCCGGCTCCAGCCGTGCCGGGATACAAATCGCGCCCTGCGCACGATTCGTGATCCAGTGGTCGCTCACGCGCTCCATCGCGAAGCGCGCCACGCCATCGATCACCATGACCCGCCAGTCGCGGTAAGGCGGCCCGCCCACCCACAGGTATTCCTGCAAATAGAAGATCCCGCCCACCGGCACCACTGCGGCAAGCGCCGCAGCCGAGTCGACGCGCAAAATGCCTTCGCCTTGGGAGCCGAACAGCGGTTTCACCACCAAGGCCTGGCCGGCCGCAAACCACGGTGCGGCAATCGCCTGCGCGGTGACCGCCGATTCACACACCCAGGTGCGTGGCGTCGGGAGCGCGTGCAGCGCCAACAGGAAACTGGTCATCGCTTTGTCGACCGTGCGCTCGATCGCGCGCCCACTGTTGAACACCGGCACACGACACAGCGAGAGGCAATGCAGAAAATCCAGCCGCAGCACGACTTCTTCCAAGGTGCCACCGGGTACGCCGCGCACGAACACCCCACGCGGCAGCGCGCCCTCGAAGCCAGGCAATATGATCCGCGGCCGATGGGCGTCGATTTCAAACCCACAGTCCCGCAACGACCGATACACCGCCTCAATGCCGCGCGCGGCCAGCGCCTTGACCAGCTCGCGGCCATGCCAGCCCGGATCGTCAGTAAAGATAACGACCCGCAGGTCGCGCGTGAACCCCGGCGCCGTCATCCTCCGAAGGAGAGATCCAGCAGGTCTTCGCGCAGCGCGCCGCCTTCGAACGTGCGACCGGACTTCATGGCCGTCACCGCGCATTGCGCGGGCGAGAACAGCAGCGGGTCTACCTGGTAGAAGTCGTATTGATAGTCCTTGAAAATTTTGCCAAACGGCTTGCCAAAATCCTTGGAGGCCGAACTCGGCAAATGCACCGCGAGATCGCGCGCCGTGTCGTCGTCCACATCCACATAGAGCTGCACACGACCGCCGAACAGAATCGCATCGTTGGTGCGTCCCATGGCCGTGATGAAATCCGCCGAGGGCGGCGGCACCGGCGCCGTGCCCGCACCATCGATCAACTTATCAAGCGGAAATTTCAACGCATGGAGCTTGTGCAGTGCGACTTCCAACACGCGCGCCACAATTTGCACACCACCGGCGAGACTCGAGGTAGGGGTCAGGATCAGGGTAAGCTGGGCCGGATTGATCTGGCAGTACTGGGTGATTTTTTCGATGATCTCCGGAGGTGGGACCCGATCAACTTCCAGCACGAGACAGGTATCCCCGGGCGGATTGCGGTAGGCGAGCTCCTTGAAAAGTTCCTCACGACTGCCGATCGAGCGCGCCGGTCCAGAGCCGAGCGCATTGAATCCCGCCTTCCCCTTGCCATGGTTGAGGCTCCAACCCGCGTACTGAGACGCGAGGCAGGCGGTGACGGGATCGCTCGCATGCACATCGACCTGCCAGGCCCAGCGTTTAAACGGCGATTGCGCGCGTAGCGCGACCTGCCCGAGACCGCCCATACAGATTTCGCTGATCAGGCGGCCGGCTTCCAGCCCGCCCGGAAAGGCAATACCCGCATCAATAATGCGCGAGCCCCCAGCAAGCGTCGAGACACCGACTCGATAGCGCGCGGGCTCGTCGAGGAGTCGGCGCACCAGCGCTTGCGCGCACAGATTCACATTGGCACGCGGCACAAGATTCTCGGTCTGCATGATTCCTCCCGGTTCCCTATTGCGATTGCGATGTCGCTGCCGCGACCCATTGCCAACAGGCCGCGAGCCGAGCGCTCAGCAGCGCGGTCGTGTCGAGCACGCTGCCACTCGCCGCGTTGATCGAGCATAGCGGCGCGCCAGCGGGGATAACACTGCCGGCGCGCGGTCGATCCGATACCCAGGGTGGCCAATTTAGCGAGTCTAGCGAGTTTGGAATTTGAATGGCATCCACTGCATAGCACACGAGATGGCCGCAGACCGCGGGGTGCGCCACGAGTAGCGGCAGACGCTGGTGGCGACACGCAGCGAGATGGGCCGCAAACGTGCTTGCGGCCGTAAAAGCCAGACCGAAGGTCGCCGTTGGGCGCGGGTTTAGATCGACCACTGCGAGGTCACGTCCATCGAAAATAAAATCGAACCCACACAAGCCGCGCCAGCCGAAACGTTGCGCCATCCGCTGCGCGAAGCCCGCGCAGGCGCTCTGGACACTGCCCGGCAGTGCCGCGCCGGCAACCGCGCCACCATACCGAAAGGGCATCTCGGCCGACGGCTGCAGGTTAATCATCTGATTGAAACCTAACCCGAGAATCGAATCGTTGGTGGCCACAAAGGTGTATGAATAAGACCGCCCAGGCACGGCGCGTTGCAAATACTCATCTGCCGCGAGTCCCGAGCCTGGCGTGTAGGGCTGCACATGCCAGCCACCGGCGGCCCCACAGCGCTTGCGTAACCAGCCGCCGTGTTCGGCATGTGCCTCACGCGCGACCGCGGGCATCGGCACTTGCAAGGCAGCCAGCTCGCGCGCGAGCAGCGCCGGGGACTGCAGAATCCGCAGCCCGGCCAGATCACTGCCGAGCAGTGCGCCGTCTTGCCCGAGCGCGCTCAGGAGTTCGACCTGCGCTTCGAGGCCCCCGCCCCACACCACTGGCGCACGTGGCCACCGTGCTCGCCAGCGAGCAACCTGCGCCTCGACCTCCCGCTCACACAAGGCGCCGTCGCTGCGCGTGGCAACCACCTGGACCGCCTGCGCCGCAGCGCAGGTGTCGACATCGCCAAAGCGATCAATCACCAGCGGCACTAAACCCACCGCGCGCGCGGCGGCGGCCAACTGGCGCCCCGACTGGGCAACCACAATGATTGCCTCAGCGTTGTTTGACGATATTGCGTGCGAACTCAAACGCTTCGTCGAAGGCAAGATAAATGGGTGTGGAGGATTCGTACATGCGGGTCAGCAGTCCGGTATGGACGCGGTACTTTACGTCGCCAACCGCGAGCGCGCCGATGCCCACACCCCGCCCATTCGCGCTCGGCAAAGGCGCGCCGTTGTCCTTGAGTTTGATGCCCTCGATCCCGCTTGGCGCCACCGCATTGGCGTCCACTGCGACCATGAGTTTGTGCGCGTGGCAGAGCGCATCGGCTGGCACAATCCGGGTCCCCGCCTTGGCCGTGTTGAAGACCACGTCGGCATCCTCGAGAATCTTTGCGAGCGCCTCAGGCGACCCGCTATCGGCGCCATGCAATTCACACGCGAACCGTTTGGCGACGACGTCTGCCGCCTGCGTCGCCTGCGCGGCGCCCCGATTGCTCACCAGGTAAACCTTGGCTTGGCAGCGCGCGGCTAGCAGCCCTACGCAGGCCCCCACCGGTCCGGTGCCGCCGAAGATATAGACGGACTTGCCAGAGAAATCGGTGCTGAATTTGGTGTCGAGCCAATACTCAGCCTGCGCCACCATGGCGGCCGCGGTGGTGATGGCACCACTCGGATCGGCGAGCACCGACACCGCAAATGGCGGCACCATCGCGCGTCGCGCGGCATCCAGCATCTCGATCGCCAACTCGAAATCGCGCCCGCCAATAAAGATGCCAGTGCGGCGCACACCGTCGGGACTGCGGGAAAAGATGGTGTCCTGCGTGAGGGCCGGGATTTCTTCCAAGGTCACATTGCAGTACGGGATCACCGCGTCATAATGCGCCTCGTAGGCCATGTTGATATCGAAAGGACTGACATACTTCGTGGGGCTGAAAACATGCAACAGGTAGGGATTTTTCATGCGCTATTCCTCGATGTCAGTTGGGGCGCGCGCACTCAGATAAAACGTCGCGCTCAACTGCCGATTCTAGATTCAATTATGGCGCCGTGATTGCAGCCCGTCACGGTCTGAAACCGCAGACTCGACCCATGCGTCTGCCGGGCCTCACCGAAACGCCTAATCTCATCGGCAACAGCGGCGCTCGGCGCGAAGATAAAGGCCGTCGGTCCCCACGAACTCTGGCCGACTCCCGGGAGATTGAATTCGGCGCGGATCGCCGCCACCGCGGTGGCCACTCGCGCGCTAGTGTAGGCGGTGCCGCCCTGTGCGGGCGCAAAGTACGCGCCGATGCGCGCTTGAATTTCCGCCACTGCCGTTGAAAATCCCGCAAAGTCCCGCTCGGCAAGCGCCGGCAGCAAACCCACCAGGCACCAGCGGGCGAGCGCCGCTGCGTCACCCTCAGGCATGGGTGGCAAGCTCGCAAAAGCCGTGCGTTCGGCCGTCCCGTGTAGGCCTTGGTGCGCGCTATCGAAGATAAGCACCACGCGCCAGGCAGGCGGAAAATCCAGCCGGGAAAGCACCGGCGCGAGCGGACCATCAAGGCCGCGTCCGCCGTCGACGAGCATGCCACCCCCTTCGAATACCGCGACGCCGATGCCCGAGCGCACGCCACGGCCAACAATCGGCGCCAGGCTGCGCGCGCTGACCTCGCGTGCGTACGCCGTCGTCACGGCGCATGCCACCGCGAGCCCCAGCTGCGTGCCAGAGCCTAGGCCGGCATGTCCGGGCGCCACCGCTGAAACTTCAAGCCGAAGCCCGCCGCTCTCCTGCAGCCAGGCGAGCGTTGTCTGTGCTGCCTTTTGGGCGCGCTCGGGCTCTAGCCCGAGCACTTCGAATACGCCAGGTGCGGCACGCTGCGCCACAACTTCCGTATCAAGACCCGCGATGGCGAGACCGATACTGCCAAAGCGCCGACCCAACCCGCCATGGAGATCGACGAAACCTAAATGAAGGCGCGCAGGTGCGCGCACATGAACGACCGATGGCGTCATGATCTGACCGAGCGATGGCGCGTGATACGTGAAAATTTTTGCATGGTGTCCGCGCGTTTCGTGTCGAAATAACAGGCCGGATTATAGGGTAGGTCGCGTGAGCGATGCTTTGGGTAGTTGATGGCGCATGACTGTGATACCTTGCCTAGCAGTCTCCACGGAGGATGCGAGCGTGGGCAGACCGAAGCTGTCCCCATTTTTTTCAGCGGGCAATGTCGTGCTTAAAACCCTCTCGCCCGCCTCTTCAACAGCGGTGTCGCACTGCGACGTCGCCTGCCCATTCTGCGGTCTGCTGTGCGACGACCTGACCATCCGCACCGACCAGCTCCGGGTCACCCCCACTGCAAACGCCTGCCCGAAAGCCATCGCGGCCTACGCGGCGGCCGATCCGGTGGGGCAAGCGCTCATCAAGGGCCGCCCCGCCACGCTTGATCAGGCAATGCAACACGCGATTCGTCTGCTGAAACACAGTACCCGTCCGCTATTGGCCGGTCTCGGCACCGATGTGGCAGGACTCCGCGCCACCTTCGCGCTGGCGGAGAAGTGCCACGCGATGGTCGATCACCTGCATAGCGCGAGCTTGAATCTCAATCTGCGGGTCTTGCAGAGTCGCGGTTGGCACACCACCACCTTGAGCGAAGTGCGTAATCGTGCGGATTTGATCGTGCTGGTCGGCGTCGATTTGAATGTCAACTTCCAGAATTTCGTGTCCCGCTGCCTCGCGCCCGCAGACGCCTTGCAGCCGGCGCGCCGCGCCGCGCGACACGTGGTCTATCTCGGTCCTGCCCGGCAGGCGCCGGCCGATCACACGGGGGTGCCGCTCGAGGTCATCGCCTGTCCGATGCCAGCACTGACGAGTACGGTACGTGTCCTGCAGGGGATGTTGTCCGGTCAGCATCTGAGCTTGGCGCGCAGCAAACGACACGCGGCGCTCGGCGTGCTCGCCGAGCGCATAAAAGCCGCCGAATACGCAGTATTTGTGTGGGCGCCCGGCCAATTGCCGGCGCACGGTGATGTCACGATCAGCGCGGTGTGTGAATTGGTCGCCGACATCAACCGCACCCGCCGCGCCGCGGGCCTAGCACTGGGCGGCGATGATGGTGCGCAATCGGCCTTGGCGGTGTCGTCCTGGCTGACCGGATTTCCGAGTGGCGTATCCTTCGCTGGCGGGCAACTACAGTACTCCGCTGGCGGACTCACCACCTCACGCATCCTGGCCGACAAGCTAGCGGATCTGGTGGTGTTCATCACGAGCTTCAGCCGCCGCGAGCCGCCGCTGACGATGCTACCGACTATCGTGCTGTCGCCCCCTGGTTGGGCCAATGCCGCCAGCTCGACCAGGGCCGAGGTCTATCTGCCAGTCGGCATCCCAGGCATCGACCACGCCGGCCAACTGGTGCGCACCGACGGCGAGGTCACCTTGCCGCTCAAATCGCTGCGCGATTCCGGACTACCCTCCGTTGCGCAACTCCTGGCGCGGTTGCGCGAGGGGCTGAAGTAGCCGCGGGACTGCAAGACACGTGGCCACTCCTCATCTGACAGAACTGCGTGGCGGTCGCATCTACGATCCGCAGGCTGGCATCGACGGCGAGATTCGCACGCTTTTTCTGAGCGCGGACCGCGGCATCGTCGCGGCGCCTGCCGATCCGGCCACGGTGCGCGAAGTGCTCGATCTCGCAGGCTGCGCCGTGATGGCAGGCGGCGTGGATATTCACACGCATATCGGCGGCGGCAAGGTGAACATCGCGCGCATGATGTTCCCGGAAGAGCATGTTGCCACGCGCACGCAGCGCGGCGAACACCCGCGGCTTGGCAGTGGGCACGCGACTCCCTCCACGCTGACGGCGGGTTATCGCTATGCGGAGATGGGCTATACCGCGTGTTTCGAGCCCGCGATGCTACCGGCCAACGCACGCCACACGCACATGGAACTTAGCGACACCCCGATCGTGGACAAGGGCGCCTATGCGTTGCTGGGCAATGACGACTTCTTTCTGCGGATGCTCGCCGCCGGCACCGATCGCGCGGTGCTCGGCGATTACATCGCCTGGACCCTGCACGCCGCACAGGCGCTGGCCATCAAGGTTGTGAACCCGGGCGGCATTAATGCGTTTAAGTTCAACCAGCGTCGTCTCGATCTCGACGAGCAGAACAGCGCCTATGGCGTCACCCCGCGCCAGATCCTGCTGACCTTGGCGGAGGGGATTCAGGCGCTCGGTCTGGCGCACCCCTTGCACATCCATGGCTGCAACCTCGGTGTGCCGGGCAACCAGGACACCACCCTGGCATCGATCAAAGCGCTGGACGGCCTGCCGGCGCATTTCACGCATATTCAGTTCCACAGCTACGGCAGCGAAGGGGATCGCAAGTTCTCGTCCGGCGCGCAGGCCATCGCGGAAGCCGTCAACGGCGCCAGGAATATTTCAGTGGACGTGGGGCAGATCATGTTCGGTCAGACCGTGACTGAGTCCGGCGACAGCATGCGCCAATACGCGGGCAGCGCGTTTGCATCACCGAAGAAGAGCGTGCTGATGGATATTGAATGCGACGCCGGGTGTGGTGTCGTCCCGTTCAAGTACAAGCACCAGAATTTCGTCAACGCTTTGCAATGGACGATCGGGCTCGAACTGTTTCTGAGCGTCACCGACCCCTGGCGCATTTTCCTCACCACCGATCATCCGAACGGCGCGCCGTTCACCAGCTATCCGCACTTGATTCGGCTGCTGATGGATCGCTCATTCCGCCGGGATATGTTGGCAACGATCAACCCGGAAGCCGCGGCGGCGAGCCATCTGGGCGCACTGGACCGTGAATACAGTCTCTACGAAATCGCGATTCTGACGCGCGCCGCGCCGGCACGGAGTCTCGGGCTCTCGAACCTCGGCCATTTGGGACCGGGCGCGCGCGGGGACGTTGCGGTGTATGTCGATCACCCCGATCGTGAACGCATGTTCAGCACGCCCAAATACGTGTTCAAAGCCGGGCAGCTCGTGGTGCGTGATGGGCGCATCGTCGCTACCCCGCAAGGCGCGACGCATGTTTCGCGCGCGGAATATGACCCTGCCATCGAACGTACGCTCGATGCCTACTTCGAACGTTACATGACGGTCCGGCGGCGCAATTTCATGGTTTCTGACGCTGAAATCGAGGAATTCGGTGGCAGTCCTTTGACTATCCATACCACCCGGCGCCAAGCGTGAAGATCAACGGCGTACTGATCGAGAATACGTTTGCAGAAGCCTTTCCGATGAAGGCGACGCGGCTCATCATCACGGCGTTGAACACGACCTGGGCCATGAATTCGGCGCTTTCGCTCACGGGCTTCGCCACCTCGGTCATCGCCTGCGGTTGCGAAGCCGGGATAGAGCGCGTGCTGAAACCCACTGAGACGCCGGACGGCCGGCCTGGCGTTGCTGTGCTGCTGTTCGCGATGAGCACCAAGGAACTCACCAAACAATTACAGAATCGGGTTGGTCAATGCGTGCTGACCTCGCCCACGAGCGCATGCTTCGCGGGGATCACGAGCGGGGATCCGCTGCCACTGGGCAAGACGCTGCGCTTCTTCGGTGACGGATACCAGATCGCGAAGAAATTCGGCAACGCGCGCTACTGGCGCGTGCCCGTCATGGATGGCGAATTTCTGTGCCAGGACGTGACCTACATGACCAAAGCCATCGGCGGCGGAAATTTCCTGATCCTGGCCGAGCAGCAAGCGCAAGCCTTGCGCGCGAGTGAACGCGCGATCGAGGCCATGCGCAAAGTGCGCGAGGTGATCATGCCGTTCCCCGGCGGCATCGTGCGCTCCGGTTCCAAAATCGGTTCCAAATACAAGACACTGCCCGCCTCCACCAATCATCGCTACTGCCCGACCTTGAAGCAGGTGGTCGATTCGGCGCTGCCCCAGGAAGTGGGCGCGGTGCTCGAAATCGTGATCGACGGCTTGACGAGCGCGGCGATCGATACCGCCACGCGCGTGGGGATACGCGCGGCCTGTAGCGTCGGGCGCAAAGGCGGTATCGTCTCAATCAGTGCCGGTAACTACGGCGGCAACCTTGGCCCCTATCACTTCAAACTGCATGAAATCCTCAAGCCCGAGCGCGCGCGATGATAGTCCTTACGCTGAATGCACCGTTGGACGCGCCACTGGATATGGCCACGATCATCCCGGAGGCCTTGGTTGATCTGAAGCCGGACGCGATCAAGCGCCGCAAGCTCGCTTACGGCGGCATCTCGGTCGCGCTCGGCGAATTGTTCAAGGTGCGGGGCACCGTGGACACCTCACTCACGATCACGCACGTCACGCCGCATTTGCAGGGCCTGGGCGCTCAGATGCGCGCCGGTACCTTACGCCTCGAAGGTGACTGCGGAGATCTCATCGGCCGCGAAATGCGTGGCGGAGAACTGCAGGTATACGGCTCGACGCGCGATGGACTCGGCGCCGGCATGCGTGGCGGGGTGATCCGGGTCGAAGGGTCTGCCGGTGATTTTGTCGGGGCCGGGATTCCAGGCGCCACCACCGGCATGAAAGGCGGCACGATCCTGATCTCGCGGCACGCCGGCGCACGAGTCGGCGATCGCATGCGACGCGGCGTGATCGCGATTGGCGGCAATACGGGCATCGCGTGTGCGAGCCAGATGGTCGCCGGGACCATCATCGTGCTGGGAGCACCGGGCGAGGGCTACGCGAGCGGCATGCGGCGCGGCTCTTTGCTGCTCAGAGGTGCTGTCTTCAAGGCGCCGGAGACTTTCGTGAACACCGGGCACTACAATCTTTCATTTGTCGCCGTTTTGAGCGGCTATCTCGCCGCGTTGAAACCCGCCTTGAGCGCCCGTTTGCGCGCATTCAGCGCAGTCGAACGCTGGGTCGGGGACCGCGGCTGCGGTGGCCTCGGCGAAATTCTCGTCGCACAGGCGTAAGCATATGGCGCAAGGAAAACGTACGGGTCAGATGCGGGGTCGCGTGGTGGAGCCCGAGGTCCTGGCGTCCCTCCAGACACTCCTTGGGGAAATGCCCCGGCGACGCGATCTGTTGATCGAGTGCCTGCATCGCATCCAGGATCACTTCGGCCATATTACAAACGCGCACATGGTCGCGCTGGCCCACGAGCTCAAACTGGCCATGGCCGAAGTCTATGAGGTCGCGACCTTCTATCATCACTTCGATATCGTGAAGGATGCCGAGCACGCACCACCGCCCATCACGGTGAGAGTCTGCGATTCGATCACCTGCGCGATGTTCGGCGCACACTCACTGCATGATGAACTGGTGCGCACCTTGGGTCCCACGGCGCGCGTGCAGCGCGTACCCTGCGTCGGTCGCTGTGCTGCGGCACCTGTCGCGGTTGTCGGCCAACATCCGATCACACGGGCGACGCCAGCGGCGGTGCGCAATGCTGTCGCCGAAAAGTGCACCCAACCCGACACGACACAGCACCTGAGCCTTGAGGCTTATGTCCAACAGGGGGGATATCGCACGCTCCGCGCCTGCGTGAATGGCGAACGAGATCGCGACAGCGTTATCCAGGCACTGCAGGATTCGAAATTACGCGGTCTCGGTGGCGCGGGTTTTCCGGCCGGCACGAAGTGGTCGATCCTGCGCCAGCAACCTGCACCGCGCCTGCTGGCGGTCAATATCGACGAAGGTGAGCCCGGCACCTTCAAAGACCGCCATTACCTGGAACGTGATCCGCATCGCTTCCTGGAAGGAATGCTGATCGCCGCGTGGGCAATAGACGCCGCAGGGTGCTACGTCTATCTGCGCGATGAGTACGCAGGGTGTCGCGTGATGCTCGAGCGCGAACTCGCAGCCTTGCTGCGCGATCCGCCTTGTGCGCTGCCGCTCATCGAACTGCGGCGTGGCGCGGGTGCGTACATCTGCGGAGAAGAGTCTGCCATGATCGAATCGATCGAAGGCAAGCGCGGCATGCCACGCCTGCGACCGCCCTATGTCGCCCAGGTCGGGCTGTTCGGTCGTCCCACGCTCGAACACAACCTGGAAACGCTGTACTGGGTGCGGGATATTCTGGAACAGGGCGCCGGCTGGTTCACGGCCCACGGCCGGCGTTCGCGCACCGGCCTGCGCTCGTTCTCGGTCAGTGGTCGCGTGGTCAAACCGGGGGTCCATCTCGCGCCGGCGGGGATCTCGGTGCGCGAACTGATCGATGAATACTGTGGTGGGATGCTGCCTGAGCAGGTGTTTTACGGATATTTCCCCGGTGGCGCCTCAGGCGGGATTCTGCCCGCTACGCTGGGTGATCTGCCGCTCGATTTCGATACTTTGCAACCGCACGGCTGTTTCATTGGCTCGGCCGCGATCATCATTCTTTCGCAACAGGACCGGGCGCGTGACCTTGCGCTAAACGCCATGCGCTTTTTCGAACATGAGTCTTGCGGCCAGTGCACGCCTTGCCGCGTGGGTACGGTCAAAGCGGCAATCCTGATGCAACAGCCGCAGTGGGACCAGCCGCTGCTGGAAGCGCTCGCGCGCACCATGGAAGACGCCTCGATCTGCGGCCTGGGTCAGGCAGCCCCCAATCCCATGCGCTGCGCCATGCGTTACTTTCCGCTGGAGTTTGCGCCGCCATGACCCCCCCCGCCGATCTGGCCCCCCGCCAGTACACGAATTTCAAACTCGATGGCCGCGAGGTGCAGGCGACATCGGGGGAAACGATTCTCCAGACGGCCATGCGGCTTGGCGTCGCGATCCCTTACCTGTGCTACAAGCCAGGTTACCGACCCGATGGCAACTGCCGCGCCTGCGTGGTGGAGATCAAAGGCGAAAGGGTCCTTGCGCCGTCTTGCTGCCGTGCGCCCACCGAGGGCATGGAAGTCCAATCCAGTCACGAACGCGCACGCCATTCGCAACGCATGATCCTGGAATTGCTGAAATCGGACCAGCCGGCTGGGCGGTCACCCTACACGCCGCGCTCGGAACTCGATCACTGGAGCGAGATCTTGCAGGTCGAAGGTGCGCGCTTCGCGCCGCGCGAACAACCGCCACGTGACGTGTCGAATCCAGCGATCGCCGTCAATCTCGACGCCTGCATCCAATGCAATCTTTGCGTGCGGGCGTGTCGGGAAGAACAGGTCAACGACGTCATCGGCTACGCGTTTCGCGGGGCGCAATCCGCGATCGTGTTCGATGTTGGCGATGCGATGGGCGACAGTACTTGCGTGAGTTGCGGGGAATGTGTGCAGGCGTGTCCGACCGGGGCGCTGATGCCGGCACAGTCGATTGGCACCAGCGTGCCTGATCGTTCAGTCGCGTCGGCCTGCCCTTACTGCGGGGTCGGCTGCCTGCTGAATTTTCAGGTCAAGGATGAGCGTATTGTGGCGGTTGAAGGACGTGACGGTCCGGCCAATCAC
>JAYTEX010000116.1:0-4666 GCA_043734785.1 Pseudomonadota bacterium | reverse complement strand
CGCGACACGCGATGTCAGGTTTTCTTGCGCAAGATCCGGGCCACGGTTTGAATGCGCCGAGTGGTGCGAATCACGTCAGCAAGATGCTTGCGATCGCGCACACTGATCACCAGGCGAATACTCGAGTTGCGCGTATTACGCTCGCTGATCTCTACTTCCTCGATATTGGCATTCGCATCCGCGATGCTCGTCGCGATGGTCGCCAGGGCGCCGCGCCGATTGATCACATCGAGCACGAGTTCCACGCTGAAATCGCGTTCGATGATCGGCGCCCACTGCACATCCACCCATTTGTCGGGCGCGCTGCGATAGTTAGCCACGTTCGGGCAGGTTGGCTGATGCACCACGATACCGCGCCCGGCAGTTAAGAAGCCGATGATTGAATCGCCCGGGATCGGATAGCAACATTTCGGAAAGGAAACCACCATGCCTTCGGTGCCACGGATAAGCAGTGGCACCGGCGCATCCGGCGCGTCGCTCCGGCGGCGACGCTTGCCGGTCATATCGGGTTCGGGCTGGTCATAGGTCAGCGCGCGCGCCACGAGCGGTGCGAGCCGGTTACCGAGTCCGATCTCTCCGTAGAGTTTGTCGACCCCATCCAGCTTGAAATTACCGAGGACGGTTTCGAGGCGCTTGGCGTCGATTTGATCGAGCGACGCGTCAAGCCCTGCGAGTTCTCGCTCGAGCATGCGCTTGCCGAGCACCCGCGCCTCGTCAAGTTGCAGATTCTTGAGGTAGTGTCGGATCGTCGCCCGCGCTTTGCCGGTGACGACGAAGGTCAGCCAAGAAGGGTTTGGGCGTGCCCCGGGGGCGGTGACGATTTCAACCGTCTGGCCGGTTTCGAGTGGCGTGCGCAGTGGTGCGAGGCGCCGATTGATGCGGCAGGCGACGCAACTGTTGCCGAGATCGGTATGGATCGTGAACGCAAAATCGACTGCCGTCGCGCCGCGCGGCAGGGTCAGGATCTCGCCCTTAGGCGTGAACACATAGACCTGATCGGGAAACAGGTCAATCTTGACGTTCTCCAGGAACTCTTGCGAATCACCCCCCTGCTGCTGCATCTCAAGGATGCCGCGCAGCCATTCGCGGGCGCGTTTCTGGGCGCTTTTCACGGCACTTTCGCCCGTCTTGTACAGCCAGTGCGCAGCGATTCCTGCTTCTGCGACCTGATCCATCTCGCCGGTTCTGATCTGAATTTCGACCGGCACGCCATAGGGCCCGAAGAGCACCGTGTGTAGCGACTGGTAGCCATTGGCCTTGGGGATCGCGATGTAATCCTTGAATTTGCCCGGCACCGGCTTGTAGAGGCTGTGTAATACCCCAAGCGCGCGATAACACGTATCGACAGTGTCCACGATCACGCGAAAGGCATAGACGTCGTGCACATCGGAGAATCCTAGGTGCTTCTCTTTCATCTTCTTATAGATACTGTAGAGATGTTTTTCGCGGCCAAAGACCTGGGCGATCAGGTGTTCCTGATGTAGATGGCGTTTGATGCGATCCTTGATCTTGTCGACGATTTCCTTGCGATTACCGCGGATGCGCAGTATTTCCTTCTTGATCACTCTTTGCCGCAGGGGGTAGAGCGCGGCGAAGCCCAGTTCTTCGAGTTCGAGTCGGATGGTGTTGATCCCGAGACGCTGGGCGATCGGAGCATAGATTTCGAGCGTCTCGCGGGCGATGCGCCGCTGCTTGGCGGGCGCGAGCGCGCTCAAGGTCCGCATGTTGTGTGTGCGATCCGCGAGTTTCACCAGAATGACGCGGATGTCTGCGGCCATGGCCATGAGCATGCGCTGGAAGTTGCGCGCCTGCGTTTCAGCGTTTGACTCGAACTCGATCTGTGTGAGTTTGGATAGGCCATCGACGATGGCGGCAACTTCGCTGCCGAATTCCTGCGCGATGCGCTCCTTGCCGATCTGCGTGTCTTCGATGACATCGTGCAGCAAGGCGGCGATAAGGGTCTCGTGGTCCATGTGCATGTCGGCCAGGATGCACGTAACTGCCAAGGGGTGACTAATGTAGGCCTCGCCAGATTTGCGGACCTGCCCCGCGTGCGCGTTGGCGCCAAAGTCGTAGGCCCGGCGGAGTTCGGAGATCTGCGCGGGCAGCAGGTAGGTTTGTGCGCGCTGGCAGAGGTCGTCGAGTTTAGAGTGAGCGATTGCTGCCAACATGGTCGGCGTCTAGCAGACCGGACTTAGCGAAAACTCGCCACCCATCCGGCCACGCAGCGCGCGAGCGACCAAGCCGCTGACGCGCCGTAGGTGGCTTGCGGGACTCAGGGGTATTCCGGTGGCGTCGGCCCGGCGAGGAACTCTGCGGCAAGTTCGAACTCCTCGGCAGCGCGTTGTTTGACTTCGAGTTCATCCAGAATTTTCTGATTGATGAGCCCCGCCGCAATCTCGCGCAAAGCGATCACAGTGGGTTTGTCACCATCTTCGGCGACGAGTGGCGGGGTGCCGCGCGCGAGCTGGCGGGCGCGGCGACTGGCCGTAACCACGAGATCGAAGCGGTTGTCGACAAATGGAAGGCAGTCTTCTATGGTGATTCTGGCCATGCGGTTTTTCTCGTTACAAGTTCTTGAAATGGATGGTGAAAGGATACCAGAGCATGGCCGACGGCGCCATGCACCGAAGGACTTACCTCGAGGCAGGGCGCTGTAGGGCGGTTCTGAGGCGGGTGGCGCGCACAATCGCGCGCAGATCATCGAGCGCGGTTTCGAAAACGTGATTGACCATCAGAAACTCGTATTCCGGGTGATGGGAAATTTCGGCCGCGGCTTCTCGCATCCGGCGTTCGATCACCTCGAGCCGATCTTCTCCCCGTGATTCCAAGCGCTTACGCAGTTCTGCGATGGACGGAGGGAGGATGAAAACCGTCACCGCCTGAGGGTACAGGATGCGGATCCGACGGGCGCCCTGCCAGTCGATTTCGAGGACGACGTCACATCCCTCCGCCAATGCGCGATCGACACCCGGGCGCGAGGTTCCGTAAAGGTTGCCAAAAACGTGGGCGTGCTCGAGAAATTCATCGCGCGCGACCATATTATCGTAGCTCGGGACATCCACGAAGAAGTAGTCCACACCGTTGCGCTCGCCAGGTCGCATGTCTCGAGTGGTATGCGAGACCGATACGCTGATCGAATCAGTACTAGCCACGAGCGCGTGAATCAGGCTGGTTTTACCGGCCCCCGAAGGCGCCGAAATCACGAAGAGTTGAGCGCGTCTCACAGACATAAGCAAGGCTTCTATAGGTTATTCAATATTCTGAATCTGTTCCCGGATTTGTTCGATTAGTACCTTGAGTTCTACCGACGCGCTGGAGGTATCGACGTGCGCTGATTTTGAACCCAGGGTATTGGCTTCGCGATTTAATTCTTGCATTAAAAAATCCAGTCGGCGCCCGATCGGCTCGCGCTGGCGCATCACTCGCTGCACCTCCGCGAGATGCGTGTCCAGGCGATCGAGCTCTTCCGCCACATCTAGGCGTTGAATCAGCAAAGCGCATTCCTGTTCGACTCTCACGGGATCCAGCGTGCCGGCCAGTTCCTGGATCCGTTGCGCGTGCCGCGCGCGAATCACGTCGATAATTGCGGGAACTCGCGTGCGCATCTCAAGCGTGATCGCGGCCATCGCCGTGCACCGCTGGAGCACCATCCCCTGCATCTTCTCACCTTCGCGATCGCGCGTTTCGATCAACTGGTCGAGCGCTCCATCAAGTTGCTCGAGCGCTGCTGCCGAGAGCGCGGAAAAATCGATTTCGCCGCTTTCCATGACGCCTGGCCAACGCAAAACGTCCAGTGGATTAAGCGGCGCCGCCTGCGGCATGAACGCGCTAATCGCCTGTGCCGCGTTGATGATCTGGCGAGCGAATCCTTCATTGATACGAATCTGATAGTCATCGCTCGCCGTGGCATCGAGGCGCAGCGCGCAATCGATTTTGCCGCGATTGATGCGCGCGGTGATGCGGTTGCGCACTTCGCCCTCCATGGCACGCAGATCTTCCGGCAGGCGCACCCCGATCTCGACATGGCGGTGATTGACGGAGCGCAGCTCCCACGCCATGCGGCCCCAGGTGCCGAGTTTTTCAAGACGCGCGAAGGCGGTCATGCTGCGTGCCATAGGGATGGCTCCTAAGTGAGTGAGAATGGACGGGTACGATTGCGCGCCATCTTAGCCAGATCACTTGCGGTGTGCGATATACTCCTCGCTCGCCTCATCACGGAATCCAACCCAATGACTCTCCGCCCCAGCGGTCGCGCGCCTGACGAACTGCGCACGGTACGTTTCACCCGCAATTTTACGGTCCACGCCGAAGGTTCCGTGCTGGTCGAATTCGGTAATACTAAAGTGTTATGCAACGCGACCATCGAAGACAAGCCACCGGCTTGGTTGAAAGGCAAAGGCGAAGGCTGGGTGACGGCGGAGTACGGCATGTTGCCGCGCGCGACCCACACGCGCAATCGTCGCGAGGCAGCCCAAGGTAAACAAAGCGGCCGCACGCTAGAGATCCAACGCTTGATCGGCCGCAGTCTACGCGCGGTGATCGATCGCGCCGCGTTGGGCGAGCGTTCGATCATGATCGACTGCGACGTGCTGCAGGCCGATGGCGGCACGCGGACCGCTGCAATCACGGGCGCCTATGTGGCGCTCGTCGATGCCGTAAACAC
>JAYTEX010000115.1:0-13500 GCA_043734785.1 Pseudomonadota bacterium | reverse complement strand
ATGGCGATCGATATCGAACGACGTCAACCGGTGATCGGTAACCACCATGGCGGCTTGTCGGGGCCGGCCATCAAACCGATTGCGCTGTTGAAAGTGTTTCAGGTCTACCAAGTCTGCAAGCCGTTGGGGATCCCGATCATCGGACAAGGTGGGGTGGCGAACGCCAGCGACGCAATTGAGTTCCTGCTCGCGGGGGCCACGGCAGTAGGCGTCGGCACGGGTTTGTTCTATGCACCGCTGCTGTGCGCGGAGATTAATGCAGGAATTGTCGATTATCTAGAACGCCACGGGTTCAGTCATGTACGCGAACTGGTCGGCAATCTTCATCTCGGCGGCGCAGAAGTCACTTAGGCTGGCGACTGAGACGGTTGAGAAATACGCGCATTTCCTTCGCTGCCTGCACATCGCCCATGTCTTGTGCGGTGGCGATCCCCTGCGCATAGGCGGCGCGCGCCGGTTCAATTGCGCCCGCTGCGGTATGCGCTTTGCCGAGCATTTTCCAGGCTGCGGAATAATCCGGTTTTAATTCGATGGCGCGCTGGAAGTGACGCGCCGCGCACGCGGGATCGGCGTCTAAATACGCGTTACCCAGACTGAAGCGCAATACCGCTGAATCCGGACCTTTTGCCAGCAGCCGTTCTAGATTATCGATGTGAATTGCCATCTGCCACTCATCCCACACACGCAAACTTATTCCCGGCTGGCTTCCTTGATCTGCTTTGGATCTATCCCAAGGCTGCGCAGTTTGCGGTAGAGGTGAGTGCGTTCTATACCGACCCGTTCGGCCACCTTGCTGACACTGCCGTCATAGATTTGCAGCTGGTATTCGAGATAGGATTTTTCGAAACGCTCGCGTGCCTCGCGCAACGGGAGTTCGAATTCAGGGTGGACAGCATCGCTTTCGAGCTGAGGCCGCATCCCCGTTGCCGCGCTGATTTCCGCGCCTTCGATGTGATCCGAGGTGCCAAGAATGAACAGCCGCTGGACCAGGTTTTTGAGTTCGCGAACATTGCCGGGCCATCGATAATCACGGAGCCGAAGTTTTGCCGAGGCGGTGAAATCACGGTGCGGCAATCCTTCATGGAGCGTGAAATGGGTCGCGTAATGCGCCAACAGGTCGTCCAGATCTTCGAGGTGGTCGCGCAACGGCGGTACCTGCACGGGGACCACGTTCAAGTAATAGAACAAGTCGTCCCGAAAGCGACCAGCAACAACCTCTGCCGACAAGTCCCGCTTGGTCGCCGCGATGACCCGCACATCGATTGCGACCGACTCACGACCACCCACCCGCAGCATCGTCTGCTGTTCGAGCGCGCTCAATAGACGGGCCTGCGCGCTTAGATCCATATCTGCGATATCCTTGATGAATATCGTACCGCCGTTGGCCTGCTCGAGTGATCCGTAGATAACCCGTTGCGGATCCTCGGTTCCGAAAAGTCCACTGTCGGGACTCTCGCGTGCCAGACCCGCCACGTTAACGGCGATAAACGGCCGTGCCGCGCGCGGGCTGTGCGCATGTATATAGCGTGCAAATACTTCTTTGCCGGTGCCTGACTCGCCAGTGATAAAAACCGCAGTTTTGTGCTGGGCAATGCGCCGGGCGCTAGCGCGTAGGGCGTCCATGACGCGGCTGCGACCGATGGGGTCAGGAACGCCAGCCACCGCGCGCTTCAAGCCAAGATTCTCACGCTGAAGGTTGGTATTCTCCAGTGCGCGTTGGATGGTCAATAACAGCTTGGCGATGGACAGAGGCTTTTCGATAAAGTCGTAGGCCCCTAGACGCGTCGCTTCAACCGCGGTTTCGACCGTGCCGTGGCCTGACATCATAATGACTGGCGCGCCAAGCGGGCCGCTTTCAGACCATTCCTTGAGCAGGGTAATACCGTCAGTGTCAGGCATCCAGATGTCGAGCAGTATCAGGTCTGGCCGGCGAATCCGTCGCGCCTCTCTGGCCTGCGCCGCGTTTTCCGCGACGGTCACCTGAAATCCCTCGTCGTCTAGAATTTCCTTGAGTAGAATTCGAATATCGGGCTCATCATCGACTACTAGAATTTGTTGACTGCTCATGATGCCTTCCTATCGACGTCAATATGCGGGCTCTGAGCGATGCTTTCCAGCGGGAGCTGAATCACCGCGCTCGCGCCAGGACCGTCGTTATTCTCGAGTGAAACGATTCCGCCGTGTTCCTCGACAATTTTCTTGACGATCGCCAGACCAAGCCCAGTTCCGCGTGTCTTATTTGTAACATACGGCTCGAATACACTACCAACCATATCAGCCTTGATTCCTTCTCCCGCGTCGGATAAGCGGATTTCCACATGATGACCTGCGCTGGAAGACAATTCGCGCGTTGTGACCGTCATTTTAGCGGGCGAGTCTGCCGGATGGGCTTCGAGGGCATTTTTGATCAGATTGTTGAATACTTGCCGGAAGCGGCTCGCATCGATGGAGACCGCCGGCAATGACGCTTCGAGTTCGAGGTGGAATTCGGACTCCGGGTTTGCGGTCTTGTACAAATCGACGACGCCGATCAGCAGCGCATTGATATCCACGCGTTCCTGATTGATCACGGCTGGTCGCGCGTAGTCAGTAAAGGTATTGACCATCGATTTTATGGTGTCAACTTGCTGAACGATGGTGCTGGTCAGGCGATCGAGTGTCTCAGCATCAGCCGGTGGCATCTTGGCCAGATACTTCTGACGGAGGCGTTCCGCCGACAATTGGATGGGGGTAAGGGGATTCTTGATCTCATGGGCAAGTCGCCGTGCCACCTCGGACCATGCGGCGTCGCGCTGGCCTTTCGCGAGCGCGGTAATGTCATCGAAGACGATGACGTGACCCTGCGGGGTGCTCGCGTTGAAAGACAGGGCAGTGCCTCGACACATCAGGATGCGCCGACCACCGCGACTGAAAATCTGCACTTCTGTCTGCCAGCGCGCCGTGATGCCGGTCAGCAGTGCGCTGATCCCTTCGGCAAACGGCCGCACGTGCTCCCGTTGATCGCTGAGTTCGCTCAACGATAAGCCAATGACTGTGAGTTCGCCGAGATCCAGAATCTGCCGACCGCTGTCGTTGAGGGTGGTAATTCGAGATTCCTGGTCAAGCGCCAACACGCCTGAAGAGAGTTCACTTAACAGCGTGTTGACGTACCGATTCTGCGCTTCGATCTCGGTGCGCGCACTGGCGATCCGAACGGTCATTGCGTTGAATGAGCTCACCAATAGCCCGATCTCATCGGTGCTGGTGACCGGCAAGGTGGTCGTGTAATTGCCTTCCGCGATGGCCAGAGTGCCGGCCGCAAGATCGCTAATTGGGGCGGAAAGACGGCGCGCGGAAAAGAACGCAGCCCAGGTTGCGACGGCGATGCTCGACAGCAGCACAAGCGTCAAAGTCATCACAAAGCTCAGTTTGAGTTTTTCGCGTAAATAGTCGAGTTCATTGTATTTCGCGTAGGCATGCTCGACGCTTTCGGCCAGAGCATTCATGCGCGCAGATAGCGGGTAGAGTGCGTGCAGGATTCTCTCTTCAGACCCCAGATTGGTGTTCGGAATATTGACGGCCACGCGCACGAAAAACCCACTTTCTCCCAGCGGTTCCAGGCCGATATAGCTGCGACCCTGCCGGAGTTGAAGCAGCATCGCGGAAGTGGGGAGTGTCGGCACGAGTTCAGTGCCAGTGCCACTGCTGCTGGTCTCGAGCAATCTGCCTTGGGGGCTGGCCACAGTCAGCTCTTCCGCACCTGAGCGCTGGCGGAGCAGATCAAGGTCCATGACATTGGTCTCCCAGCTGTTGGCCACCACCGTACTGCCCGGATCACGCAGCGCCTCCAGATTCAAGATGGTGCCGCCACCAGCCCCGCGGCCCATTTCTTCTGCGAATTCTTCGGTTTTCGCGAGCAGCTCGCGCATGCGCAAATCGAGCGCGTTCTTGCTGAGATCCAGAGCATCCTGCAACGCGCGGTCGATCCGCACATCGAACCAACTATCCACCCCTCGCTTGAGAAAATCCAGAGAAAAACCATATAACACCAGCAAGGGCAGCACTGACAGTGCGATAAAAATAACCACCATACGGAGCGTAAAGCGTGCTCCCGGTTGGCGGCTGCGCAGCTGTCCCAGCAGTTGACGAACATTGATAATCAGCAGCACCACAAAGCCTAGCAGTCCTAAGCAATTGGTCAGCAGCAGAATCGAGAAGAGCGCGCCGAAGCGTTCCGAATTCTGGATCGCAGCGCTGATAAGAATGAGCGACGCGAGCAGCGAGATACTCAGCAGCGCAACCCCTCCCCCCACCCCCAAACGCCTATTCATCGTGAAAGCGTCCACTGGTACCATGGGCTTTTGAGGTGCCAGCTTGGCGAAAGGTAGGCGATCGGGCGCAAAGGCGCGGGTAGGGCTTCAATATCAAGCTGCCCCCGCAAGCGCCCGGTCAGTGCTTCTTCTAACATCAAGTCCTTAACTTTGCCGAGGGTGATATTTTCCAAACGACCCAGGGCCGCCACGGCATCTTCAATGGATGGCAGTACGGTGCGCTTCTGAGACACCAGATCCGTGACCACATATTTATTCGCCAGCGCATGTCGCTCCAGCCTGTAGGACCGGCGCAACGCCAGGATTTGCTGATCCCACATAAGCTTGCGCGGTCGAATAACCTGGAAGTCGAATGCAAATCTCAACGGGACGCCACTTTCCACCGCATCGCGCGCATCATCGCTCAACTCGATAAGTACCTCGGCATCCACAAAGTAGAAGTGGTCAATGACCTTTCCTGACACCTTGGTGATCAGGATTTGGTCCGCTTGGCTGGTGTGCATCCAAACCAGTAAAGAACACCACACAAGTAATAAAGGGGTCAGTTTCAACATGTTGAGGCCGAACCTGCGGGACAGGGGCGAATGATTTTTTCGAGAAGCGCGTAGTAGAAGCCGTCCATTGCATGGGAGCCCGGAAGGATTTGTCGGCCATGTCGGGTTGGCAGTCCCCAGGCGGCGGTGACCGGGATGACTTTTGCCTCGCCGTTGGCGCTCAATAGGAAAGCGTCAAGAACGCAGTCATTCTCGGTGCTGAGGATGGAACACGTGACGTATAAAAGTCGCCCTCCCGGTACCAGCAGAGGCCACAGCGAGCGTAGCAACTCAAGCTGACGGATAGCGGCCCTGTCGATATCCTCCGGGCTGCGGCGCAGTTTGATGTCGGGATGCCGTCGTATGACACCCACTGCTGAGCATGGCGCGTCCAGCAGAATGCGATCGAATCGTGTAGTCGCGGGTTTTGACTCAGGCGTAAAGCTGCAGGCGTCCGCTTGGATGAGCGTGCAAGTGAGACCCAGGCGCCGCAGGCTGCCGCTGATTTCATTCAGCCTTCGCGCGTTGATATCAACCGCCAGAAGACTGATGCCCGCCACCGACTCCAGTAAATGCGTCGTTTTTCCGCCTGGCGCCGCGCACGCATCCAACACTTGGTGTCCGGACTTGCACTCGAGCAAGGGGATAGCCAGCTGCGCCGCTTCGTCCTGTACCGAGATCTGGCCCGCTTCGAATCCTGGCAAGTCTTGGACTGGGCGGCCAGATTTCAGCCTCAACCCAACCTCTGAGAATCCCGTCGGGTACGCTTGGATAGCGTGTTCTTCCAGTTTTTTGAGATACTCGGTGCGACTGACCTTACGCTGGTTAACGCGCAATACCAGTGGCGGATGGTCGTTGTTTGCGCGCAGTATTTCTACCCAATGCGCGGGCCAGTCATTTTTGATGGCTTCTATCAGCCACTCAGGATGGTCGAACTCTTCTTCCGCTGAGGGCGGTATCGAAAATTCTTCGTCCGGTTTGCGAATTGCCCGCCGTAGCACTGCGTTAACGAGACGTGTGGCCCAAGGGCGGCCGATTTCGGCGCAGGCCTTGACCGTTTGATCGACCACCGCGTACTGAGGAGTCGACATGAATAGGAGTTCGTTGAGTCCCGACAACAGCAGCATCTTGATCGGCAGATCGCGCGATTTGATGGGCGTTTCGAGATAAGCGTTCAGACGTCGAGTCAGCTGAAAATAGCGTCTCAAAACGCCATAGACACATTCTTGAGCGTACGCGGCATCAGAGGCAGACAAGGCGCGCGCGCGCGTCCCTTGAAGGGCATGGTCCAACGTTTGCCCGCCCACCAGGATGGTTACAAGCGTTTCGGCTATCACGGCCCGGACTGACATCGTCATTCTTTAGCGACCACCCGAGAGTCGCTGGCCATATCCGTTTAGAAAATCCTTGGCGGACATCGCGCGCTTCCCTAGGGGCTGGACTTCGAGCAACCGTAGAACGCCCTGTGAGGTCATGACATCAATCCCCTGCGGACTTAAACCGACAATGTGTCCCGGTGAGCCGGTAGCGACGGAATCGACGAGCGCGCTCCGCAAAACATTCACTGGTAAGCCCAACGTCTCGGTATAGGCGAGGGGAGCGGGAAACAGTGCTCGCGTTTGCCGATCAAGTGCAAGCGCGGAACGTGTCCAGTCGAGCTCACGGTCAACGCGGGTTATTTTTGTCGCATAGGTCACTTCAGCCTCAAGCTGTTTGCGCGCCACGACCTTCCCAGCGAGCCACAACTCAAGCGCTGCAAGCAGGGTGTCAGCGCCGAGTAAGGATAACTGTTGCTCCACGGAGCCTGCCGTATCGTGCGCTGTAATGTCACATTCTCTCGCAATCAGGATGGGGCCGGCATCCAACTCCGGGACGATCTGCATGATCGTCACACCGGATATTCGATCGCCGGCCATGATGGCGCGTTGGATCGGCGCCGCGCCGCGCCAACGCGGCAGCAATGAGGCATGCACATTGAGGGCACCGAAACCGGGAATGCGCAGCGCGGATTCTGGAAGGATGACGCCATAGGCCGCGACGATCAAAATGTCAGGGCAGTAGGACTTGAAATGCGCAATGGTTTCCGGATTTTTCCAGCTTGCGGGTTGCTCAACGGTTAATCCATTCGACACGGAAAAGGTTTTGACCGCGGACCAACGAAGCCGCTGACCACGCCCGGCTGTGCGGTCCGGCTGCGTATAGACAGCAACGATCTCGGCTTTAGGGTACTCGAGCAGCGCGCGCAGCGACGGCAACGCAAAGGCTGGCGTGCCGGCAAAAGCGACACGGAGCTTTACTGGGTGAGGTGTCTGGCCCACAAGTATCGGCGGCGAGTTCCAGTCGCTCACCAGATTGGTGTCGTGATGATGGGGATCAGCCGACGCGCCGCTGAGCTTTGTCGAATTTCTTGCGAATGCGTGAACGCTTCAATTCCGAGAGGTGGTCTACAAAGAGTTTTCCGTCTAAGTGTTCAAGTTCGTGTTGAATGCACACGGCGAGCAAGCCATCGGCTTCGAATTCCTGTGCTGCGCCGTCTCCCCGGAGGGCGCGAACACGAATAGACTCTGCGCGCGCGACCGTCTCGAAAACATCGGGGACAGACAAGCACCCTTCTTCCGAATGGTTCTCGCCCCGAGTTTCCAGAATTTCAGGGTTGATAAGGCAAAGAGGTTGGTCTTGGTCAGGCGAGACATCGATGACGATCACGCGTCGGTGCACGTTAACCTGCGTGGCGGCGAGCCCGATTCCCGGCGCCGCATACATAGTCTCGAACAGCGCTTCAATTAGAGCTCGTACCTCATCATCGACCGTCGCCACGGGTTGGGCTTTGGTGCGTAAGCGCGGGTCGGGGTATTGCAGTATTTCGAGCACAGGCATGCCGGAACTTGGTCTGAAAAGATTCGGAAGAATAGGCGGAAGATCATGATTAATCAAATGGTTAGAGGACTCGAGAAAACACGCGGAATGCCCGGTCGTAATTTTTATCAATTCTGCTAAAATACATTAAGAGGCCATCTTAAGAGCACTGATATGATTGGAAAATTTATCCCAACAACTATTCTGGCGCTCTGTGTTGCCTGGGCTGCACATGCCGATCAAGTTGCTCTCAGCGAAAATCATCCCTCGCACTACACCGTCGTGAAAGGGGACACTCTGTGGGATATCGCCGGCCATTTTCTTCGGCATCCTTGGCAGTGGCCCGATATCTGGGACACAAACCAGCAAATCGAAAACCCTCATCGCATTTATCCGGGTGACGAAATATTTCTTTCCTACAAAGATGGACGACCGTTGCTCGGTCTCCACCGCGGACGTTTGGTCAAACTTTCTCCGACGGTCAGGGAACACGGTAGGGCTCAGGCTATTGCGCCGATCCCCTTGGATGCCATTCACCAATTCCTTAGCCGACCGCGCGTGGTTTCTGAGGCAGATATCGAAGAATCGGCCTATGTGGTGGGCAGTCAAGATGAGCACCTCGCAACCGGCACAGGATACAAAATCTACATTCGCGGCATCCCGGATAACTCAATCAATCGGTTTTCAGTGTTTCGTCCAGGCGGCGAGTACCGCGATCCGGACACCAACCTCTCCCTTGGCTACGAAGCACTGCATATCGCAGATGCCGTGATCAATAAATTCAATGATCCCGCCACTGCAGTGATTACCTGGTCAAATCGCGAGGTGATTAAGGGAGATCGGTTGCTGCCGCAGGAAACGGAAGAGTATCCAGAGTTCGTACCTCACGCGCCCGAAAACACGGTCGAAGGTCGAATCATTTCTGTCGTAGATGGCGTTACCCAGATCGGACAGTACAACGTTGTCGTGCTCAACAAAGGACAGGCGGATGGAATCGTGCCCGGGCATGTGCTGGCGATTTACCAAGCAGGCGACGTGATCCGCGACGAGCTGGGTACTGTGCAGGCACATAAGAGAAGGTTGGATGATTTTCGGCGTGCGGAGGCCGAGAATCCGTCCTCAGTTGGGCGCTTCTTCGACGGCGTCGCGAACGATATCCGCGAAACCAAACTGGTGGTGGATAAGGCACTTGGCGAACCAGTCGGCGGCAGCGCGGTGACGGTCCAACTGCCGGAAGAACGGGCTGGGGAGGTCATGGTGTTTAGAAGCTTCGAGGCCGTGAGCTACGGGCTCGTCATGAACACCCAACGCCCCATCCATGTGTTGGACCGCGTCCGCAATCCCTGAGAAATTATTCACACGCAAGCCTTGCAGGGGTGTGAAAGCCTGCTGAATCTCGTTACCATCACGCTCGATGGACAAAGGAATGGACATCGAGACGCTCCGCTGCGTGCTAGCCCTGCACGCAGCGCTCTATTTCAAGCCTAAGGCGCTTTCGCTCGGCATTGAGTCTATCCTGCGACAGCAGGCCGAGCAGTGTCCAAGCGCATCGGTGGTGAGAAACACCGAACAAATCGCGCTCCGCAATCGCTCAACTGCCGCGTGGGATACCGCTGACCTGGCGCTGCGGTGGCGCTCACCCGTTCGCTGCATCATCCTGAAAGGGAGCGCTGAGTATCCCGCAAATTTAGCTAGCATCGCAGACGCTCCACCGGTGCTGTTCGTAGACGGAGATGAGACCGCCCTGAATGCGCCTCAAATCGGCATTGTCGGCAGCCGAGACGCAACGCCGTCGGGATGCGATACAGCCTTTTGGCTCGCGACAGAGCTCTGCGCAAGCGGATTCGCGATCACCAGCGGATTAGCGCGCGGAATCGACGGTGCCGCACATCGCGGCGCACTCGCCAAAGGTGGTCGGACGCTCGCGATTCTCGGCTGTGGCATCGATCGTGTTTATCCCCGAATCCATGAAAAGCTGGCGCGGCAAATCTCGCAGTCCGGTGCACTGGTGTCGGAATTGCCGTTAGGTGTGCCGCCGCTGGCACTGCATTTCCCGCTCCGCAATCGAATCATCAGCGGTTTGGGTGCTGGGGTCATCGTGGTTGAGGCGAATCTGAGTAGCGGCTCCCTAATCACAGCTCGGCTCGCATTAGAGCAGGGACGGGAAGTTTTCGCGGTGCCGGGCTCTATCCGAAACCCGTGGACGCGCGGTTGTCATGCACTGATTCGCCAAGGCGCGGTGCTGATTGAGGGTCTAGAAGACATCTTAGAGGCGTTGCCGAGTTACACGCTCCCAGCAGCCCTCAGGCTGCCTGAATTGCGCGGGAAAGAGGTCATTGTTTCAGCGCGAATACCTCAAGACATCAAGAATCTGGTTTTGAAATCGACTGGATTCGAACCAGTGAGCGCTGATGTCCTGCTCGAACGCACTGGATTGACGATGAATATGCTTTCATCCATCCTGTTGGAAATGGAACTCTCCGGTGAAGTGCGCTCGCTGCATGGTGGTCTCTATGAGCGTACCGGGAAGCTTGGACATTCGTAAGCAGTGTGCTCCCGGCTGACTAAGGAAAATACCGACTGCGGACGACGTATTCCTCCAACTTACTGATTGTTTTAGTATCCCAGGCCTTCTTTCGATTGCGTGGGGGCAGCGCCCCTACTGTGCACATCACTCTAACCAAATCTTGATAAAAAACCGCCATGGCCAGAAATTTGATGATCGTAGAGTCGCCAGCCAAAGCTGGGACTATTAAAAAATATCTCGGCGAGGATTTTGAGGTTCTCGCGTCGTACGGTCACGTCCGAGACCTGCGGCCGAAGGAAGGCGCAGTCGATACTGAAAATGATTTCGCGATGCGCTATGAGGTTATCGCTAAGAACAGTAAACATGTCGACGCGATAACCAAAGCGGCCAAGAAGGCAGAGAACATCTACCTCGCGACGGATCTCGATCGTGAAGGCGAAGCTATATCGTGGCATATCGCCGAACTGCTTAAGGAACGAGAGGCTATTGGCAACAGGTCGATTAGCCGGGTCGTATTTCATGAAATAACGCCACGCGCCATAAAAGAGGCAGTGGAAAATCCGCGTCCAATTGCGATGGATTTGGTGAATGCGCAGCAGGCGCGACGCGCCCTCGATTATCTCGTGGGATTCAACTTGTCCCCCCTGCTTTGGAAAAAAATTAGACGTGGACTATCGGCAGGTCGCGTGCAGAGCCCTGCGTTGCGCATGATTTGTGAACGCGAAATGGAGATTGAAAAATTTAAAGCCAGAGAATACTGGAGTATCGAGTCTGACCTCGACCATGAGGGGCAAAAATTCGTCGCCAAACTTGCGCAGTATGAAGGCCAGAAAATCAGCCAGTTTTCTATCGAGAATGGCGACGGCGCTCACCAGATTCGCAAAGGATTGATGGCCTCTGCAGATGGAAAGCTGACTGTATCGAAGATCGAACGCAAGCAACGAAAAAGGAATCCCGCGCCACCCTTTATCACTTCCACACTCCAACAAGAGGCAGTCAGAAAGCTTGGCTTTACGGCGCAGAGGGCGATGCGAGTCGCGCAGCAACTTTACGAAGGGATCGATGTTGGAACAGGGCTCGAGGGGCTCATCACCTACATGCGAACGGATTCAATTAACCTCGCTCGTGAGGCGGTTGAGGACATAAGGGCATTCGTACAAAAGCGTTTTGGCAAGGACAACGTCCCCTCTCGACCTCATGTATTCAAGTCTAATGCCAAGAACGCGCAAGAGGCGCATGAAGCGATACGCCCTACCGAGATAACGCGCGTGCCGGCGGATTTGAAGCCACATTTATCTTTGGATCAGTTCAAACTTTATGATTTGATCTGGAAGCGAACTGTTGCCAGCCAGATGGCATCCGCACTGCTGGATACGGTCGCCGTCGATCTGAACTGCGCGACTAACGGCGTATTTCGAGCGACCGGGACGACAGTGTCGTTTCCGGGGTTCATGGCGGTCTACGCGGAAAGCCGCGATGATCAGGTTGAGGAGGATGGTTCGCTCCCGCCGTTAACCGAAGGCCAGATCGTGCCACTGCTGGATATCAGGGCGGAACAGCATTTTACGGAGCCGCCGCCGCGGTATTCGGAGGCAAGCCTCGTGAAGTCGCTAGAGGAGTATGGCATCGGCCGGCCCTCAACTTATGCTTCGATTATTTCCACACTCTTGCAGAGAGAATACGTGGAATTGGATAAAAAGCGCTTTCAACCGACGGACGTAGGACGGGTCGTGAACACTTTTTTGACAGGCCATTTTCAGCGCTATGTCGATTACGACTTTACCGCGAAACTAGAAGATGCGTTGGATGCAGTCTCCCGTGGTGAGCAGGCGTGGGTGCCGTTGCTGCGCGAATTCTGGACAGAGTTTCACGCCACGGTGCTCGACAAGGAGGCCAATGTAACTCGCAAGGAAGCGATGCAAGCGCGTGAACTGGGGATCGACCCAACGACGGGAAAGCCCGTATCGGTGCGCATGGGAAGATTCGGTCCCTATGTGCTGATCGGCACGCCTGAAGACGTGGAAAAGCCGAAATTCTACGGCCTAAGAGGCGGCCAACGAACCGACACGATTACCCTCGAACAGGCCCTCGAACTGACTCGCCTGCCCCGCGACCTTGGAGCCAGTGATGATGGGGTGGCGCTGACAGTCAGCATAGGACGTTTCGGGCCATACGTTCGCTATGGGGACAAATACGTATCGTTGAAGAAGGAAGATGATCCGTATATTGTCACGCGCGAACGTGCTCTGGAGCTCATTGCAGAGAAACAAACAGCGGACAAAGCGCGTGAATTGAGAATTTTCGAAGACTCCAGCATCCGGATCCTGAACGGAAAGTTCGGCCCGTACATTACCGATGGAACTCGGAACGCACGCCTACCTAAAGAAACAGATCCTCTGGAAATCTCTTTGGAAGCCGCGATAGCATTGCTGGAAGAGAGTAAAGCAAAGCGTCCTGGAGGACGCTTTAGCCGCGCGAAGAAAAAATCTAAGTAATTGTTTTTAGGTATTTAATTGATACTACCTGACGTGTAGCAACTGCTCTTGAAGTGCCCGGCCCGCGACCACATGCCATCCCAGTGGCCCTTCACGACAGCGGTCTTGGCCGTCTGCCGCGAGACTCAGTGCGGGACCCACACGTCCGGTACCCTAATTCTTAGATTGACACAAATCGCTTAAATTACGACAATTTGCGGCTACTCGTTTGGAGGGGTACCCAAGCGGTCAACGGGAGCAGACTGTAAATCTGCCGGCTCTGCCTTCGTAGGTTCGAATCCTACCCCCTCCACCATGTATCGGTTAGTGGGCCCTGCCGGGTAAAAAGCGCCTGCGGGTGTAGTTCAATGGTAGAACCTCAGCCTTCCAAGCTGATGGTGTGGGTTCGATTCCCATCACCCGCTCCAGTCAATTGCTCCGGCAATTGCTCTGGCGGAAATGGCGGGTATCCGAATCGGTGACTACGGATGGGCGCCAATGATTGATTTTGAAGATTGTCGACTAGAGGTTGCGGATAACTGCCTGGATTAGATTCGCCCATATAGCTCAGTTGGTAGAGCACTTCCTTGGTAAGGAAGAGGTCACCGGTTCGATTCCGGTTATGGGCTCCAGAGATTCATTCGAGCGTATTTGCGTAAGTTTTTAGGTCACGTCCAAATCGTCCCACAGGAGACAGCCCTCATGTCCAAGGAGAAATTTCAGAGAACGAAGCCGCATGTAAATGTGGGGACGATAGGCCATGTAGATCATGGGAAGACGACCTTGACGGCGGCGTTGAC
>JAYTEX010000114.1:0-1723 GCA_043734785.1 Pseudomonadota bacterium | reverse complement strand
CCGTGTCTGGCCGTCGGAATAGCGATCGACCATCTCGGCTGGGCCCTGCAAGTGGCCCCCCTTCAGCAGCAGCGCACGCGCACCCAGCGTCAGCAGTTCGACCACGGCGGCGTTCGCAGCCTCATCGTCAGCGATCGGATGGCCGAGCAATAACTCAGCTTCGGGAACGTTCGGCGTGAGGATCGTCGCCAGTGGAAGCAACCGCGCGCGCAACGCGTCGAGCGCATCGGCTGCCAGCAGCCGCGCGCCGCTGGTCGCTACCATGACCGGGTCGAGCACGATATGCGCTGGCTGGTGGCGTTCCAGGGCTGCCGCAACAGCGGTGATCACCTCGGTGTTGGCGAGCATGCCGAGCTTGACTACACCGATACGAAAATCGTCGAAGCAGGCGTCGATCTGCGCGCGCAGGAAGGTCACTGGCGGCACGTGCACGGCCGTCACGCCACGTGTGTGCTGCGCGGTCAGCGCGGCAATCGCGGACAGTCCATGCACGCCGTGCGCGGCAAAGGTTTTCAGGTCGGCCTGGATGCCGGCACCGCCGCCAGAGTCGGAGCCAGCGATGGTGAGGGCGCAGAGGGGGCGGGTGTCGGCGCGGGACATGAAATCAATCGTGGGCAGTGCTTTGAGGGCTGACCATGGGCTTAAGGCGCGGCAAACTGAGTCTTTCGATGCGAGTAAAGCTTTCCCATCGCCAAGTTGGCTGCGTGCGTTTCGGTCAGTTTCTCAAGGACCGCTGCCCATTTGTCGCCGGGAATGGCCACATACATTTCTTCGTCCGGGAGGCCGGTAAATGTCCGGTTACCTTTACAACCGAGCGAGATCGACATCTGGCCGTTGGCAGTGGTGAGTGGCAGGACGGCGCAGGCGGGACGACCCAGGGCGTTCATTAGCGTGCTCCCTGCACCTGCCTTGATGGCGGCTTCGTAAATCAGCATGGCCTGCGCCGGTTTCGCCGCAATCAACACCACATCGGGTTCGAAGCCGGCCCCGTCCACTGGGCCGTAGGCGACCACACCCGGGGCTTTGGCTAGGGTAAGGATCCCCGGCACCTCTGAGGTGGCGAGGTAGTTGTTCTCAGCCATGAACGCAAGCGTGTCATTGAGTTCGTGCGCGCGCGCCGCCGGCAGCGCTATCTTGTGCGTGTAACTGCCAACCGCGCAGTGGTAATGATCGGCTGGAACCGTATAGAAGGTCTGCCCGTGCATGGCTTTGTCCCAGAAGACGCAACCGGCAGCCACCGACCCGCCTTCCCACCGAGCGACTCCTGCGGGCGGCGACTCGAAAAAGCCGATCGCGATCGGGGGTTTGCTAAGTCCAAGAATTTCCGCTGACCGCGATGCTTCGCGCACTATTATCCCCTGAGAGATTGCGAACGTTACCTTATAAAAGGAGCCTGATTATAAGCCCTTGCCGCCAAGGCGCGAAGCTGGGTGAGCACTCTGCGCGTTGCCTTCTTTGGATGCACTCACTGGGATCTCAGATTGGATCTCGAAGACCAGCCGCCGATGCGCTTGCCGCAGCGCATCCTCCACCGCGGCGGGGGAGTTTGCGCGCGCAAAGATGAAGCCTAGGTAGCTCGCGCCTTCGGGCGCAGGGGCAATGGTCTGGCCGGGGTGGGCAGTAATCTGGATGTCGCTGATAGCGGTGATATTCATGGCCTCTTCGAGATTGCGCACGCCCAGGAAAATACCGCGTCTGGGGATCGGGATCATCATGACACCGG
>JAYTEX010000113.1:0-13204 GCA_043734785.1 Pseudomonadota bacterium | reverse complement strand
GCGATGCCAGACAAAAGCGGGCGCAGCATCGAGCGGGAATCGAGAAAAACCTTGGCCCTTACCTGGTAAGTATCCGGCATCGCCTGAATGACACCCCAGCCAATCACGCACAAGATGCTCGCAATCACCATGCCGGCCCAGCGATAAATCCAGGCTGTGCGCAGCAATGTCCTTAGAAACTGTACCTGTTCAAACATCTGAGTCAGTGACCTGCGGAATCGCGCGTTTCGGAGTAGGACCGTTTACACACGCTTAGAACCACGCCTCTGGGATAATCAACACGTCTCCGGGCTGCATAGCGACGTTAGCTGAGAAATCGCCGTCGCGAATCAAATCGTCGATGCGCAAGTTGTACTCCGTTTCCTTACCGTCAACGTAGCGCACGAGCACCGTGCGGTTACCTGCCGCATAGTCCGTAATTCCGCCGACCTGAATCATCAGATCGAGGATGGTCATGTTCTTGCGGTATGGCGTCGAAGTCGGTCGCGTCGCTTCTCCCACCACTCGGACTTGGTCTGCGTATTCACCGACAAATCCAGAGGGGATCACCGTGACCAACGGGTCGCGCACGTATTCCCCCAATTCCTTTTCGAGCTCGACCGAAAGCTGCGGCGGGGTCTTGCCCGTCGCCAGGAACTCTTTAATCAACGGAGTTGAAAACTTACCATCGGGTCGTACGGTGACCGTCGTGGAGAGTTCCGGATTTCGCCACACGAATATGTTCAAAGAATCGCCCGGGCCTACGCGGTAGGTCCAGTCCTTTGCGACGTCACTTTGCTTCGGCGCTGGTTCGCGTGACGACCACACGATCTCTCTCAATTCCTTCAGGTTGTTGCCGCATCCTGTAAGGCAGGCTGCAAGGAGTAACAGCCCGGCGCGTACGGCACTTTGGCGAAAGTTGAAGAATGCATTGCGCCTCATAAACTACCTTCTCTATGTACTGTTGAGCCCGGTCCAATACCATTCCGGACCTCTAGCGTCCCTTGAATGGTCATTCGCTTACTGCCATTAGGGTACATTTTTCAACTATTTACTCGCGAAGTCTAGCGTAACTTCAGAAATGCAAATTAAACTGAAACCAAGCGGCAAAATGACCGATGGAACTCGCTACCGGTGTGCCTCACGCCAGGCTCGAGATAAGGCAGAGCGGCCGCCGCTGAGTAAAACTTTAGGCGGGGCAACTTACGGGGTCGCCGCTACCGCTGCTCGGCACAGTGGGCGTTCACACAATTGTTCTCAATTGCGTGCCACTTTCAGCCCACGTTGCCAGCGACCCTACTTGATGAATGAGATATGTCGCTGGGAAAACTCCAACTCGCCGTTTTGGGCGCCGAGTTCGAGGAAATTGATCGCGGCCTGCTCGTCGACTGCGGCCAGCAGCGCCAATTCTCGCGGCCCACCGCGGAACACCAGTTGCTGGGGATTGCTGCGGTCCGGTAAAGACTGCTGGCGGGCAACTTCCAGCGCAAATTCCAGGCGCTGCCCGGCTGGCGCGAAGGCCAGCACCATAGCGAGTTCGTCCATGGAACGCATACGCGCCGAGAAAATCCTGAACAGCCGCCGGCAACGCTCTGGATTGACCTGGAGTTGCTCTTGAAAAGTCGCGCGATCGAGCGTCATGAGTTCGCTATCGCTCGCGGCAGTCGCCGACGCCGAGCGCGGTTGATCGTCGATCAGCGCCAGTTCACCGAACAAATCGCCGCGATTCAGATGGGCCAGTGTGAGCTCCTCACCCGTGGTGCGTTTGCGCGCGATGCGGATTTCTCCGGAATCGACCACATAGGCGTGTTCCCCTATGTCGCCCTCGAAAAATACGCTTTCCCCGGCGCGGTAGACCATCCGCTCGAAACTGTCCTGGAATGCACTGAGCGCAGTATCCGGCAAGTCGCCGAAGGCCCAGCTCAGGAATTGCTCAGTCGTGCCGGCAAGAGGGATCACATGATTGCCGATCTCCTCGTTCCAGATCTTGTCGCTCAGCTGGGCGAATCCGAGCCTGCGATACATGCCGGCGGTTTCATAGTTAACCACCACGAGGATATGCGTGGCGCCGTAGCGGTGACACACGGTGGCGGCCATCCTGAACATTGCACGGATCACATCGCGCCGGCGACGCCAGTTGGCGCGAATGGCGAGCATCCCCGCGCTGCCGAACTGCACGGCAACTGCGGGTGCATCGATGCTAACCCGGCACTCACCCGCCACCGCCTGTCGGCGGTGTTCCGAAAAATCATACAATTCATCCACCGGCATCCCGGCTTCGCTGTCCTTCAGCAGCCGCATGGCCGCGACCGGTTCGAGTCCTTCGTAGGCGACGACGTGATAGGCGCTCGGGAAAGCATCGAAGCGGTCGACTAGCCGGTTCCCATGAATCGGTTTGCCACCGAATTTGCCATCCTCGATCACGAATACTTCATGACGCAGCCACAATGCGTCGTCGATCTCCTTGGCGTTGTTCGCCACTTTTATGCGGATAGGCATGGACTGGCTGGCTGGCCGAGCATCGTGGCGCCGCGAAAGTTGTGGACCATCTTAAGTTTTAGGCCAAGAGGACGTGGCTGAATTCTAGCAAAGCTTAACGGCTACCCGTGATCTAAATCGATAAATCCGGCCGACTTCTGGCAGAATCTACGCTGGATGACTCAACTAAACCCTGATCTCCCGCCTTCCAACGTCCCTCCGCGAGACGGCACGTTTGCGGCCGTCCTCGGCCATCCTGAGTTTCCCCGCGACCGGTGGCACCTGCGTGCATTCAAGTCTGGAGCGCTCATTCTCCGAGAAGGCGAGCAATCAGGTCATCTGTATATGGTGCAAAGCGGCAGCGTGCGGATAGAAGGCGCGGTCAAACTGCAAAGTGGTCGCCAATTTCAAGCCGGGGTGACCAATCTCGGGGCCGGCGGCGTGTTTGGGGAACTTGCCCTGTTCGACCAGCAACCCCATTCGGCGTCCGTTTTTGCCACTGGCGATACCACTGTCATCGCGATCGAAGGCGGGGCATTGCTTGAATTCCTGGAGCACCATCGGGAACTGGGATATGACGTATTCAAAGACTTCCTGACCCAACTGGCGCCCCGCTTGCGCGCAACCAGTGCGAGGGTCTACAAATTTCTCGCTTGGGGCCTGAAGGCCCATCATCTAGATCAGTGAGCTTGGGACTAGAGGCTTTTGACCTGTCTGCGATATCGATCAAAAGCTGTAACGGAACTCCCAATAAACCCGATCAGTGGAGTCAAACTGCCCAAGTACACCCGTAGGAGGGCCCTCGAAAATATCGGTTCCGAGCACGGCACGCCAGTCAGCGGCGAAACTCCACGTTAACTTGGTTTCGAGCAGCCACTCGTTGCGGTCCAGGCTCCTGATCCAGAGCACTTCAGGTTTGATATCTCGGTGCCAGCGAGTGGTGGTCAGGAAAATGCTAACGCCCGTTTCGAGTTCTTTGTAGATCATGGTGGGCTCATGATCCTGCAACCAGGTCTGGAAAAACTGCAGGTTTGCGTTGTGTCCAGTCTCACCGGCCCAATCAATACCCAACACATACCTTAATTCGTTGCTGTCTTCCAAGCCGTCAAAATCCGGAATATCGGTGACGCTGATTCGGCGATCGGTCGTTTCGATGGCCTCGGCCTTGAACACAAAGCTGCCAAAATCCTTGGCGATCGTGGTTCCCACCTGATGAATGCGATCATGCACTGGTTTGAAAAAAACGGTCGGCAGCAACGCACCGAAATCAATCGTTCGTTCAAAGGCGGCAGTCTTATCCGGGCTCGTATAGTAGAAAAGGGAGAAATCCCAGCCATTTTTCAACCACGACGCGCGTGCGCCAGCCCCGAATTCGTCACCCGGATCACTGGGCGTTTTGTCTTCGAGAAACACGCTCTGCACGCCGGCCGGCAGCGTGATCGGAAACGGAAAGTACTCTGCCCCGAACTCGCCAAGATCGTCGATCGTCATGAAGGGGATGTAGACAAGCTCTCCGTGAAAATCGTCTTTAAAGTATTCCGCACGGATGGCCCATTGTGGAATGCGTATCAAGTCAAAATCCGGGAGCACAAACTCGCGCAGATCGATCGCTGAAATGACATCGGCAAAGAAGAGCCCCACCATCTCGCCCCACACGATATGTTGGCGGCCGATTCGAATATCCCAATCGTTAGCGTCGATATCCACGAAGGTTTCATCCACATACCCATCGAATTTCTGGTCGTCCTCGACCGCATCCGGATAGAAGGTTTCAAATTCGAATACCGGGTCATACTGCACATGACCCCCCAGTTGAAAAGACACTCGGTCACTCAGTCGCCCATTCAAGCGGACTTTGGCCAGCGTTTTAAACTTAGAGAAATGGCCGTCGTCGGCATAAGCAAACCCTAATTCGTTCTGCACGAAGCCGCTGATTTTGACCTTGGATGGGGGCGGCTCCGCAGGCGCTTTGGCAACCGTCGCACCAGGGATCGCTTCGGGTTCAAACAAATCATCGAGGGACGCCGCATCCGCCGCCGGTGGCGCGCCAAGTTGCGGTACGCTTTCTTGCGCAGCTGCGGGCTCTGCATGTTCAAACAGGTCGTCCATCGAAGAGGCGTCAGGCGCAGGGGGCTCCACCGATGGCGGCGTGCTTTCCGGCGCCGTCTCTTCGAACAGCGAGTCCATGCTCTCCTGCGCGCACACATTCATCGCCACGAACAGGCTACCAAGCATCGCTAGTTTCCAGGCAGGGTGCTGAGTCATATCACAAGCTTTCCGTCAGCAATGCTAACCACTCTATCGGCCATTTCCATGATGCGGAAATCGTGCGTTGAAAACACGAAGGTGGTGCGTTCCGTTTCGTTGATGTGTTTCATAAGTGCGAGGATACTTTCGCCGGTTTTGGAGTCCAGGTTGGCAGTCGGCTCATCGGCAAGAATGATGCTCGGTCCGCCCGCCAGTGCCCGCGCAATCGCCACGCGCTGACGTTGTCCGCCGCTTAATTCGTTCGGGCGATGGTGCATTTTGGTGCTCAAGCCGACGGTCTCAAGATAATGCTTCACGCGCGACAAGCGTTCCTTTTTGGAAATTTCCTTACGTTGGAGCATGGGATACTCCACGTTCTCGGCGGCGGACAGTACGGGCAACAAATTGAAGGTCTGGAATACGAAGCCGAGCGTGCGCGCCCGCAGATCGGCGAGTTCGTCGGGGGTCTTGCGGCTGACCATTTCATCACCGATGAAAATATCGCCCTTGGTCGGGGTATCGATGCAGCCGATCAGATTGAGCAAGGTGGTTTTGCCGCTGCCGGAAGGCCCTGCAATCGCCAGAAAGCGGCCGGGCGCCACGACCATTGAAATATCTTGAAGTGCATGGACGGTCTGCGTTCCCAGCGTATAGTCCTTCCAGACATGTTCCACCCGCACGACTGACATCAGGCGGCAGTGCCGGGAAACAGTCCGCTAGGTGCGGAAGTTAGGTTCGAATCAATCGTCATGAAATTTCCACTAACCATTTCGCCTTCGACCAGATGGTGTACGATGCTAACACAATGAATATCGCAACATAACAAGGTATTAGACTCGCTTTCTGATAACCGGTCACGCGCCCTGGTAGGCACTCAAGCAGCACTCACAACTCACGAGCACGGCTTCATATGCGATTCAAAGAACTGACAGTGACGATTCTTCTACTGGCGTTTTCATTAACCGGATTGGCGGCGAGCGCGACGACTGATGCGACAGCGATCGTTGCCGCCGCTGATAACATCCGGTTTCCACAGGACGGATTTCAGGTCAGCGTGAAGGTGGCCACCTTGGTACCGAACCGAAGCCCCGAATTCCACGAATACCAGGTCCTACAGAACGGCCACGAGAAAAGTGTGGTGCGTACGCTCACCCCGGCTTCCGAAGCGGGCCAGGTGATGCTCATGCGTGGCGCTGATCTGTGGGTGTTTCTACCCGAGGTGTCACAGCCGGTCCGGCTCCCACTTTCGCAGCGCCTGACCGGCCAGGTCGCGAATGGGGATTTGGCGCGAGCAAATTTCGCGGGCGATTACAAGGCCGCCTTGGTGAGAGAGGAGGTGTTTGGCGGCAAGCAGTGCGTGGTGCTCGAACTCACGGCGGCGCGCAAAGGCGTGACCTATCACCGCGTGCTTTACTGGGTCGAAAAAGCTTCCAATCGTCCGCTCAAGGGTGAGTTCTACACGCTTTCCAAGCGCCTCATGAAAACGGGCTTGTACCAGGATTACAAAGATCTCGGCGGCAAGATTCGCCCCACCAAGCTGATTTTGATCGATGCGCTAAAGAAGGGCGAGCAATCGGTCTTGGTCTACAGCAATCTTAAGTTGCGGAACATACCTGACAAATTCTTTACCAAGGATTTTTTGCGCAAATTGAAATAGTGACTAGCACCGCATCTTCCTCAGTTGCCCGTACTTAGTCGTCCCTGAAAAAGTCGCTTCTAGCGCCGCCAAAGTGCATGCGGGTAGCGTGCTCAAGGTAGGTTGGGGTGAGCCCCGCGAACCCCAACATCAACCATCCGCCAAGTGACCGCGTAGACGCGAATCCGAGTAGCCTCGCGAGCGGGACAACTGACTGTTGGGCTTCGCAAGCTCACCCCAACCTACCCAATCGTCTAGCGCCGCCAAAGCGCATGCGGGCAGCGTGTTCAACGTAGGTTGGGGTGAGTACTGCGAACCCCAACATCAACCATCCGCCAAGTGACCGCGTAGACGCGAATCCGAGTATTCGCGCGAGCTGGACAACTCACTGTTGGGCTTCGCAAGCTCACCCCAACCTACCCAATCTTCTAGCGCCGCGATCACCTGCCGGCAGCGTGTTCAACGTAGGTTGGGGTGAGTGCCGCGAACCCCAACCTCCATGATCCGCCGAGTGACCCCCTGTGTCAGGCGAGTTGTCGCGAATCCGAGTAGCCGCGCGAGCGGGTCTACTCACTGTTGGGCTTCGCAAGCTCACCCCAACCTACCCAATCGGGTCAAGATCACCCCAACAACCCGATTGGGTTTCGTGTCTGTGCGCGATATTGCAAGCTTTCGCTCTGCTCAACCCACCAATCTTGCAAAATCATCTCGCCACAATGCGAGCAGTCCCCTATTTCCACCGCGCAGAATGCTTTTTTCAGGAACGACTACTTAATCTGGCGCAAACTGTCGACGGATCGCGCTTTTGGTGAGGCCAACCCGCGATCGGGCGCCCTACTTGGCCGTGTGATAGAGCTCAACGTTGCCGCGAGTCGCGGCGGTGTTTTCGGTATAGGTGCGTTCCTGCATGAAGCGTAGAAGCGTGTAAGGGCCACCGGCTTTCGGACCGGTTCCCGACAGACCGCTACCACCGAACGGCTGCACGCCGACCACTGCACCGACCATATTGCGGTTTACATAGAGGTTGCCGACGCCGCTCCGAATCGCAATTTCGCGTGCGCGGCTGGCGAGCCGAGTGTGGATGCCGAGTGTCAAGCCGTAACCGAGTGCCCGCAAACTGTCGATCTCCTGCCGCAAATCCTCCGCCGCAAAGCGCTTGAGATGCACGATGGGACCGAAGATTTCGCGGGTCACCAACGACCAATCGGAGATCTCGGCCAGCACCGGCCCGAAGTAATTGCCAAGGCCCGCAGCGATGGCGCCAGGATGCTGGTGCAGGATCCGCGCCTGGCGGCTTAGCAGGTTCAGATGTGCGTCGAGTCGGGCCTGCGCAGTGCCGTCGATAATCGGTCCGATGTCCGTCGCGAAATCGGCCGGATCGCCGACCACCAAGGTATCCATCGCCCCGCTGAGTAACGCGATCAGGGTGTCCGCCACCTCGGTTTGGACCAACAACACCCTCAGCGCCGAACAACGCTGTCCTGCGGCATGGAACCCGGAGCGAATCACATCGTCGACAACGGCCTCAAGCAGCGCTGTCGAGTCGACGACCAGCGCATTCACACCTCCGGTTTCAGCGATCAAGGGCGTGATCGGTCCGGCCTTCAGCGCGAGTCGGCGGTTGATCGCCTGCGCCACTGAGATGGATCCGGTAAACGCCACACCCGCAAGCGGATGCTGGTCGATCAACGCCGCGCCGACTGCGCCATCACCCGTCAACAGGTGTAGCACCTCAGGCGGTACGCCTGCCGCGTGCAACAGGCGCGTCACCATCACGGCGATGAGCGGCGTTTGCTCGGCGGGTTTGGCGAGCACAGCATTGCCGGCGGCCAGCGCTGCCGTCACCTGTCCGGTGAAGATGGCGAGCGGAAAATTCCAGGGCGAAATGCAGGCGAACACACCGCGCCCGTGCAGAGTGCCTTCGTTGGTTTCACCGGTGGGTCCGGCAAAGACTTGGGGGCGTGCGCAATAGCGTCGCGCCTCATGCGCGTAGTAGTGGCAGAAGTCGATCGCTTCGCGCCATTCATCAAGCGCATCTCGCTGGGTCTTGCCTGCTTCGCGCACGAGCAAACGGATCAACGGTTCTTGCGCCCGCGTCAGCTCTGCGGCCGCGCGCAGTAAGACGTCCGCGCGCGCCGCGCCGCCGGCGGCGTCCCACTCTGCCTGAGCCTTCTCGGCCGTCGCGAAGGCCACCGCTATCTGCGCGCGCGTTGCATCGGCGGCAAGGCCGAGTACCTCGCCCTGTCGGGCCGGATTGCGCACCAAGCGCGTAGACCCAAGCAGTTCGCAATGACCGTTTACGATGGGGCCCACGATGGCGTAGCCCACGCGCGCGGTCGCGTCACTCAGACGGGCGCGCTCGCGGTGGTCAGCGAGATCGACGCCTGGTGAGTTGGCACGCAGCGGCAACAAGATATCGCGCGGGCGCGGCAAGCGCTGGTCGCACTGGCTGGCCGCAAGGGATTCGATCGGGTTCGTGACGAGTGCCTCGGGCGTGAGGCCGTGATCGAACACGCGATTCACGAAGGAGGTATTGGCGCCGTTCTCGAGCAGGCGTCGTAGCAAATAGGGCAGTAATTGCTGGTGGTTGCCGACCGGGGCGTATACGCGCAGCGGCAATTCGCGCCCCGTGACTGACGCCGCCGCACGGTAGATCGACTCGCCCATGCCATACAAACGTTGAAACTCGAAATCGCGGTGCTCGCCAGCCAAGGTCAACACCGCCGCAATCGTCGCTGCATTATGGGTCGCGAATTGCGGATAAAGCAGCGGTCCTGCGGCGAGCAACCGTTCGGCGCAGGCCAGATAGGACAGATCGGTAGCCGCTTTCTGGGTGAAGACCGGATAATCCGGCAGCCCGTTGATCTGTGCGAGCTTTATTTCAGTGTCCCAATAGGCACCTTTCACCAGCCGGACCTGGAGGCCCGCAGGCCGCGCGCGCGCAACATCACACACCCATGCCAGCACGGCGAACGCCCGTTTCTGATAGGCCTGGACTGCCAACCCCAGTCCCGCCCAATGCGCGAGCGCCGGGTCGCGCGCCAGACGCTCAAAAATATCGAGCGAGAGTTCGAGACGGTCTGCCTCTTCGGCATCCAGCGTCAAGCCAATACCGACCGCGGCGGCCATCACTGCGAGTTCACGCACGCGCGGGTAGAGGCACTGGAACACGCGTTCGCGGCAGGTTTCTTCATAGCGCGGTTCGAGCGCGGATAGCTTCACGGAGATCCCGTGGCCGAACCGCGGATCGCGTGGCACACGCGCGGTGCCGAGCGTACTGATCGCGGCCTTATACGCCGCGTAGTAGTGCAGCGCCTGCGCGTCATTGCGGGCACCTTCACCCAGCAGGTCGAAGGAGGCGCATCGCTCACCCGCGCGCTGCAATCCAGCTTCAAGCGTTGGCGCGATCACGAACTGGTCGCCGATAATCCGCATGGCCGCCTTGAGCGCTGCCCGGATCACGGGCTCACCAGCGCGCTTGATTAAACGAGCCAGCCACGCGCTCGGATTTGCGTTCGCCGACGTCGGCTCAAGCACCCGACCCGTCAGCATCAGCGCCCAGGTCGCGGCATTGACGAACAACGACTCCGTATGCCCGAGATGTGCCGCCCAGTGGCCCCCTGCTATGCGCTCCGCGATCAACCGATCGGCGGTCGCCGCGTCCGGCACCCGCAGCAGGCTTTCGGCAAGACACAGCAGGGTCACACCCTCCTCAGTCTGGAGATCGAACTCCTGCAAAAAAGCCTCCAGCGAGCCGTGCGTATGCCCGCGCGCTCGCGCCGCGCGCACAATCGCCACCGCGAGTGCGCTCGCCGTCTGCTGGCCCGCGGCCGCGAACCCGAGCTGGGCCAGCAAGTCAGCGACCTGAGCGTGTTCGTCGGCAAATTTGGTCGCGCCGATTGCCGCGCGCGCGGTCAGTATCGGCCGCCAGCGTGAATCATCCGGGACAGGATCAGGACCGCTATTCATCGCCCCTCCGCTTAACGCCCACACACATTAACGCCCACACACGCGATTCGCGAACTACACTAAACATAGCAGCCGCGCCAACGCGGTGGAGCGCCGGTGGTCCCCGTCCATCGAGCTTCCTCGCGGGGCGCCAGCGTCCTCGTGGTTTAGATTGGCAGGCATAAGGAGTGCACCGTCATGAGCAAAATCACCGTTCTCTACTCAGGAACGCCGCACGATACTGCGTCGGTGCAGTTCGCGACGCAGCTGGCCACCGGGCTCGGCAGCGTCGCCACCTGCCGGTTCGTCGCCGACACGCGCACGGTAGTGGGGGCCGAACAGTGGCGAGACTATCAGATGGTCGTCGGCCTCGAAGGCTACTCCGTTGCCCAACCCTTGCTCGGCGAGCACTACACGACACAACTCAGGGAGCGGATGGCGGCAGCAGAAACCGCGTTTAACGCCTTACACGCGGGGCCTAGCCTAGTGTGGGGCGCGTGCGTCGACTTGCCGCAAACCACCGAAGCCGAACTGGAAGCACTCGGCTACCTGAACGATTTGGTGGTCGCGGGATTCGAATCGGATCCGGTCGTCATCGACTTGCTGAGCAAACGTATCCTCCTGGGCAGTGGCGGGCCAATTGCGTTGATCAACGCCCCACCAAGCGCCGCAAGCCTCGCCGATATGGCGGTAATCATCGCCTGGAGACCGGCCGCCACGACCAAACGTGCGATCCAAAGCGCGCTGCCGATGCTGCGCGTCGCCCGCCAGGTTTCTGTGGTCTCAATCGAGGATGCCAACGATCCCCCTATGGTGCCGAGCGCGCGCGAGCTCGCGGATTACCTGCTCCACGAACATCAAGTAACCGCCACCTCGACGACCTTGCCCGCGGCGGACGATCCGCCGCTTCAGCTCGCGGCGTTATATCGCGAGATAGGCGCCGATTTATTGGTCATGGGCGGGTACTCGCACTCGTGGGTCGCGGAACTCCTATTCGGCAGCTTTACCCGCTACTTCATTACCCACCGCTGCTGCAATCTGTTGCTTGCGCATTGATCCGAGTCCACCGGGATAGATCACCTAGACACTCGCGACATGATCATCCGAGCGCCTGGGTGAAGTCGTGCAGCAAGTCACGCCAGTCTTCGATGCCGACCGCCACGCGAACCAGGCTATCAGTAACGCCACTGGCAGCCAGTTCCTCCCGGGTCATTTCCGAGTGCGTCGTCGTCGCCGGGTGGCAGGCGAGGGATTCGACGCCGCCGAGACTGACGGCATTGTGCGCGATTGAAAGACGGCGGAGAAAATTAAATGCCGCAGTTTTCCCGCCCTTAAGTTCGAACGAGAACAAACCACCCGGGTAACTGCACTGCGCGTCGCGGATCCGGATCTGCTCGGCGTCATCGAAATGCGTGGGATAGTGCAGCTTGCGCACCTTGGGATGCGTGGCCAGCGCTTCGGCAATGCGCATCGCATTCTTGCTTTGTCGTTTCATACGTAGCCCGACGGTCGGCAGGCGCCCAGTCAATAACCAACATTCGTCGGGCTGCAGAATGTTGCCGAGGATGGCGCGGATTGCGCACAGTTCTACGATGCGATCGCGATCGCGACCAAGCACCACGCCCGCCAAGAGGTCACTGAAACCCGAAATGTATTTGGTTGCGGAGTAGACACTGAGATCCGCACCCAACAACAGTGGATGCTGGAACCCTGGTCCGAGCAGCGTATTGTCCACACACACGAGCGGTTTGTTCGCGTGTTGCCGTGCGGCGGCAACGGCGGCCGCGATGTCCGTCATGCGTAAGGTAGGATTCGCCGGCGTTTCGATGAACACCAAGCTGGGCTGTCGGGAGTCGGCGATTGCGGACCGCAGTGCTTCGGTTGCGCCGGCGGGCACCGGTACCAGTTTGACGCCGAGCGGTGCTATCACATGACGGATTAAATGGTGGGTTCCACCGTACAACGGGGTGGTGTAAATCAGCGAGCTTCCGGGATGACAGTGAGTAAGGAGTAAAGTCGAGATGGCGGCCATGCCGGAATTGAACACCGCCGCCGACAGCGCGCCTGGTTCCAGTGGCACGATCTGATCCTCAAAGATTTCGGCATTCGGATGCGAGAGCCGCGCATAGATGAGGTCCACGCTTTCGTTGGGTGCTGCCTCGGCCTTGCCCAAGGCGATGGCAAAGGCGCGCTCAGCCGCTTCCGGGCTGGAGAATACATAAGTGGACGAGCGAAAAACCGCCGGACGCGCCGACCCGACAGAAAGCCCAGGATCGAAACCGCGGGTCAGGACCGCAGTGGACGGGCGCACCACATGCACGGGTTTCGCGGGCGGTTTATTGGGTCCGTCTTTGGTGCGCATGAGTCTGTCCTCGCCAGAAGAAAGTCAGTTCGACCGGGCCGCCAAACCTTAACAGGTAGTGGCGGCACCGCGAACTCAGTTGATCATCGCCGCGCGCCGCTCATTACGATCCGGCTTCTGCGACGAGCTTTTGAAACAGCGCGAGGCGCTCGCGGTTAATCTCGCCGCTTTCGACATGGGCTCGGATCAGGCAATCAGGCTCGTGGACATGGCGGCAATCGGCGAACCGGCACAAGCCGAGGAATGGCGCAAATTCTTGAAAGCCAGCTTCCAGACTGCGGTGGCTCAAATGATGGAGGCCGACTTCCTGCATGCCCGGGCAGTCGATGATGGTGCTTTGCGCGTCGATACGGTACAGGCGCGAAAACGTCGTGGTGTGCTTGCCGGCCTTGAGTGCCACCGATAGTTCGCCGATGACCGCAGCGGCGTTGGGCACCAACGCGTTAATGAGGCTCGATTTGCCCATGCCTGATTGCCCAACCAAGACCGTGCACTTGCCTGCAACCCGCTCCTGGAGTGCTTCCTGGGCCGATGACGGGGTGCCGTCATGCGGT
>JAYTEX010000112.1:0-2559 GCA_043734785.1 Pseudomonadota bacterium | reverse complement strand
TCAGCGCTCCGCTACAATGAGGCCGTCAATTTCCGCAAGATTTCCGCAGGGAGCACGATGACTAGCGCCGATGATTTTTTTGCACGCGCCGAGGCGCTGATAAGCCGACTTGAACGCGTGCTACCGGGCGCCATGGCGCCCATTATCGAAGAAGGGGTCGCCTGGCGTTGGCGCAAGCGAAATGGCGTGGGGTCATTGCACGCCATCCACCATTTTAACGCCGTGGCACTGTCTGATCTGCAGCACATTGATTTTCAGCGCGACGAGCTGGATCGGAATACCCGACAATTTCTGGCGGGCTTACCCGCCAACAACGCGTTGTTATGGGGGCCGCGTGGAACTGGCAAGTCATCGCTCATCAAAGCGCTGTTCAACACCTATGTGCACGACGGCTTGCGCGTGGTGGAAGTGGACCGTGCAGATCTGGTCGATCTGTCCTCTATCGTCGAATTGCTGTCCACGCGCCCAGGACGGTACATTGTTTTCTGCGACGATCTCTCCTTCGACGAGCATGACTCGACTTATCGCGCATTGAAGACCGTGCTCGACGGCTCAATTTCGGCGACGCCGGACAACCTACTGATTTATGCGACCTCCAACCGTCGCCACCTGGTGCCCGAACGCCAGCGTGATAACCAGGATGCGCAGGCGATGGATGGGGAAATTCACCAGAGCGAAGCGGTAGAGGAGAAAATTTCGCTGTCCGAGCGCTTTGGACTGTGGCTTTCCTTCCACCCCTATACCCAGGATCGCTACCTTGACATCGTGCGCCATTGGCTGCGGACGTTCGGGATCGAAGCAACAAGCGCCCCGGACACGGAGCGCGCCGCGTTGCAATGGGCCCTACTGCATGGCTCACGCAGCGGTCGCTCCGCGTTTCAGTTCGCGAAGGATTGGGCCGGACGCTCGGCGCTCGCCAAAGCACGGCCCCTGTGAATTCGCTCGCACTGGACGAAATAAGGCGCGCGCGGGAAAACGCCGATCTGCTCTTTACGAGCGCTCAAATCGACACTGCAGTGCGCCGCATGGCGGAACGCATCACGGAACGGCTCGGGGCCTCTCAACCGTTGCTACTGGCGACCATGACCGGTGGTCTAGTCCCCACGGCGCTGCTGCTGCCGCATCTCGATTTTCCGCTGCAGCTCGATTACCTCCATGTCACCCGTTACGGCGCGGAAATAAGCGGTGGCCAGATCGAGTGGATCAGGCGCCCACCGGATACCGTTAACGGGCGCTCGGTCCTGATTATCGATGACCTCCTCGACCGCGGCCTTACCCTGCAGGCCGCCGCCCGGGAGTGCGCGCGCATGGGTGCCCACGAGACGCTGACCGCCGTGCTCGTGCACAAGGAAATGGCAACCCGTCCGGGCCTCACCAAAACCGATTTCCACGCGCTCGTGACGCCTGATCGGTATTTGTTTGGATACGGCATGGATTACAAAACTTTCTGGCGCAACGGTCCGGGCATCTACGCGGTGCAGGGTACATGACGACGCTCGCGATTATCGGGGGCAGTGGACTCGACCAGCTAGGCACGCTGATTCCGCGCACGGTGCACCGCGTCAGCACGAATTACGGATTGCCATCGGCGGCGTTGTTAGACGGCACACTCGATGGCACGCCGGTCATTTTCCTGCCACGTCACGGCCCCACGCATGCGTTCCCACCCCATGGCATCAACTATCGCGCCAACATCGCGGCCCTGCGGGATTTCGGCGTGCGCGAAGTGCTGGCTGTCACGGCCGTCGGCGGCATCGCGCCCGACGTCGGGCCAGGCGCCATTGTGATTCCGGATCAGATCATCGACTACACCTATGGGCGGGAACATACCTTCTACGACGGCCGCGATGGGTTACTCGAGCACATCGAGTTCGGCAATCCGTACTCTGAGGACTTGCGCGCCAGCCTGATCACCGCCGCACGCGAGCTTGGCTTGGCCGTCGTTCGCACAGGCGTCTACGGGGCGACCCAGGGACCGCGTTTGGAATCAGCCGCCGAGATCTCGCGGATGGCGCGCGACGGCTGCACCATCGTCGGCATGACCGGCATGCCCGAGGCGGCACTGGCGCGCGAAGCTGGCTTGCGCTACGCCAACTGCGCGCTGGTCGTGAACTGGGCCGCGGGCGTAAGCGACGCGCCGATTTCACTCGCCGAAATCGGGCGTGAACTGCGTGCGGGAATATCGACGGTCGTGAGGCTGCTCAGCGCGACGCTGCGACAGCGTCAGCAATGCAACGCCATGTTCGAGACAGCTTGCCGCGATCCCTAAATCGTTGGTTGGAATCGCCGGCCTTGGGCGGCGCAGCGCCGCGTAGATCAACGCATACAGCTGCAATGGCCGGGCCGCAGGCTACTTGCCCTACCCGCCAGGTACCGAGAAAGCGCGTGAGTTCGACCTACGGCAGGGCTACCATCCGGTTGAATGGTGACCGCACGGATGGCCCTCAGACAGGGCAGCGGCGATTAGCTGAGATCGAAGCCCTCGTAGCCCTTGGCAGCGACGTCGGCAAAGATCTCACGGTAGGCGGGCACGCCACCCGCGAAGAGCAAGAAACGGCC
>JAYTEX010000111.1:0-4361 GCA_043734785.1 Pseudomonadota bacterium | reverse complement strand
CTGCATGACTGGGGAACGGCCTTGGGTTTCGACTGGGCCCGGCGTCATGCGGACGCAGTCCGCGGCATCTGCCATATGGAAGGCATCGTGATGCCGCTGACGTGGGCGGACTGGCCGGATGCAGCACGCGGAATATTTCAGGCCTTCCGCTCTCCTGCAGGCGAAGGCGCGATCCTGAAGAAGAACGCATTCGTGGAAAACGTGTTACCGAAGTCTGTCTTGCGCGAACTTACCGCTCTCGAAATGGAGACCTATCGCGCGCCATTCCGGAACGAGGGCGAGGACCGTCGCGTGATGCTGGACTGGCCGAATCAAATCCCCATAGAAGGCCATCCACCAGAGGTGTGTGAGCGGGTGACGGAGTATGCGCAATGGTTGGGCGAGACACGCATTCCTAAGCTGTTCATCAACGCCGATCCGGGCATGATCATGACGGGCCGCCCCCGTGAATTGGCCCGTACCTGGCCCAATCAACAGGAGGTGACGGTGAAAGGACTGCACTTCATCCAGGAAGATTCGCCGACGGAAATTGCTGAAGCGATTATTGCGTGGATGGGCACGCTGGCGGCCTGAGGCAAGGCGTCATTGCCGCGCATGTCTGGACCACGATAGGACCCCAAGGATGAATCTGCAGGAAATCGTTCCCGTTGGCGCCGCGCATCGCGCGACGCTTACCATCACCCACGATCTCACTGTGCAGGCGCGAGTCCCGGAACTCCCGCCGGTGTATTCGACACCTAACATGATTCTGTTGATGGAAGTCGCGTGCACGGATCTACTCAAGCAGTTCCTGCCGGCGGGCTGGGTCTCGGTCGGTGTGCTGGTGAATGTGAAGCACCTCGCTGCCACCCCGGTCGGCTTCGAAGTCACCGTCACCGCCAAGGTCGTCGAGGTTTCTAAATCCTTGGTCACCTTCGACGTGGAGGCGCACGACGGAATCGACACCATCGGCAAGGGGCAGCATGCGCGCGCGCCGATTGAAATGACGCGCTTCATGCACGGAGTGGCCACCAAGCAGGCGGCGACCCGCCTAGGACAGCACTATGAGCACACACGCGGAAAACCCTAAGAAAGTCACGACGCAGACCTTGCGGCAGATGAAAGCCGATGGCGTGACGATCGCCTCGCTCACGGCCTACGACGCGGCGTTTGCCCGGGTGCTCGACGAGGCGGGCTGCGATTTCATTCTGGTCGGTGATTCGGTAGGCATGGTGGTGCAAGGCCATGCCACGACCATCCCCGTCACGGTCGACGACATCATCTACCACACGCGTTTGGTCCTGCGTGGTGTTAAACGTGCATTGGTGATGGCCGATATGCCATTCATGAGCTATCACTCACCGAATGAATGCCTACACAACGCAGCGCGTCTGATGAAAGAAGGGGGCGCCGAGGTCGTGAAACTCGAGTGGGGTGCGCTACAACTGGACATGGTCACGAGACTGACCGAATGCGGAATTCCGGTGTGCGCGCATCTGGGGCTGACGCCGCAGGCGATCCACAAACTCGGCGCGTACCGCGTGCAGGGGAGAGAGCCGGAAACTGCGACGAAAATGCTGGCAGACGCGCGCGCGCTAGAGGCGGCGGGTGCTGATATCCTGCTGCTCGAGTGTGTGCCGATGGGTCTCGCCGCAGAGATTACGCGGGCTTCCAAAATTCCGGTGATCGGGATCGGTGCCGGGCCACAGGTCGATGGGCAGATATTGGTGCTCTACGACATTCTCGATATCGCCCCTGGCAAGCGCACGCGCTTCTCGAAAAATTATATGGGTGGCAGCGGCGGTATCCACGCCGCGATCGAATCCTATGTTCGCGAAGTGAAGACCGGCGTTTTTCCAACGGCAGACTACGCGTTCCAATAATGAATCCCAGGCTCCAGACCCTGCTCGCAGGTCTCGCGCTCGAAAAACTCGAAGAGAATCTTTTCCGGGGAGCGATCAGCGACACGATCGTCAAGCGTGTTTACGGCGGTAAAGTGCTGGGCGAAGCCAGCACTGCGGCACAGATGACGGTCGACGAAGATCGTGCGCTGCATTCGTTGCATGGATATTTTCTGCGCGAAGCAGATTCACATTCTCCGGTGATCTATTCGGTCGATCGCAGTCGCGACGGCAAGAGTTTTTCCGCGCGGCGAGTCACCGCAATCCAGCACGGCCAGCCGATCTTCACGCTCGAAGCTTCGTTTCATAAGCACGAAGCGGGCATTGAATACCAGCGCACCATGCCGGAAGTCCCGCCGCCCGAGGCGGTCGATGCGGTGCGCTGGAACTGGGATAAGTTCGATACCCTGTCGGCGCGCTACCAGCGCATGATGACCGTGGTGGCGCCGTTCGAGATCCGGGCCATCGATGGTCTCGATGGCAGCCACGACCCACAAGGGACCCCGCTGCGGCGTGCGTGGATTCGCGCCACCGATGACTTGCCGGATAACGCCGCGTTGCACCGTGCCATGCTGGCCTATCTGTCGGACTACGGCCTGATCTGGACCTTGTTGGCCCACCATGGCTTCCAGCTGACGAATGAGAATCTGGTGGTCGCGAGCCTGGACCATGCCATGTGGTTCCATCGCCCATTCCGTCTGGACCAATGGCTGCTCTACTACTGTGAAGGTATCTCTTCCGCTGGCGCGCGCGGGCTGGCCCGCGGGACTTTCTACAATCAGCAGGGGGAGTTGGTCGTCTCGGTTGCGCAGGAAGGGCTGATGCGGGTTATCTAGTCGTCCCTGAAAAAAGCATTCTGCGCGGTGAAAATAGGGAACTGCTCGCATTGTGGCGAGATGATTTTGCAAGATTTGCGGGATAAGCCGAGCGAAAGCTTGCAAAGTCGCGCGCAGATACGAAACCCGATCGGGTTGTTGGGGTTCGCGGCCCTCACCCCAACCTACCTTGAACACGCTGCCCGTATGCGCTTTGGCGGCGATAGAAGCGACTTTTTCAGGGACGACTATCTAGGCTCGTTAAAGATATTCGGCCCGGGACCGATATCCGGGGGAAGGAGCGTGCCCCCCCGCGATGCAACCGGCCAAGAAGCCCTATTTCAATCGATTCGAACTGTTGTCGAAACTCGGCGGTGGCCTGCATGGGCGGGTCTTTCTGGCATGGGATCCGCGGCTCGAACGCAAGGTCGCGCTCAAGATCCTGAATCGGCAACGGGATACGCAAACGACGCTCGAGCAGTTCTTCGCAGAGGCTCGTACGGTCGCTAAAATCGCGCATGCCCATGTGGTCCCGCTGTTCGAAGCCGGTAGTGAGAACGGACTGCCCTATCTGGTCTTCGAATTTGTCGACGGTACTCCGCTTAAGAATTATCTGAAGACAACCGTTCTTGATGTCCCGACCGCCAGCGCAAAATTCACCCAGATTGCGGAAGGTGTCGCAGCCGCGCATGCACTCGACATCGCGCACCTTGATCTATCACCTAATAATATCCTGATCGATTCGCGCGGTACCTTGCGGGTGATGGACTTTGGTCTTTCACGCTTCGTGACCACTAGCACCAAGATCGACAACGAAGAGAATATCCAGGGTACCCCTCGCTACATGAGCCCGGAGCATATAGCGGGTGCGCCCCTCGACAGGCGAACCGATGTTTTCGCGCTTGGTCTCATTTTCTATGAAATCCTGGTCGGGCATCCAGCTGCGAACGCGGAAAAGCTCAAGGATATTGCCGCGCAAATTCAGCAGACACGGTTTGATTGGCAGGTAATGGAGGGGCGAGGGGCACCACCGGAAGTGGTCAGTGTGATTCGAGATGCCTTGTCGCGTGTGCCCGCGCGCCGGTTCAAGCACGCAGGCGAGATGTTGGGTGCGTTGCGCGAAGCGAGCGCGGTGGCCGCCGCCCGCGAGAACCACGATCTCGCGGCCCAGTTTTTGTTGCGGCGCCTACAACGACGGCCCGAGTTCCCGGCTTTTTCTAACAGCATCAACGAGATCAATCGGCTGACGGATGAAAACAGTCAGTCCGGTTTGCATGAACTGGCCGCGGTTGTGATGCGCGATTTCAGCCTGACCAATCGGTTACTGAAGATCGCCAACACAGCGATCTTCGCGCGCGCTGACGCCGGCGCCACGACAGTCGCACAAGCCATTGCACGGCTCGGTACTAAAACCGTACGCCTCCTTTGCAATGGCCTGCTGATGTTCGAGCACCTGAAGGGTGACCATCCCGTGCTGCAGGATGCGCTGGTAGAGTCCCTTGTCGCGGGCCTTCTCGGTCGCTTACTCGCGCTGCAGTGGTGCCGGGAGCTCGCCGAGGAAGCTTTTGTCGCGGCGATGTTCAATCGACTCGGACGGAATCTATTGATCTACTATCTTGAGGATGAATATGCGGAAATCCTGCACAGGGTCGCGGGCGGCATGCCG
>JAYTEX010000110.1:0-21444 GCA_043734785.1 Pseudomonadota bacterium | reverse complement strand
GTGCCGACGGGCACTGTGGATTTATCCACAATGACCGTGTAGCCGCGCAATTCGCCGGCCAGTTGGCGCGCAGCCTCGTAGACGTAGGACAGATCCGCGAAACCATCGCCACGCCGACTCGGGGTACCGACGGCGATGAACACCAAGTCCGCTTCGCCCGCGACTTCCTGCAGATGGGTCGTAAAGCTCAGGCGCTTATCGCGCACATTCTTGGCCACCAGCGCATCCAGCCCCGGTTCGTAAATCGGAATCTCGTTGGCGTGCAGGCGCGCGACCTTCTGCGCGTCGACATCGACACAGGTCACTTCCGCTCCAAACTCCGCGAAACAGGCGCCAGAAACTAGACCCACATAGCCTGTCCCAATGATGACTACACGCATAACGTCACAGCCTCCAGTGCACGATGCCGGCGGGGCGAGTGTCGCGATCCAATTTGGCCTTGACGTCGATCACGACCCCCGGCTTGTGGCCTAATCGGTTGAGAATGCCCGTCCAGCCGCACGCCAAGTATTGCTGATGAGGAACCGCCAGCACGACCGCATGCGCTGGCTTGCACGAGTGCTCGTCCAGCAGGCGGATGCCATATTCTTCATAGGCTTCTTCGCTGTGCGCGCACGGATCGTGGACTTGTACTTCGACGCCGTAATCCTGCAGCTCGCGAATAATATCGATTACGCGGGTATTGCGAAGATCAGGCACATCTTCCTTGAACGTAAAACCGAGCACTGTCACGACACCGCCATTAACCGGAAGATTCGATTGAATCATCAGCTTGACGGTCTGGTGCGCCACATAGCGACCCATGTTGTCGTTGATGCTGCGCCCGGCAAGGATGACCTCTGGAATATAACCGGCGATCTGCGCTTTGTGCGTTAAATAGTACGGGTCAACCCCGATGCAATGGCCACCGACCAGACCTGGATCAAACTTCAGAAAATTCCATTTGGTGCCGGCGGCCGCCAGCACGTCGCGCGTATCGATTCCCATGCGCTGAAAAATCAAGGCGAGTTCGTTCATCAGTGCAATGTTGAGATCGCGTTGGGTGTTCTCGATGACCTTGGCAGCCTCCGCGACCTTGATGCTCGCCGCCCTGTGCACGCCGGCCACGACCACGCTTTCATAGACCTTGGCCACGATCTCGAGCACTTCCGGGGTCTGTCCGGCCACCACTTTGGTGATTTTGGTGAACGTGTGCTCTTTGTCACCAGGGTTGATGCGTTCCGGGGAATAGCCGACAAAGAAATCGCGGCCACATTTCAAACCGGACACCCGCTCGAGCACCGGCACACACTCTTCTTCGGTCGCCCCTGGGTAGACCGTCGATTCATACACCACGATATCGCCCTGCTTGAGCTGTTTTCCGACCGTCTCGGACGCTCTGAGCATCGGGGTCATATCCGGGCGTTTGGCATTATCGATCGGGGTCGGCACCGCCACGATGTAGAAGTCCGCCTGCTGGAGATCGACGGGATTGGCCGTGAACTGGATGTTCGACGCCGCGAGGTCGGCAGCCTCCACTTCCAGCGTGTTGTCGTGCCCTGCGGTGAGTTCGGCGATGCGTCGGGCATTGATGTCAAAACCGATGGTGCGCTGTTGTCGGCCGAAGGCGACTGCCACCGGCAATCCCACATAGCCCAAACCGACGACGGCGATCTTGCGATGATGTGTGCTCATGAGATTCCGTAATACCCCTTATACCAAGCGACGAAGTTCGCGATGCCAGTGGCTAGCGGCGTGTCAGGTCGATAGCCGATATCCTCCACCAATGCGCTGACGTCCGCATAGGTGTCAGGCACATCCCCTAACTGCAACGGAAGCAGATTTTTTTTCGCGGTGATCCCCAGGCAACGCTCGAGCGTCGCGATGAAGTCCATCAATTCGACCGGCGAATTATTACCGATGTTGTAGAGCCTGTAGGGCGCCGCGCTGGTCGCCGGATCGGGCTTATCACCGTGCCAGTCGGGCGATGGCGTAGCGACCCTATCGATACACCGCATCACCCCCTCGACAATATCGTCCACATAGGTGAAGTCCCGACGATGATGGCCGAAGTTGAAGACGTCTATCGGCTCCCCTGCAAGAATCTTGCGGGTGAACAAGAATAGCGACATGTCAGGCCTGCCCCAGGGACCGTAGACCGTGAAGAAACGCAACCCCGTGGTGGGCAGTCCATACAGGTGGCTGTAGGTATGCGCCATCAGCTCGTTGGCTTTCTTAGTCGCGGCATACAAAGAGACGGGGTGATCGACATTATCATGCACGGAGAACGGCATATTCGTGTTGGCGCCGTACACCGAGCTGGTGGACGCATAGACCAGATGCTCCACCGGCAGCGCTCGGCATGCTTCGATAACATTCAGAAAGCCGGTGATATTGGCGTCGATATAGGCGTGGGGATTGGTGAGGGAATAACGCACACCCGCCTGGGCCGCGAGGTGCATGACTCTTTGCGGTTTGGCCGCCGCGAAGAGGTTGTCCAGCGCCGCGCGATCGACAATATCCAGCCGATGAAACTCGAAATTCGCCCGTGGAAGCAGGCGTGCGAGCCGTGCCTCCTTTAGCGCAACGTCGTAGTAGTCGTTGAGATTGTCGAGCCCGATCACCTGGTCGCCGCGTTCCAGCAGCCGCTCGCTCAGGCGGGATCCGATAAAACCCGCCGCTCCAGTCACTAAAATTTTCATCAAGCCCCTCAATATTTCTGAACACGGCACAGTCACCACACCGACGCGCAACACGGAAGCGTCCGCCACACGGGACGGCATTGTCGCATTCTTGCGCCGGCGCGAGCGCCTACCCGGCGACAGATTTTGCTAGACTTCGCAAAACAGCATTAACAGGAGTTCGCCGCATGACCAACCGCGCAGGTATGACCCCGGATAGCATGACCGTCGACATCACAAATCTGTACCGCGAAGAGGTGTACTCAGATCTCCACGCGGCCTCCATCAGAGTTCTCACGCCAGTCAAACCGGACGGCAGCCCCGATCCAGACCGGCTTCGTCACTATATCGGCGATACCCAGCTGATGACGCAGATGGGTCCGATTCCGGTCCAGTTCGAGCTGGAGGCCGAGACCCTGGAACAGGCGTTTGCGAAATTCCCCGAGGGGGTCCGCGAAGCCGTTGAGCGGCTGAACGATCGGGCTAAGGAAATGGCGCGAGAAGAGACGTCCCGAATCGTCATGCCGTCCAAGATGCCCGGCGGCGGTGGCTCGGGTGGGGGCTTGGCGGGGATTTCTGGCACACGATAACCGGCGCCTTACGGGTGCGATCCTCGGCCGCCCTGACCCCGCGCCTAACGCCTGATTCTCGGAACATGTCTGTTGCCGCTTCCACCCTGAGGGTGATCAATCTTGAGTGTGTGCGCGGCGACGAACTCATCTTTCAGAATCTTTCTTTCGCGATCAAAGGTGGAGAAATTCTGCAGGTGCTGGGCCCCAATGGCAGCGGTAAAACCAGCTTGCTCAGAATCTTGAGTGGCCTGTCCTGCGCCAGCGCGGGTCAGATAGTTTGGCAGGATCGCCCGCTTTTAGACGAGCCCGGCAGGTGGCAAAGCCAGATCCACTATCTCAGTCATGCGGCAGGGGTTACCGCCACCCTGTCGGTTGAAGAAAACCTGCGTTACGCAGTCGCACTCGCCAACCGGCCGTTGCTCAGCTCGCTTGATGACGCGCTCGCGCAGGTTGGTTTGGAACATCTGCGCGCAGTGCTGACAGGGCGCCTTTCGGCGGGCCAGCGTCAACGTGTCGCACTGGCCCGGCTAGTGCTGATACCGGCCTTAGTCTGGCTTCTCGACGAGCCGCTTACGGCGCTCGATAGGGCGGGCAAGGCGCTGGTTGAAGCGTTGTTGACGGCCCATGCCGCGGCCGGAGGCCTGGCCCTCGTCGCGACCCATCAGGCGCTTGATATTCAGCACGCGTCACTGCGTACCCTCCAGCTTTCGCCAGCGCCAGCAACTTGATTCGAGAAACACCGGCACTGGCAATTTTGCGGCGCGAGTGCCTGCGACTTCTACGTCGCCGCGGACAGCTCGTCCAACCGCTGATTTTTTTCAGCCTGATCGCAGTGCTGTTCCCGTTCGCGCTCGGTCAGCACGATGACCTCACGCGGCAAACCGGTCCGGCGATTGTGTGGATTTCCATCTTATTGGCCACCACCCTCAGCCTGGACGACATTTTTCGCAGCGATTTCGATGACGGCAGCCTGGAGCAGTTGGTGATTACTTCCACCTCGCTGCCGCTGGCATGTGCGATGAAGGCCTTAGGCCACTGGTTGACCGCACTGGTACCGCTTATTCTGATGGCCGTGCTGATGACCTATGTATACGACCTCGCCTTAAATGCGCGCCTAGCACTGCTCTCGACCTTGCTGCTCGGAACCCCGGTGTTCAGCCTGGTCGGCGCAGTCGGCAGCGCGTTGACCGTCGGCGTGCGCGGCGGCGCGCTTCTTCTGGCGCTGCTTATCCTGCCGTTGTACATTCCGATCCTCATCTTCGGCGCCGGCGCGGTCCATAACGCGGCACTCGGCCTGCCGACGACGGGCGAACACTATTTCCTAGCAGGACTTGCAGTCCTTGCCGCCACCCTCGCTCCCTTTGCCGCTGCGGCTGGACTGCGCGCACGATTAAGTTGATGTTCAAGGCTCTGCACAAATACGCATCACCCATGCACTTCTACGCGCTGGCGGCCACCTGCTCGCCGTGGCTATTCTGGCTTTCTGCAGGGCTGTTGCTAACGGGTCTGTACGGCGGGCTGATCATGGCGCCGGCGGATTACCAACAAGGCGAAAGCTTCCGGATTATTTATGTCCACGTTCCCAGCGCATGGTTGTCGATGTTCGCCTATCTGGTGATGGCGTGTGCGGGCGCCGCGAGTCTGGTCTGGAAAGTGAAGCTCGGTGACGTGATTGCGCGCGCGAGCGCGCCCCTCGGCGCCTCGTTTACGGCGCTGGCGCTGGCCACTGGTTCGCTGTGGGGCAAACCCATGTGGGGCGCCTGGTGGGTATGGGACGCGCGCCTGACATCTGAACTCTTGCTGCTGTTCCTGTATCTCGGTTATCTCGCCCTACAATCAGCGATCGATGATCGGCGCGCAGCCGCTCGCGCCGGCGCGGTACTCGCGGTGGTCGGGGTGGTCAACATTCCAATCATTCATTACTCGGTCGAATGGTGGAGCACCCTGCATCAACCGGCCACCATTACCAAACTTGGGGCGCCTTCAATGGCGACGTCGATGCTGATACCACTGCTCATCATGGCGCTGGCCTACCAACTCTTTTATTTCGCTGTCCTGTTGGTACGCGCACGCTGTGAAATCCTCGAATTCGAAAAGCGTGCACAGTGGGTAAAGACCTTGGCAGTCGCGCACAGCGCCGCTCGGAAAATTTCATGATGCAGACACTTGGTGACTTTTTTGCGATGGGTGGCTATGGTTTTTTTGTGTGGTCGGCCTATGGCCTGAGTGCGCTGGTGCTCGCGCTCAATGTGGTGCTCGCGGTGCGCCGGGAGCATCGCCTGATGGCTGAACTATCTCGCGTCATCAATGCCCCTACGCGTGAAGCGCCGTGACTCCGCGCCGACGTCGCATGTGGACAATAGGCTTGCTGGTCGTCGGCATGGCACTCGCGACCGGCTTGATCCTGAAGTCTTTTGAACAAAATCTGATGTACTTCTATAGTCCCGGAGACATTGCCGCGGGGAAAGCACCAGACGGTCGCGATTTTCGCATCGGCGGTATGGTCGTCAAGGGCAGCGTCAAGCGGGATCCGGCCAGTCTTGCTGTCACGTTCACGCTGACCGATTACGCGCATGAAACGGTGGTGACCTACGACGGCATTTTGCCGGATCTTTTTCGCGAAGGCCAAGGCATCGTTGCCCATGGTCAATTGAATGCGGAGCGCATTTTCGTGGCCCGCGAAGTGCTGGCCAAGCACGACGAGAAATACATGCCACCGGAAATTGCCGCGAGTCTGAAGACTCCTAAAACTGCGAGCGTGACGCCATGATTGTCGAATATGGACATTTCGCACTCGCGCTGGCACTCGCGGTCGCGATCCTCCAAGCGAGCGTGCCGCTGCTCGGTGTCGCATTTAACCGCAGCGTATGGATGGAATTCGGCGCGACTGCCGCGCGCTGGCAGTTCATGCTGCTACTCACCGCGTTCGCCGCCCTCGCCTATGCGTTTCAAAGCCATGATTTTAGCGTCATCTATGTTGCGCAAAACTCTAATTCAGCACTGCCATGGTTCTACCGCCTTTCTGCAGTATGGGGGGCGCACGAGGGGTCTCTGTTGTTATGGGTGCTGATATTATCCGGTTGGGCCACCGCCGTGAGTCTGCGCAGTACGCAGTTACCGCAGGACATCGCGGCGATCGTCATCGCCGTGCTTGGGATCGTCAGTACTGCCTTTCTGTTGTTTCTGATCGGTACCTCGAATCCATTCCTCCGCCAGTGGCCGGCACCCGCCGACGGGGCGGATCTCAATCCGCTGTTGCAGGATGTTGGCCTGATCGTCCACCCGCCGCTGTTATACATGGGCTATGTGGGTTTCGCGGTGCCCTTTGCGTTTGCGGTGGCGGCGTTGATTCGCGGGCGTATGACGCCCGCATGGGCAGCCTGGGCTCGCCCATGGACACTCGCCGCCTGGGTCTTTCTAACCTTAGGCATCGCGCTGGGCAGTTTCTGGGCGTATTACGAGCTTGGCTGGGGCGGCTGGTGGTTCTGGGATCCCGTCGAGAACGCCTCGTTCATGCCATGGCTGTTAGGCATCGCGTTGATTCATTCCCTGGTGGTCAGCGAAAAACGCGGCTCGTTCAAGAACTGGACGGTACTGTTGGCGATCGGCACCTTCGCACTGAGCCTGCTCGGCACTTTCCTGGTTCGTTCTGGCGTGCTGACGTCGGTCCACGCGTTTGCCACCGATCCCACGCGCGGCGTTTTTGTCCTCGCGATTCTAGGCGTCATCGTCGGTGGCGCGCTGCTACTGTACGCATGGCGGGGCCCTAGCGCGCTGGCCGGGGGCAGTTATGGGGTCGTTTCGCGCGAGAGCTTCCTACTCGCCAATACCTTGCTGCTGACGGTTGCGACCTTGACGGTCCTGCTCGGAACGCTTTACCCGCTGCTGCTGGATGCCTTGGGTCTCGGCAAGATTTCGGTGGGTGCGCCCTGGTTCGATTTGGTGTTTGCACTGGTGATGACGCCTCTCATCATCATGCTGGGAGTGGGTCAATTTGCGCGCTGGAAAGAGGATTCGCTGCGTCGGCTTGTGACCCAAGTCGCCCTGTTTGCAGGCGGTGCGGTGCTGATCGCGCTCGGCGCCGCAGCAGTACTCGCGCCTTCGACACGCTGGCGTGCAAGCGCCGGTCTGCTGCTTTCATTGTGGATTACGGCGAGTATCGCGGCTGGCATCTGGGCTCGGGTAGCGCCGCGGCGACAAGTTTGGGCCACCCTGCGCGCCCTGCCGCGTAGCTTCGTCGGTCAATGTCTGGCGCACTTCGGCTTTGCGGTGACCTTGGCGGGGATCTCGCTGACCAGCACCCAAAGCATTGACCTTCACACTCGCTTGGCGCCGGGCGATCAGGTCGCGCTCGGTGCCTACACGGTACGCTTTGATTCCTTGCGGGAGTTCGACGGCCCTAACTTCCGGGCCACCGAAGCCCTGTTCAAAATTGAACGAGACGGCATCCTGCGTTACGAGTTGCGCCCGCAGAAGCGCTTTTATCAAGTGCGTAGCGTGGCGATGACCGAAGCCGGTATCGTGCCTGGCTTTACGCGCGATATTTACATCGCGCTGGGTGAACCGCTGGGCGATGGTGCCTGGAGCGTACGTTTGCATATCAAGGCGTTTGTACGCTGGTTATGGCTAGGCGCCTTGCTGATGGCCAGTGGCGGCGTCATTGCGATGCGTGAGCGACGGCGCACGCGCGAGGTGAGCGCCCCTCACGCACTAGCCAGCACACCATGAAATTTATTGTCCCACTCGCGATATTCGCAGTCCTTGTAGTGGTGCTGGCGATCGGCCTGAAACTCGATCCACGCTATGTGCCATCGCCGTTGATCGATAAAGCGGCGCCCGCCTTCCGATTAAGCGCACTGGAGGATGCGAACGCGACCTTGACTAAAGCGAGCTTTAGCGGCCGCTCGATAGTCCTTAATGTGTGGGCCTCCTGGTGCAGTGCCTGTCGGGTAGAGCATCCACTGTTGGTGACCCTGGCGAAGGAGCAGGCGATTGAAATCATCGGTCTGAATTACAAGGACACGCGCGAGGCAGCGCAAGCCTGGCTGACGGAACGTGGCAATCCCTATCGCCAAAGTATTTTCGACCCAGGCGGGACGCTCGGCCTTGATCTCGGCGTGTATGGCGTGCCAGAAACTTTCGTGATCGATCGCGATGGCATCATCAGACATAAGCAGGTGGGTCCACTGACACCCGAGATCTGGCAGCGAGATATTGCCCCGTTGCTGGCAAAACTGAACGCCAAATCCGGTGCGTAGATTAGCCTGGATCGGGATTTTCCTGTGTCTCGCGGCAGATCTCGCAGGCGCCGCCGATACCCCGCACACCTTCACGGACCCCACTGCCCAGGCACGTTACGAAACTCTGCTGGAAGGGTTACGCTGCTTGGTGTGCCAGAACCAGTCACTCGCCGATTCGCACGCTGATCTCGCGCAAGATCTGCGCAACGAAGTGTATCGCATGATGAATGCGGGTCAGGACGATAAAGCGATCCTGCGCTTCATGGTCGATCGGTACGGCGACTTCGTGCTCTACCGTCCGCCAGTCAAACCTATCACCTGGAGTTTGTGGTTCGGCCCGTGGCTGTTATTGATCGTGGTGGCAGTCCTGTGGTGGCGCATACAACGACAATCCAGCAAGGTGAATGACAACCCCTTGAGCGCTGAAGAACGCGCCCGACTGGACTCCCTGGTGCCGTCAACGCCGCACCCTAAACCTCCTTCCCCTTGAGCCGAACCACATGACCTTCTGGACGGGCGCTGGCCTTATTTTATTGATCGTGCTCACACGCTTCTTGTGGATCAGTCTGCGCACGTCGCGCGTACCGACGCGAACCGCCAACGATGTGTATCAATCGCAGCGGGAAGCCCTCGCGCTCGCCGCCGCAGATGGCGAAATCGCGGTTGTGCACTTGCCTGGGCTGGAACACGAGCTCGCACGCGCCACCCTCCAGGATGCCGCGCGTGAGCGCGCCGCGCCACGCCCCCCTTCTCGAGCAGAGCGCTACGGTTTAAGTCTGCTGGTGTTGCTGTTACTGCCGGCGGTCACTGTCCCGGTGTATTTAAAATTCGGCAGTCCCAATCCGCCTGGCACTGACCCGACGAATCATCTGGATGCAACCGAAATGGTAAGTCAGTTACAAGCGCGAATCGACCGCGCACCGACTGATCCCGAACCGCGCCTGTGGCTGGCCCGGGTCTACATGGCAAGCGGTCAATACGGGGAGGCAGTGCGCGTGTTCGAAACCCTGAATGCGCTGGTGCCCGATCAACCAGCGATCCTCCTGCAATACGCCGATGCTCTGGCGATGACCCACAACGGCGTGCTCGCCGGCAAGGCCACCGAGCTCATTCACCGCGCCTTGGTGCTGGAGCCGGAAAATGTGACCGGCTTATGGCTTGCGGGGGTGGCCGCCGATGAGGCCGGCAAGGCGCCCGAAGCCTTGGCCTATCTGCGTCGTGCGCGGCAGGCCAGTGCGACCACCGAGTTGCCGACCGCTGAACTCGATGCCCTGATCAGCGAAGTTGAAACGCGCAGCGGACTGAAACTCGAAGCGGTGGCCGGCGGGGTCGCGGCCAGGGCGGTTCCAGTGGCGGCGAGCATCGTGGTGAATGTCAAGGTCGATCAGGCATTGGTGGCGGATCTGCCCCCCGACACCGTGGTCTTCGTATTGGCCAAGGCGCTTAACGGACCGCCAATGCCCTTGGCTGTGAAGCGACTTTCACTGAGGGAATTGCCACTCACCATCACGTTGGACGATAGCCTTGCGATGGCGCCTCAGTTCAAGCTTAGCACGGCCGATCAGGTGATGGTGACCGCCCGCATCTCACGTGGCGGCGAGCCAATCGCGCACGTTGGCGATATCGAGGGTACTGCGGGGCCTTTGCGAGTCGGTATCGATACCTCAGTGAATATTACGATCAATGCGGTGATTCACTGAACCAGCAGGGCCGCTCGGTTTATGGGATCTCTTCAATGTAGGAGCGCTCAATCGGCGTCTGTACATAGATTTTCTTGCCGTTCTCTACTGCCCAGAAATAATAGTAGCCCTTGGCCGGTTCGCTGGTGACTTTGCTGTCGCGGACTTCCCATTGTTTGAGGTGCTGCCCCTCGGCAAATGTCACGCGATAATCCCCTTCGAGCCAGGTGACCCCGATCCGCGAGATCTTGTTCTGGGTTTCTTCGGTGCAGCCATAGCCGACCAAGGTGGCGACCAGCACTAATACGACCAGGCGTAAATTGAATTGCATGTGAGAGTCTCCTTGTTCGCTGATAGACGTGTTCATTTGGCACTGCCCATCGCATAGATGCCATTTAGACCAGATTCAGTGTTTGCGGCGACGGTAGCGATTGCGGAACTCCCAAGGCGCTATCGACTCTGCATCTCGCCACAGTCCACGCTTGGCCTTACGGGCGTTTTGTTCCAGCCGCGCAAGATCTGAATCATGAGGAGCGTACTTGGTATTCCACCAGGCGAGGCCGGCGCGCAGGATTTCTCGCGTCGCGGAGCGCCCATCCACAAAAATCTCCCCCACTTCGCGACCATAAGTCTTGTCGCCGGTCAGCCGCACGGCGACCGCCTTGTCCCGCAGTAACTTCTGCATGAAGGCACCTGCCTCTTGCGCAAACGCCTGGTCAGGCCAGTATTCGTTTTCGCGTTCGGGCGCATCCACGCCGTAGAATCTCACGCGCAAGATCCTTCCCTGGGTGGTCTCAACCGTGGCGGTGTCGCCATCGTGGACGCTCACGACCACGCCATTGCGCCATTCCTGCGCGTGTAGTTCGAAGGCAAGGCAGAGCACACCTAACCACCACCATCGTGCCCATTGAGGCTTCGTCATCAATTTTCTCAGTGACTAAACGGCGCGCAGTCGGGATTTTCGCAGGAGATCAACGCGCATCGGCATCGCAAACCGCGCGCCGCCAGGGGTCATGTGACGTGCAAAATGAGTTTTGACTTCGGCGTAAATTTCGGCGCTCAGATGATGGCGCGTATGCGTGACACCGATCACCATTCGCTCGTACTCCGCGAAATCCTGGAATTTGATCGGCGCGTTGAAGAAGATCTCTTCGGTAAGCTCAAAAATGCCTTCGGTCACGGCGCGCTTAACGGCCATAAACGCGGCATCTCGCACCCGTTCTTCGTGATGGAACAAGCGCAGAATATCGTTAAATGCGCCTGCAAAGATCGGCTCCGAGACATACAGATAGCCACCCGGCTTCAGCACTCGATGGATCTCGCATAACGCCGGTGCCATCAGATCCGCTGGCACATGGTGCAGCGATTTAAACATGAACGCGACATCGAACGCGTTATCCGCAGCCGGGATCTGCTGCGCACCTGCGAGCTTGAACTCGACATTCGGTAGATCGGTCAACTGCAGATTCAAAGCATGCTGAATTTCGTCGACCTCAAGGGCGAGGATTTCGCGCGCCACGCCCTGGGTCGCTATCAGGCGCGTCAACTCTGCGCGGCCGCAGCCGAGTTCAAGAATACGCGCGCCGTCGAGTGTCAGGACACGATTATAAATTTCGCGCTCTGGGCAGGTAAGCTCGATCGCAGCATCAGCGATCCGCATCGTGTTGGCGTTCAACATGGCGTGTACCCTCTTAGCCGGCATCAGGATTTGGGTTTAAAGGCGAGCAACACATTGCCTGGCAACGCGCCCCAGTTGGCATAGCCTGAACTCATGTACACCCAGCCATTCACCACAACGACTCCCGCCTGATCGATCGCGCCACCGCGTGCGGCGGCACCGTTCACCGGCTGGTAATCACGCACCGTATCGAACTGCCACAACACTTCCCCATTGGCGCTGTTGAACGCTCGCATGACGCCGCTCATCGCCCCCGAGAACACCACCCCGGGAATCACCGTGACCGCCGCCGACTGGGCCGGGCTGCAACGCTCGCGACCTGCGCAGGATACTGGGGGCGCCTGCCAGAGGGGCTTGCCGGTCGCCAAATCGAGCGCCAATAAACCACCGCCCGCTGCCGGATCCAGCTTGACTTTATCCCCAAAGAACCGGCCACCTTCCCAGCGCGCATCGGAGACCGCAACATAAACGGCCTTTTCGTCCGCCGCAGAACCCCATTCGATTCCACCGAGAATGCCGCCCTTGCCCACCCGGGTTTTCCACAGTACCGCGCCATTGCGATCCGGATCGATCGCATGCATGACGCCCGTCTTCTGGCCGCCGAGCAGCAATCGCTGGCCACCCGCCAAGGCGACCAGTATCGGTGCCGATCCCATATCGTGATCGGGACCACCGCCTTGTGGGCAGTTCGCCTTGTCAGGTAGCGTGCACGATACATTCCATGCATCGCCCGGAAGGCCCTGGTAGGACCACACGATCTCGCCTTTATCGAGCGTGAGCGCGAGTATCGCGTCGCTCGTATTGGTGGCCGGTTGGGTGTAGTTGTCACCACTCGAGGCATACAGCCGGTTGTGCTCTTTATCAATGGTGAGCGCGGACCACACGGCGCCGCCATTCGGTCCGTAGTGCACCTTGCCCGTGAGCGAGGAAGTTTTCTCGTGCGGCGGATCGGATATTGTGTACTGCTTCCAATTAATTTTGCCCGACGCGGCGTCCACCTGCACGATCGCGCCGCGGAACGTGCAGCATTTGTAGTTGGGATCGGCTGCCAGTCCTTCTTCGAGCGACGAGACCGGGATATAGAGTTTGTCATCAACAAGCTGGAATCCCCCCGTCAAGCGTGCGGCCGGATGATCATCGGCCACGATTTGCCAAACCTGCTTTCCCGTCGTCGCGTCCACGGCATAAGCGCGCCCACTGATATCACCGAAAAAGGCGAGCAATTGTCCGCTCCCGAGCTTGTCGATAAGCACCGGACCTTTGACTGCCGCATTCGCTTGATAAGTCCAATGCGTGCACCCGGTCTGCGCATCGAGCGCGTAGACGGTGCCGCTCCTGCTGCCAACGAACAGACGCCCGTCGATGACCGAGACATGCGCCTCGGCGAGGGTTTCACCTGGAAACGCGAATACCCATTGCAATTCGAGATTTTTGACCTTGTCTTGCGGCAAGCCCGCCATCGCGGCCGGCTGGAATCGCGTGTTCTGTTGGTTAGCGCCCCAGTTGTTCCAATGCGGTTGCGCGAAAGGATCTGCAGCGCTCGGCCAGGGGCTGGGTGCGCATTGATTGGTGGTCTGCGCGGTCCAGCCCGCTGCGTACTTCTTGCCGGTCACATACTCCGCCACCGCGATACGTTGGGGTCCGTTCATGCTGAATGTACCGACCACTCGCATCACGCCTGTTTCCAGCGCGCGGACCACACTCGCCGGCTCCATCTTCGCGAGCGTCTCAGGGCTCGGCGCGCGCGCGGCTCCGCTATCATGACAAGCCGCGCAGTGCTGACCATAGAGTGCTTTGCCGTCCAGCGTGTCCGCGGCGTGTGCACCTACACCAAGGCTGAGCAGGACCATTCCGTAGAATATTGTTCTTGTCACGCGGGTCTCCCGAAGGGTTGAGTCTCTGCAGGATAATGAATCGAGTCTAGGAAACAAACCCTGCGGCGTGTGCACGTGCCACTTCACCGCCCGGCACCCGTTAGAATTCGAAGTTCATAGCGCCCAAACGATAAGGAATCACCCATGCATCGTCTCTCCAAACTCAGCCGCAGCATTAAGGATAAAGTCGCAATCGTGACTGGCGCTGCCAGCGGCATGGGCCGCGCCACCGCGCATTTGTTTGCCGATGAAGGCGCGCATGTCGCAGTGATCGATCTGGAGGCACCGAAAGTGCAGGCGGTGGTTGATGAAATCACCGCCGCGGGGGGCAGTGCTCACGGCTGGGCGCTGGATGTTTCGAACGGCGAGCGGCGCAGGGCCGTGGTCAGTGAGATTGTCGCGCGTTGGGGCAGCCTGGATATTCTGGTCAACAACGCGGGCGTGGTGTTCGAGTCGAACCTGGAGGATGCCGAATTCGAGTCGCACTGGGCACGCACGTTCGCCATTAACCTGACCGCGCAGGTACAACTGGTGCGCGAGTGCCTGCCCCATCTCATCAAGTGCGGTGCTGGCCGGGTGGTGAACATCGCCTCGACCGAGGGACTGGGTGCGACCAAAGGCATCAGCGCCTACACCGCCAGCAAGACGGGCGTGATTGGCTTAACGCGATCGCTCGCGATTGAACTCGCGGGAGCCGGCATTACCGTCAACTGCATCTGCCCGGGCGCAGTGAATACGGGCATGACGTCCAATATCACGGAGGCGCATAAACAGATATTCGCGCGTCGACGCGTGGCGCTCAAACGCTACGCGGAGCCGGAGGAGATCGCGCAGATGACCTTGAGCCTAGTATTGCCGGCGGCGTCTTATCTGACAGGTGTGGCGATTCCGGTCGACGGTGGACTCACGATTAAGAACGCGTAATCTTCAATCTATCGGCCGAACCGCCCCGGAACATGCAGGTGATTTCTCCGACGGCAACGCGCTGAAAGGCTGAATTAGTTCACTGAGATTCGGTAGATTGACCGGCCAACAATCTATCCGTTTATCGTTCAAGCGATAGGTCACGAATTTGATAATCTGATCTGGGCTGATCATCGCTCTACAATCCTGTCACTAGAACAGGTCCTGAATGAGGAATGACGTATGAACCGCCATCACTCCGACGCCCTCGTCTTGTTCGGGGCTACCGGCGACCTCATCTACAAGAAGATTTTTCCCGCGCTCTATGCAATGGAACGGCGGGGACATCTTCAGGTGCCCGTGATCGGCGTCGCGAGGTCGGACTGGACTATCGAGCAGTTCCGGGCGCGCGCCCGAGCGAGCGTCGAGAAACACGGCGGCTTCGACGAGCCCGTCTTCGCGAAATTCCAGGAACGGCTTCGCTACGTCAGCGGTGACTACGACACTCAGGCCACCCACGCCGCGGTCCGCAAAGCGCTCGGCGATGCTATCCACCCGCTACACTATCTCGCGATCCCGCCCAGCGTGTTCGGGAGTGTGGTCGAGGGTCTGGGCCAGTCAGGCTGCGCGCGTGGCGCACGCGTTATTCTGGAGAAGCCGTTTGGCCGTGACCTGCCGTCCGCGCAGGCGCTGAGCGCGACGCTCCACACGGTCTTCGACGAATCATGCATCTTCCGCATCGATCATTACCTTGGGAAGGAATCGGTGCTGAACCTGCTGGTTTTCCGCTTCGCGAACACGTTTCTCGAGCCATTCTGGAACCGCAACTATATTGAGAGCGTGCAGATCACGATGGCCGAGAGCTTCGGCGTTGAGGGCCGAGGCAGTTTCTACGAGGAGTCCGGCGCCATTCGGGACGTAATCCAGAATCATATGCTCCAAGTCCTGGGCTTCCTCGCGATGGAATCGCCGACAACGACAAACCACGAATCTATCCGCGAGGAGCAGGTGAAGGTGTTCAGGATGGTCCGCCCACTCGGTCCCGAGGATATCGTGCGTGGGCAATTCCGTGGCTACCACGAGGAGGACGGCGTCGCCCGCGACTCGATGGTCGAAACCTTCGCTGCTGCGCGACTCCGCATTGACTCTCCGCGCTGGGACGGCGTGCCCTTCTTCATCCGGGCGGGCAAGTGTCTCCCAACGACGATGACCGAAGTGCTGGTCCTGCTCAAACCGCCTGCACTGAGCAACCTGTGCCCAGGCCAGGCGAACTATGTGCGCTTCCGGTTAAGCCCCGAGGTAACGATTGCTATCGGTGCGCGCGTGAAGCGTCCCGGCGAGCAGTTGATTGGCGATCTAACGGAACTTCAAGTAGCTCACCACCCGCAGGGGGATGAAATGGACGCCTATGAGCGCCTCTTGAGCGACGCCATGGTAGGCGATGACACGCTTTTCGCGAGTCAGGACGGCGTGGAGGCCGCGTGGGCGGTCGTGCAACCCATCTTGGGGTTGGTGACGCCTGTGCATGAATACGAGCCCGGCACCTGGGGACCGTCTGAGGCCGAGCTACTCAGTGCGGGTATCTGTGGCCGCGAAGGCCCGATCTGGGTAGCGGCCCACCACAAAGACGGAGCACCAAGATCAAGCCGTTCGTGAAGTGTCTGGCAGAGTTCGACATTTCGAAGGACAATTCGGATCGGGTTGCTGAATGTTCGGCGAGTTAAACGCTTGGGCCCGCTCCGTGTCGTGGCACGAGGACATATAGACAGTGCCGGCAGGCCCGATTTCCGGAAGATGTCGGCTCGCGGCGTCGATTACCTACTGGCACGCTTGACATCGCGCTGGCGTCGCCCGCGATAGACGCCGTGGTGTTCGATATCTTAAGGGGATCCAGCTGGAAACATGCGCAACAAGTCACTAACCGTCGATGCCGAACTAGAGAAATTGCAGTGCGAAACATTCGGCTATTTTTTGCATGAGGCAAATCCCGCCAACGGCCTGATCATCGACAAGACTGCGGCAGATTGGCCAGCGAGCATTGCCGCTACCGGCCTAGCGCTAGCCTGCTACCCGGTCAGTGTCGAACGCGGATTTATGTCGCGTGCCGCCGCGGTCGAACGAACGCTGGCGACGCTGCGATTTTTCTGGAACAGCGCGCAAGGTCCTGAGCCCGATGCCACCGGGTACAAGGGATTTTATTATCATTTTCTTGACATGCAGACCGGCCGTCGCGCCTGGCAATGCGAACTGTCGACGGTGGATAGCGCGTTTTTGCTGGCTGGCGCGTTGACGGCGGGAATTTATTTCGACGCCAGTAGCGCCGACGAACATGAAATCCGCACGCTCGCCGACGCACTTTATCGTCGCGCCGATTGGCAGTGGGCACAAAACCAAGGGTCAACGCTGACGCACGGCTGGAAGCCGGAAAGCGGCTTTCTCCAATATCGATGGGAAGGCTACGACGAGGCGCTGTTGCTGTATGTGCTAGGCCTGGGCTCGCCGACCCATCCACTGCCTCAGCACAGCTACACAGCGTGGGCCTCGACTTACCGGTGGGAACACTGTTGCGGACAGGAATACCTGTACGCTGGGCCGTTATTTATCCACCAGCTCTCGCATGTCTGGATCGACTTTCGCGGTATTCAGGACGCCTTCATGCGAGATCAAGGCATCGACTATTTCGAGAACAGCCGGCGCGCAACTTATGTCCAACAACAGTACGCGATCGACAACCCACTCGAGTTCAAGGGCTATGCCTCCTGTTGCTGGGGAATCACCGCCAGCGAGGGCCCCGGCCCTGACACCATCAAGATAAACGGCATCGAGCGCCAATTTTTCGATTACGTGGGGCGCGGCGTGCCGTACGGACCCGACGATGGCACGCTTGCACCGTGGGCGTTGGTGGCGTCGCTGCCGTTCGCACCCGAAATCGTGCTGCCCGCGCTCCACCATTGCATTCATCAGGCCAAGCTGACCGAGTTCAACTCCTACGGCTTCAAAGCCTCTTTCAACCCCTCCCACCCGGGAAAGCCCGGCAACCCTTATGGCTGGTGGGTCTCACCCTGGCATTACGGGCTCAATCAAGGCCCGATCATTTTGATGATCGAAAATTACCGTACGGAGTTCTTATGGCAATTGATGCGAAAGTGCCCCTACATCGTCAACGGCTTGCGGCGAGCCGGTTTCACGGGAGGCTGGTTATGAGCCGGTTGACCTGTGGTTGGCGCGAATCGACATGCATGTCCATCGCACTGCCACTGCGCAAGCAACACGTATCGCCAACTTATCGTCTCCGCCGCAGATCACCAGTAGGGTGATCGCCGCGAGTAGCATAAAATTTTCCACAGCGAACGAACGGTGCACAGCCAAGCGAATCACCGCCGATCGCAGCATCAACAGCGAGCTGGCCGATGTACTGCCGGCTCAGAATACCTAGAAGCCTGTGGCCTAACCCTGAAGGAGATTCCATGTTCAAGCACATTCTGATTACCACCGACGGATCACCAGCCTCCAACAAGGCTGCCAAGGCCGCTGTCGCGCTCGCAAGTGCACTCGGCGCCAAGGTCACCGCCTATTATGCGATTGAACCAATGCAGCCCATGTACGCAGAAGGCTATGCGTTCGACCCGAGAGTGATCGAAGATATAGAGCATAACGCGCGCCAGTTAGCCCAAAAACGTATCGACGCGATCGGTAAGCTAGCGAAGGCGGCCGGTGTCCCCTTTGCGTCGATGGTGGCAACGGCTGACACCGCCTATGAAGGAATCATCGATGCCGCGAAAAAACGAAAGTGTGATGTGATTTTCATGGCCTCGCACGGCCGTCGCGGCCTCTCCCAGCTCATTATGGGCAGCGTCACGCAGAAAGTGCTTACGCACTCCAAGATACCGGTAGTCGTGTACCGCTGAACCAAAGGTGACGCGGCAGAACGGCCAAGTTAGGACCCTCGGCGAGCACGCCCGTGCTTTTTCCCAGGTTTAGTGTGAAGGTCCATGCATAACCCGACGCTCGGGGTTATCGCGCGCGCGGGCCTCTGGTCGGCGCTCGCCTTCGTTTTGAATCTGACGTGGGAAATCGCGCATGTCAGGCTTTACACGATTTGGGATACGGCAGGCCGAGTGAATGTTGCGTGGGCACTGCTTCACTGCACCCTCGCCGACGTTGCGATTGCGCTCGCGATATTCTCACTGGCCGGCGCGCTGCTCTGGCGCGCGGACTGGCCGGCGTCGCACCCATGGGCAGGCGGGGTAATTGCCGTGGCCGGCGCGCTGGCCTTTACCGCCTGGAGTGAGTGGTACAACGTCTATCGTACGGGCGCGTGGAGCTATACCGCGAGCATGCCAATGATTTTCGGAGTTGGCCTTTCCCCGCTATTGCAGTGGCTGATCTTGCCGCCAGTGATGGTGGGCGCCTATCGAATGCTCACGCTGATACTGTTGGGCCAACAAGGCTCGCAAAGCCCTATTCCAACACGCGATTTTACGAGGGACCGGACATGAAGGCGCGCCTGAACCATTCACCCCCTAATGCACGCTCACGTTACCAACGCACGCGGGAGCTATGGCTCCAGGCGCGTCAATCGAGGAATTGTTGTTGCGATCTCCGCTCGATCTTGTGGGGACGCGGGCATGGCCAGGCGGTTGGGAAGTCAACGGTGTTTGCGGTTCGGCCTGCCCTCGGTGTTTTACCGCACAGTGAGTCAACCATCGTTTCTTCAATCTGCAATACTGGGGTTGGGCACTATGGGGGCCATTTGCCGTCACCCGGCTGGCCGAATGTTGCGCTAATACAGCGAGGGATCGGCGGCCAGGTTGACCGCTAATTCGCTTACAGAGAAACCGCCATGAACAGACCTGCGTTAACTGGGTTTTTAGCTGACAGAAAGATACCGCGGATCACATGCATAGCCATTGTCGCCGCGTGAGATCCACTGCAAGGAGCTTTTAATGAAGATTGGATTGCGCTTCATGAGCCGATGCGCAGCACTGTGCTTGGCGCTCTCGTTACCAGCGACGAGCGATGCACAAACCATCGGTGAAACGAGATCAGGCCGTGCGCCGGCAGCAGGAGCGGCAACACACCAGCGTTCGGCTGGCGCGAGTTCGCAGCCGGAATTCGGTCAGCGAAGTGTCCCCCTGAATGGGCAGGGCGAACCCATCAACAAGGAGGTCAATCCTGCCATGGACAATTCCAAGGCGAGTCGCGGGCTGCGGCGACCTGCCTATCGAAATCCGAACCCCGTGCCGACCGGTCCCGCCAGCGACCCAATCCGCGAACAGTCCATTCGCAAGGACTGCGTCATGGCTGCGGATCCCGCGGATTGCCGCGAGCGAGCGCGCCAAGGGCTGACGGACGATTCGATCGAACGCGATCCGCCATAACAGAATTTTCGCGCCGCTAGGTGCGCCACCTATCACGACATCGCGAACGCCGATGAGCGCTGGTAGCGGCGTGCGTTTTGTTTCCCGTTTTATATTCCCCGCCTTGTAATCTAATTTTCACCGGGTTCGCAGCAATGGTAGTGGGCGCGATCGCGGTGGTGTTATGTCATCCAGCCCTAAGATCGAACACGTTGCTCGGATGACGTTTAAAAGGCCCCACAGACGACTATCTCGGCTGTGATAGACAGGCTCCAGTTCCAGAACACATAACCATCTGTGCGCGACCGAACAGACGGACTGCGGCTGCTGCGCTTAGCTTGTGGCGCGTAAATCATCTGCGGGCTAGACCACACACGGCACTCGTCGAGATGAGCGCCACCTAAATTCTTGGGTGTTAAACAGACGTACGCTCGGGACCTGTCGGCTCTCTCGCGAGACCAGCATGGACGGGTCAATTGACGAAGTGGACCGCAACTGCAGATGCCGCACCAGAAATAAATCGCGGAAATTCCGAGGATAGCCATCATGAATGGAAGAATAATCATTGTCGCTGTAGTAGCACTGTTCGCTGGCGGTGCGCTTGCCGACGGGTTCAAACCGTGGGGCGACGTGTTGAGCGCTGCCGATACGGACAAGAGCGGCGGTATCAGCAAAGCAGAGTGCGATCATCACCCGGACGCCGGCAAGTTTCCCGGCTTTGGACCGTGGTTCAGAAATCATTTCACAGACACAGATGCCGACAAGAATGGCGAAATCACCATGGCAGAGATGATGGCCAGCATGAAAGCGATCCAAGTCTCGGATGATGCACTCCTGAAGAACTGGCGAGAAGCGCCTGGTTTCCGTCCGAAATCCGGCGAAGACAAGCAGTCGCACGTCACCAGCCAGGCGTCGCCAGAAATGCGCAAGGACATGGCCGTGATGTACCAGAAAATGGCGGAATGTTTGAGAACGGAGACGTCTCCCGAAGCCTGTCAGCGCAAGGTAGCCAAACATTGCCCCGTCCTTGCGAAAACGGGCCGCTGTCCGCTTCATGAGGGCATGGGCCGCATGCAAGCGTCTCCAGCTTCCCATTAGGTGCGCATCACTGAGCCGTGGTTGAGCGTCAATTTAACAACGAGGTGAAACGGTTATGAATTACAAAGCAAGTAGGGTCGTCCTATTGGCGGCTGTATCGGCAGCGAGCCTGATATCAGTGCCAGCGCGGTCTGCGGACTCCAGCGCGCGCATAGACCAGCTAGAGGCACGAGTGCTCAAGCTGGAAGCTGCCTCGAACGAGCAGTCGGGCATGATGAAGCACATGATGGAGCATAAGCAGCCGATGTCGGAAAAGAACATGGGCGGTCCGATGGGAACGATGCCTCAACCGGCAGCGCCAATGCCCCCAGAGGGTGCCGGTATGGGTCACATGTAGTCAACGGGGGGAATTCCCCGCGCTTTGAAGAAGTCAATCCGTA
>JAYTEX010000109.1:0-16654 GCA_043734785.1 Pseudomonadota bacterium | reverse complement strand
GACATCGCGCTATTCGGCGAAAAAGATTACCAGCAGGTGCTGATCATCAAACGCATGGCGCATGATTTGCTCATGCCCGTGAAAATCCTTGGCATGCCTATCGTGCGTGATGCGGATGGTTTGGCGATGAGTTCCCGCAACAGCTATCTGAACGCTGAGGAACGCAGCCGGGCGCCCACCATTTTTGCTGCTTTATGCCGCGCTGCAGCGAAACTTAAGACGCAATCGCACTCGCTTATCGCAATCGAAACAGCGGCCATGGCGGAACTCGCGGCCGTGGGGTTTCGCCCCGAATATTTCAGCATCCGAGGGACCGAGGACCTTGGTGGTCCGCAAATCGGCGATATCCAACTCCAAATTCTGGCTGCAGCATGGCTTGGCAACGCGCGCCTGATCGACAACCTGTGCGTTGATCTCGAAGCGCCACTGAGGCAGTTGTGATGGATGAAATGTATAGGTCACCGACTGCGGCCCTGCTCATCATCGGCAATGAGATCCTGTCCGGTCGCACCCGCGATGCCAACCTGCAGATCCTGGGCGAGACGCTAGCGAGGCACGGTATTCGCGTCCAGGAAACACGCGTCGTTGAGGATCGCTTCGACGCGATTGTCCACGCGGTCAATGCACTGCGCGCCAGTTACGACTGGGTGTTCACCACTGGCGGCATCGGTCCCACTCATGATGACATCACGACCGAATGTATGGCGGCGGCATTCGGTCGGGTCGTGCGGGAGGACGCGGAGGCTGTGCGTCGCCTGACCGCCTACTATACGACGGGAGAAATGAACGAGGCACGCTTGAAGATGGCGCGGATCGTAGCGGGTGCCGAGCTGCTCGATAACCCGGTCAGCGCCGCGCCAGGATTTAAGATCGAGAATGTCTTCGTGCTGCCAGGTGTGCCGCGCATCCTGCAGGCGATGCTGCCGGGACTGCTGACAAGGCTCCCAAGCGGTGCCCCGATTGGGAGCCAGTCCGTGACCGTTTGGCTTAGAGAAAGCGAGATCGCCGCTGAGCTGGAAGCGATCCAGGCGCGCTTCCCGTCACTCGGCATCGGCAGCTACCCGTTCACCAGAGAGGGGCGGTTTGGCACCTCGCTGGTCGTGCGGGGGACTGCTGCGCCTGCGCGCGCCGCGGCCGTGGCGGCGATCGTGAGCTTGCTAAAGGAGCGGTCTGCCGAATATGTCGAAGAACCGTCGGCCTGAACTTGAGCTGGCTGAGGCTCGCCTTTGTACCCAATGGGGTGCGACACTGGCTGCCGGCTAACCACTGAAAAATATCCCTCCTACACCGTGAATTCTTTGCATTTTCAAAGTCTCGGTGTAGCTTAAGACCGGAATACTAGCGCCGTCACACCATGCCCAAACGCGTTTATATCAAGACCTTTGGCTGCCAGATGAACGAGTACGACTCGCAGAAGATGGCCGATCTCCTGCATGACACCCACACGATGGTGAGCGTCGATCGCCCTGAAGATGCCGACCTGCTGCTCATGAATACCTGTTCAGTACGGGAAAAGGCCTCGGAAAAGCTGTTTTCTGAATTAGGCCGCTGGCGCGAACTTAAAGCTGCGCGCGCGGGTGTGATGATTGGCGTCGGTGGTTGTGTGGCAAGTCAGGAGGGCACCGCGATCTTCGAGCGCGCGCCCTACGTCGATCTGGTATTCGGGCCACAGACCTTGCATCGGCTGCCCGAACTGGTGGCGCGCGTCGAGCAGGGCGCGCTGCGCGTGATCGATGTGAGTTTCCCGGAAATTGAGAAATTTGATCGCTTAGCGGCACCGCGCGCCGAAGGCCCGACTGCGTTCGTCTCTGTCATGGAGGGTTGCAGCAAGTACTGCACGTTCTGTGTGGTGCCCTACACCCGCGGGGAGGAGTTCAGTCGGCCATTCGACGATGTAATGGCGGAAATCCATGCGCTGTCCCAGCAAGGTGTCCGCGAGCTCACCTTGCTGGGACAGAACGTGAATGCCTATCGCGGTCCGATGCACGATGGCCGCATTGCCGATCTCGCGGCGCTGATCCGCTATGTCGCCGTCATCGATGGCATCGAACGCATCCGCTACACGACCTCGCACCCGATTGAGTTCAGCGATCGGTTGATCGAGGTCTACGCGCTCGAACCGAAGCTCGTGAGTCACGTGCATCTGCCGGTTCAAAGCGGTTCGGACCGAGTTCTTGCGTTGATGAAACGCGGTCACACCACGCTTGAGTATCTTTCCAGGATCAGAAAACTGCGTAAGGCACGACCTGGGATTACGATTTCTTCCGATTTTATTATTGGCTTCCCAGGCGAAACGCTGGCGGATTTTGATGCAACGATGCGTCTGATAGAACAGGTGGATTTCGATTATTCGTTCAGCTTCATCTACAGTCCGCGCCCAGGCACGCCGGCGGCGAGTCTGCCTGATGACACACCGCTTGCAGAAAAGCAGCGCCGCCTCGCGGTTTTGCAGCAACGGCTAGCGGAAATGGGGCATGCGAAGAGCCGTCGGATGGTCGGCACCCACCAGCGCGTCCTCGTCGTGCAACCGGCACGCAGGAACGCACAGGAACTTGCCGCGCGCACGGAGAACAACCGCGTGGTGAACTTCGCTGGCGATGCGGCGCTGATCGGGCAGTATGTCGAGGTTCAGATCACCGACGCACTGCCGAACTCGCTCCGCGGGGAGCTTCTCTCTTCTGTCAGACAAGCGAGCTGAATTGAACGCCGACGCCACGCTCGAGATCGCCCTCGAACCACTGGAAAACGAACGACTGGCCAATCTCTGCGGCCAGTTTGATGATCACCTGAGGATGATCGAGCGCCGCCTGGGGGTCGTCATCAGCAATCGTGGCAATGTTTTCAGCATTGCCGGCAGCCATGCGGCCTGCGCCGCCACCAGTCGTCTGTTACGGGATCTGTACCTCGCCAGCGCGCAGCGCGCCTTAGCGCCTGCGGATGTGCATCTGCACCTGCAAGAGGCCGCAGCCGATGGCGTGTTGGAGCCGGGATCAGACGACTTCACACTCCAGACCAAACGTGTGCTGATCAAGGCGCGCGGCGCTAATCAGCGCTTGTATCTGCGAAATATAGCGTTAAACGATATTAGTTTTGGCATCGGACCCGCAGGCACCGGTAAAACCTATCTGGCGGTCGCTGCGGCCGTGGCGACGCTGGAGAAGGACGGCGTGCGCCGCCTGTGTCTAGTGCGCCCGGCCGTCGAAGCTGGCGAGCGTCTCGGCTTCTTGCCCGGCGACATAGCGCAGAAGATCGATCCCTACCTGCGCCCGCTATACGATGCGCTCTATGAAATGCTGGGGTTCGAACGCGTCGCCAAATTGATCGAGCGCAATGTCATCGAAGTGGCACCACTCGCCTTCATGCGGGGGCGAACGCTCAACGATGCGTTCATCATATTGGATGAGGCGCAGAACACGACCGTCGAGCAAATGAAGATGTTCCTCACGCGGATTGGCTTCGGATCCAAGGCCGTGATCACCGGCGATGTCACCCAAATTGATCTGCCGCGCGGCAAGGAATCGGGCCTCAAGCATGCGATCGAGGTCGTGCGTCAGGTGGAAGGCATCAGTTTCACTTTTTTCAAGACCCACGACGTGGTGCGTCATGCGCTGGTGGCCCGCATTCTCGACGCCTACGAAGCGTTCGAGAATCGATGAGCCCGATGTCGGTCAGGGTCTCAGTACAGCGCATCTATCGAGGTGCTGGTCCTAGCCGAGCCCAGGTCCAGCGGTGGGCCAAGCGTGCTATCGCCCTGGCCCATGCCTTGCCCGATCGCCGGGCGGAGGTGGCAGTCACCGTGCGCATCGTCGGTATTGAGGAAAGTGCGGCCCTGAATGCCGCCTGGCGACACCGTAGCGGCGCGACGAATGTACTGTCTTTCCCAGTATCCGGACTCGAACAGGTAGCCCCTGAACTGCTGGGCGATATCGTGATCTGTGCACCGTTGGTGGCCGCCGAGGCCGCGGCCCAGGGCAAGTCGCCGCTCGCGCACTGGGCCCACCTCGTGGTCCACGGCACACTTCATCTGCTGGGTTTTGATCACCAAAAGGCGTCGCAAGCGAGGGCAATGGAAGCCTTGGAATGCCAGTTGTTAAGCGCGCTTGGTTATCCAGATCCCTATCAGGACCATTAACCCTTTACATGAAAGAAAGAATTTCCAGTAAACCCGCACCCGCACAGTCAAGGCTCACGAACTTCTTCGTGCATAAGTTGGCTAGGCTGCTCCGGCCCAGACCTAAGGCGCGCATGGAACTGATCGAACTCCTGCAGGACGCCGAAAGCGAACATCTGATCGACGCCGACACAGCGGGCATGATGGAAGGCGCACTACTTGTCTCCGAACTCAAGGTGAGCGACATCATGGTGCCTCGCTCACAGATGATATTCATTGAGATCGATCAGACGCCGCAGGAATTTCTGCCCGCCGTGATTGAGTCGGCGCATTCACGCTTTCCGGTAGTGGATAGCAAACACGAGAAGGTATTGGGCGTGTTGCTCGCGAAGGATATGCTGCCGCTCGCGGCAAACGCGCAGTATCCGTTCGAGATCCGAGAGGTGTTGCGGCCTGTGGTATTCGTCCCGGAAAGCAAGCGCTTGAACATACTCTTGCGCGAATTCCGGCTGAGTCGGAACCATCTTGCAATCGTCGTCGACGAATACGGAGAGGTCGCGGGGCTGGTCTCCATCGAAGATGTCATCGAACAAATCGTGGGGGATATCGATGACGAGTACGATGTGGATGACGAGGAGTACATCCGGCAACATCGCGCCAATCGGTTTACGTTGAAGGCGCGCACGCCGATCGCCCATTTCAACGAGTTCTTCGGTAGCACGCTCCCCGACTCCCAATACGACACCATCGGCGGCCTGGTGGTGCACCATTTCGGGCGCGTCCCGGTGCGCGGTGATGAGATCGCCTTCGATGGTTTCAATTTCAAAGTCCTGCGCGCCGATCGCAGAAGAGTCAAGATGCTGCGTGTGCTGCGTATGTCGGCCTCCACGCCGCGTCCCGAGGACGATGGCTGATCTGGTTGGCAGGATCAAGATCGCCTCTCACTCGTCATGTTAAAACTCCTGCTCGCCCTCGGGGCCGGTACCACGCTGGCGGGTGCGTTCGCGCCATACGGGTTCTATCCCCTTGCTGTCGTGTCGATGGCCGTACTGTTCGCCCTGTGGCGCAACGTAACACCCGCACGCGGCGCAGCCCTGGGAGGGTGTTACGGCATCGGAATGTTCGGTCACGGCGTGTGGTGGGTGCAGGTCAGCATCCATCAATTTGGTTTGCCGCTCTATGCATTCTCGATCTCGATGACGGTGCTGTTTGTGCTGATGCTCGCGCTCTTTATCGCGCTTGCTGGTTATACGATCGCGCGCTTTCCGGTTCGTAACGAGACGCTACGCTTACTGGTGGTGATGCCTGCGGTGTGGGTCGCGGGGGAGTGGTTGCGCAGCTGGCTGTTTACCGGATTTCCCTGGTTACTGCTAGGCTATAGCCAAACCGATTCCTGGCTTGCAGGCTTCGCCCCAATATTCGGCGTGCACGGCGTAAGTCTCGCGGTGGTAATGCTCGCCGCCTGCCTGGTCCTCGTGTGGTCTGAGCGCCGCGCACGCGCAGGACTCGCGATGCTTGTCATCTCCGGTGGCGGCTGGGGCAGTGCGCAGATCACCTGGACCGCGCCCGAAGGTGAAACACGCGCAGTGGCCTTGGTGCAGGGCGCAGTGCCACAGGCGATCAAATGGCGCGGCGAGTTTCGGGCCCGTAACCTGGAACTTTACGAAGCGCTCAGTGCGCCGCATTGGGGCCGAGATCTGGTGTTATGGCCCGAGACGGCGGTGCCGGCATTCCCGGATGAGATCCCCGACACGCTGGCGCGCCTGGGGAAGCTGGCTTCGCGGTACGGGACCGCGCTGCTGGTCGGGATCCCGACTGGCGATCGACATACCGGCCCCTATTTCAACAGCGTGGTGCTGCTGAATACGGATCACCAACGCTACGACAAACATCATCTGGTGCCGTTCGGCGAGTATCTACCCTTCGATCGGTGGCTGCGTCCCGTCTTAAATTTTCTGACCATCCCCATGTCGAGTTTTTCGCCTGGCCCCTCCATGCAGATGCCGCTGCGCTATGGCGCTTTGCGTTTAGGCGTGTCGATTTGCTACGAAGATGCCTATGCCAGCGAAATCATTAAATCACTGCCACTCGCTAACCTCCTGGTGAACGTGAGCGACGACGCTTGGTTCGGCGACACGATTGCGCCGCATCAGCATCTGCAGATTTCCCGCATGCGGGCGCTGGAAGCAGGCCGTTACCTACTGCGCGCCACCAACACCGGCATCTCGGCGATCATCAACGAACGTGGCAAAGTGATCGCGCGTTCGCCGCAGTTCAAATCTTTTGTATTGACCGGCCACGCGGTCGCTCGGACCGGCGCGACACCCTTCGTGCGCTGGGGACATGCGCCGGTTTTGCTGGTGCTCGCACTAGCCCTGATCGCGGTATGGCGGCCGGTGCGCCAACTCGCGGCAGAATGAGGCCCCCGAAAGGGTTTGCGCCAAGGCTGATTCAGCGCGAAGGAGCGACTTGGCTCTGACGGTGCACACGCGCCACCATCGCCGCGACGTGTTCTGGATCGATATCGGGTGTAATGCCGTGGCCGAGATTAAAAATATGCCCGCTGCCGCGCCCAAACGCGGCAAGCACCTTGTCCACTTCATGCTCGATGACCGGAATCGGTGCGCGCAGAATCGCCGGATCGAGATTACCCTGCAGCGCGACCAAATCGCCAATGCGGCGCCTGGCATCCGCCAGATCGACACTCCAATCGACGCCGACACCGGCGCAACCACTGGCCGCAATCTGTTCGAGCCACTGGCCACCCCCCTTGGTGAAAAGAATGCTCGGAATCCCTGGTGTTAGGCTCTGCACGATCCGCTGCATGGGTGCCAGCGAGCATCGCCGATAAGCGTCTGTCGTGAGCACGCCGCCCCACGTATCAAACACCATAACTGCGTCGACCCCAGCCGCAATCTGTGCATTGAGATACTGAGTCACGGCCTCGGTTAGCAATCCGAGCAACGCATCGAGCGCCGCCGGTGCACTGTATAGCCATGCTTTAGCGCGCTTGAAGTCACGATCTCCCGCCCCTTCGATCATATAAGTCGCCAGAGTCCAGGGACTGCCAGCGAACCCGATCAGGGGGACACTGTCTCCCAGTTCCCGTTTTACCAGGCGGACCGCATCGGTGACATAGCGAAGTTCAGTCTCGGGATCCGGCACGCCGAGACGCGCCACTGCGCTCGGGTCGTGCAGCGGAGACTTGAAACGCGGCCCGATGCCTTCGTCAATCGTCAAGCCGAGTCCCATGGCATCAGGAATCGTCAATATGTCCGAGAACAATATCGCGGCGTCCAACGGGAAACGCGCGAGTGGCTGCAAGGTGACCTCGCAGGCCAGTTCCGGTGTCTTGCACAGGCGTAGGAAGTCACCGGCGCGCGCGCGCGTCGCGCGATACTCGGGAAGGTAACGACCGGCCTGGCGCATCAACCAAACCGGCGTGCAATCGGTGGGTTCGCGCCGTAATGCGCGCAGAAAGCGCGCGGAGGGCTTGATTTCCATGGGTCCTCGCCGGCTCAGGGCAGGGGCGCGGGCAGGTCGCTCTCGCCCATCAGAAAATGATCGATGCCACGCGCCGCCGAGCGGCCTTCCGCGATGGCCCAGACGATCAGCGATTGGCCGCGTTGCATGTCGCCCGCAGTGAACACGCCGGACACTGAGGTCATCCAATTCGGATCGCGCCAGACATTACCACGTTCCGTGAGCTTGACCTTGAACTGCTCCAGGATCGGGCGTTCGGGCCCCACGAACCCCATCGCAAGTAGCGCCAGATCGCAGGGGATCTGGTGCAGCGAGTCGGCGACTTCGTCGAATTCGATGCGGCCTTCGCGATGCTTCATCTCGACAGCCACCAGCTCCAGCGCCTTCACGTGCCCGTGTCCATCGTCGATGAAACGTTTGGTCGAGACCGCATACAGGCGTTCGCCGCCTTCTTCATGCGCGGCAGTCGTGCGATAGATGCGCGGCCACTCGGGCCACGGGTTATCGGCGCCGCGTAGGCCCGGTGGGCGCTCCATGATTTCCAGTTGCGCGACGTGCTGCGCTTGCTGACGATGAGCCGTGCCCAGGCAATCCGCCCCGGTATCCCCGCCGCCGATAATCACGACCTGTTTGTCCTTGGCGCTGATGAAGTCGCGCTCCGGGATTTGCTCTCCCTCCAAGCGGCGATTCTGAGCCGTCAGATACTCCATCGCATAATAAACGCCCGCGAGCTCGCGCCCCGGTAAACTCAGATCACGCGGAGCGGTTGCCCCCCCCGCGAGGAGCACCGCATCGAAATCCTGTTGAATTTGCGCGGTCTGCACGTTCACGCCAATGTTCGTATTCACCTGGAATTGGACGCCTTCCGCCCGCATCTGATCGAGGCGACGATCAAGCACGCGTTTCTCCATCTTGAACTCGGGGATTCCGTAGCGCAGGAGCCCGCCGATTCGGTCATCGCGTTCAAACACCGTAACCTTGTGCCCCGCACGCCGCAGCTGTTGTGCGCCCGCGAGCCCAGCCGGTCCCGAGCCAATCACCGCCACCCGTTTGCCGGTTTCGCGGCGCGGGCGCATGGGAACCACCCAACCCTCGTCAAAGGCACGATCGATAATCGCGAGTTCAACTGCCTTGATGGTGACGGGACTGTCGTTGATCCCGAGCACACAGGAGCCTTCACACGGCGCCGGACACAGGGTGCCCGTAAACTCCGGAAAGTTATTGGTCGCGTGCAGACGATCGATTGCCTCGCGCCAGCGCTCGCGATAGACGAGGTCATTCCAGTCGGGAATCAAATTGCCGAGCGGGCAGCCCTGATGACAGAACGGGACGCCGCAGTCCATGCACCGCGCAGCCTGGTGGTTAAGCGGCTCCACTGGCCACGGTTCCATGACCTGACGCCAATCGCGCAGACGTTCGGCAACCGGTCGATACGGCTGTTTGTCCCGTCCAAACTCAAGGAAACCGGTGATCTTAGCCATGGGCGGCCTCCATGATCGCCTGGTCTTCCGGTAATCCAGCCTGCCGCGCGCGCGCGATTGCCGCCAGCACCGATTTGTAATCACGCGGCATCACTTTAATGAAATGCTGACGGCAGCTAGTCCACGTTTCGAGAATGTGGGTGGCGACCGTGCTCGAGGTATAACGCGCGTGGTTGGTCAACAAACGAACCACCGCTGCTTCGTCTTCAGGAGCATCGATACGTTCGAGGTCGACCATTTCCGTATTGCACAAGCGCGGGAAGGCATCCCTCGGATCGAACACGTACGCGACACCGCCCGACATGCCTGCGGCGAAATTACGCCCGGTGTTGCCGATGATAACGACCCTACCACCCGTCATGTACTCGCACCCATGATCGCCGACGCCTTCCACCACGGCCATAGCACCACTGTTGCGCACGCAGAAACGTTCGCCCGCGACGCCACGAAAATACGCCTCCCCCGAGGTTGCGCCATACAGCGCCACATTGCCGATAAGGATGTTCTCTTGCGCCACAAACGTCGCGGCGCGCGGCGGAAATACCATGATTTTGCCGCCTGACAGTCCCTTGCCGATATAGTCGTTGGCATCCCCTTCGAGCGATAACGTAATCCCGCGCGGAATGAAGGCGCCAAAACTCTGGCCGGCCGAGCCGCTGAAATTGATCTTGATGGTGTCGTCCGGTAAGCCCTCGCCGCCGTGTCGTTTGGTTAGTTCAAAGCCGAGGATCGTGCCCACCGTGCGATTGACGTTGCGGATCGGCAGTGACAGTTCTACCGGTTTGCGTTCCAGCAGCGCCGGCTGACAGGCGGGCACCAAGGTGGTCCAATCGAGCGAGCGTTCCAGGCCATGATCCTGCGCCCGTATGCAGTGCAGCGCGGTGCCAGGGATGACTTCCGGTTGATACAGGATATTGGCGAAATCGAGCCCTTTGGCTTTCCAGTGATCAACCGCGTTTTCAACATCGATACGATTGACTTGGCCGATCATCTCTTCCATCGTCCGGAAGCCCAATTCTGCCATGTACTCCCGCACCTCTTGGGCGATGAAGCGGAAGAAATTTTCAACGAATTCAGGCTTGCCGGCAAACTTGGCCCTGAGGCGCGGATCCTGGGTCGCGATACCGACCGGGCAGGTGTTTAGATGACAGACCCGCATCATCACGCAGCCCAACACGACCAGCGGCGCCGTCGCGAATCCATATTCCTCGGCGCCGAGCAAGGCCCCAATGATGACATCGCGGCCGGTCTTCATCTGGCCATCGACCTGCACCACGATGCGATCCCGCAGCTTGTTCTGTACCAGCACCTGTTGGGTCTCAGCAAGGCCAAGTTCCCACGGGACGCCGGCATGTTTGAGCGAGGTGACAGGGGATGCGCCAGTGCCGCCGTCGTAGCCTGAGATCAACACCACGTCCGCATAGGCCTTGGCCACGCCTGCTGCCACCGTCCCGACCCCGACTTCGGCGACCAACTTGACGTGGATACGCGCTACTGGGTTCGCATTCTTGAGATCGTGTATCAGCTGCGCGAGATCTTCGATCGAGTAGATGTCGTGATGCGGCGGCGGCGAAATGAGACCCACGCCTGGCGTCGAAAAACGCACCTTGGCGATCCACGGATAAACCTTATGCCCAGGCAGTTGTCCGCCTTCACCGGGCTTTGCCCCCTGCGCCATCTTGATCTGCAGATCGTCCGCATTGACGAGATACTCACTGGTCACGCCAAAACGACCCGACGCTACCTGCTTGATCGCAGAACGTCGTAGATCGCCATTCGCGTCGCGTTTGAAACGCGCGGGATCCTCGCCCCCTTCACCCGTATTGGAACGACCGCCTAGCCGATTCATGGCGATGGCCAGCGTCTCGTGCGCCTCGGCACTGATCGAGCCGTAGGACATGGCGCCGGTGTGGAAGCGCTGCATGATCGTCTCAATGGATTCGACTTCATCCACCGGCACCGGCGGCGCTCCGGGTTTCAGCTTGAACAAGCCGCGCAAGGTTGCGCGATGCTCGCTCTGCCGATCGACCAAGTCGGTGTACTCCTTGAACACCCGATACTGCCCAGTGCGGGTCGAATGCTGCAGCTTGTAGACGGTATCGGGATTGAACAAGTGATACTCGCCATCCCGTCGCCACTGATATTCACCGCCCTCTTCCAGATCCGGCTTCCCAACCAGGCGCGCCGGAAACGCGGCGTGGTGGCGCAAGCTGATTTCGCGTTCGATGGTGTCGAGTCCGATGCCGCCAATGCGCGACGCCGTATAGGTGAAGTACTGGTCGATAAACGCCTTATCGAGACCCACGGCCTCGAAGATCTGCGCACCACGGTAGGACTGGATGGTGGAGATGCCCATCTTGCACATCACTTTCACCAAGCCCTTATTCACGGCCTTGATGTAATTGCGCACGGCCGCATCATGCACCGGCTCCTGGTGCTTGCGCCCTTTGACCGCAGACTCCTGGACGATGCCTTGCTGGATCATGTCATAGAGCGTTTCGAACGCGAGGTAAGGATTGATCGCATCCGCGCCATACCCAAGCAATGTGCAGAAATGATGCACCTCACGGGGTTCACCGGATTCGATAATCAGTCCGATCCGCATGCGTCGCCCATTGCGCACCAGATGGTGGTGGGTGCCGGCAATCGCGAGCAGGGAGGGAATCGGCGCTTGTTCGGCATTCATGCCGCGATCGGAAATGATCACGAACGAATAACCGGCATCAACCGCGTGGTCGATATCGGTGAACAACTTCGCGAGTGCTGCTTCCAGCCCGGCACTGCCCTGTGCGATGGGGTATAGCGCAGTGATGGTCATCGCGCTGAATTGATGGGTCGTGACATGTCGCAGGCGGGCAATATCCTCATTGTTGAGGATCGGTGACGCCAGCTTGATGCGATGACAACTTTGCGCGCTCGGCGATAGGAGGTTGCTTTCGGGACCGATCGGGGTCGAGATCTGCGTCACCAGTTCTTCACGAATGCCATCTAATGGCGGATTGGTCACCTGTGCGAACAGCTGTTTGAAGTAATCGAACAATAAACGAGGATGATTCGATAGCACGGCCAAGGAGGCATCCGTGCCCATCGATCCGATGGGCTCTTCGCCCTTTTCCGCCATCGGCTGCATGAGAATGCGAAGATCTTCCTGGGTATAACCATAAGCCTGCTGGCGCTGCAGGACGGTATCGTGATCGACCGAATGCACGTGCTTGGGCTCTGCTAAAGCTGCCAGCGGGATATGGTGCTGTTCCAGCCAGTCCGCGTAGGGATATTGGTCGATATACCGCTGTTTGAGTTCAGCGTCTTCGATAATCCGTCCTGCCTCGGTATCGACAAGAAAGATGCGCCCCGGATGCAGCCGCCCCTTGACGGCGATGTTCTCGGGAAGGAAATCCAGGACACCCACTTCGGAGGCCATCACGACCATCCCATCCTTGGTCACGTAGTAGCGGGACGGGCGCAGCCCGTTGCGATCGAGGACCGCGCCGATAATCTTGCCGTCCGTAAACGCAATCGACGCGGGTCCATCCCAGGGCTCCATCAAGCACCCGTGATACTCGTAGAACGCCTTACGCGCCACATCCATCTGTTCATGGGCGCTCCAAGCTTCTGGAATCATCATCAAGATCGCGAGCGGGAGCGGACGCCCGGCCATGTGCAGGAATTCGAGGACTTGATCGAAACTCGCCGAATCAGAACTGCCTTCAATCACGATCGGAAACAGCTTTTTCAGGTCGTCCCCGAACAAGGACGATTCACACAAGGCTTCGCGCGCGCGCATCCAATTCATGTTGCCGCGTAGGGTGTTAATTTCGCCGTTGTGGGCGATGTAGCGGAACGGATGCGCGAGCGGCCACGAGGGAAAAGTGTTGGTCGAAAACCGTTGGTGCACCAAAGCGAGCGCGCTCTCAACCAGCGGATCGCAGAGGTCCGGGAATTGCGCTCCAACCTGCGCCGCGTTGAGCATTCCCTTATAAATAAGCACTCGATGCGAAAGGCTGGGCACATAGAACAGTGCCTTCTCGGTCTGCGCTGAGTTCCAAATCGCGTGCTCGACCCGCTTGCGAATGATGTAGAGCTTACGTTCGAACGCATCTGCATCCGCGAGTTCGGAATTGCGCGCGATGAATATTTGTTGAAACGCAGGTTCGCAGGCTTTCGCCGTAGGCCCGATACTGCGGTCGTCGCTCGGCACGACCCGCCAGCCGAGCAGCGTTTGTGCTTCTTCCTCGATAATGCGTGCGAATTCACTACGACAGAACTCTGCCGCAGCCGGATCGTGCGGCAAAAAGACCAACCCGGCCCCATAGCTACCCGGGGCCGGCAATTCGATCCCCTGCCGCGCGCATCGCTGGCGCAGAAAGGCGTCTGGCATCTGGATCAAAATGCCAGCGCCATCGCCGGTATTGATCTCACATCCACAAGCGCCGCGATGCTCGAGATTCTTGAGGATCGTCAGCGCCCGTTCGATCGTGGTATGCGACTTGCGCCCTTGGATATCGACGACAAAACCCACGCCACACGAGTCGTGTTCGAAGCTGGGATCATAGAGCCCCTGTGTGGGCCGTCCCAACTGCGGAAATCGTGTATCTGTGGTCGCCATGGTTGCTACCTGTTATCAGGGATTCTGAGGGTCAAGGACTATGGTTAGACCTGGTCTCGATTACGCCATCTATCGTTCACTCGAGCCGGAGTCACCCAGCGTTATCCCGGCGCTCGGGACAAAAGGACGGGGATTATAACGTCGCCTCACGCAGAGTGCATCCGTGTGCGGGGGAGGACTATTGTAGCGCGCCGCGCAGGCTCCCAATCGAACGGACCCAAGGCTTCGTGTCACGCAGGGAAGCAGATAAGCGGGTCGCCGCAGTCACCGCAGCCGTGCGATTCGGATAGTACCCGTACACCACCACATACCAGGGTTTTCCATTGAGGGTGCTTGTCAATACGGCACTTTGCGTGATGATTCCGTGCTGGACCCGATAGCGCTCGGCAGCGCTGCGTTCGCGTACGCCAAAGAGTTGCAGCGTGTGTGCGCCGGCCGGCTGTTTGCGCAACCAGTCTGCGGAGAAATGCTTGACGGAGGATTCTGCTGGAATGGCCACGGAAGGCGCCTTGATGGCGACGGTTTTCGCCAGAAGTTTTGGCGCCGCCGGTCGTGGTATCACCACTTGCGCCGGGACACGTGGCGGCGCCGCGGCTGGCGCTGGTTGCGGTTTGCGTTTCGGGGCGATTGCCGGTGACGCGGTGCCACGGTTGCTCAGCAACGGATTCGGCGCGACCACCTCAGGCGCAATCGTCGCCGCGGGGGGGGGCAACTCGGCGGGCACGGGCGGGGCAGCGGTCACGGTGGGTCGCGGATTCTCGCGCGCCACCTCCGGTAACGGGATGGGTGCCACGGGGACTTGCATCGGTGATCCCTTGCCTGCGTCGTTATCCTGCGCCAACGCCGACACGGGCACCTCCGATTCGCTTTCAACCGTCAATGGCGGGGTCGCTGGCGAACTCAAATTGTCGGTCTCGGCCATCGATGTTGCCGACGATGGCGTCAACTCAACGGTCTCAGTCTGCGCGCTCGAAAGCTCGAGCGGGTTACGCGTCGCCCACCACGCGCCGACCGCAATGGCTGCAGCCGCAAGGATGCCAAAGACCAGATTCACGTGCCCACGGGTGAGGCCAGCAATTCCGGCGCGTGGCGGATCCTGCGGTGCCGCCGGCGCCGAAATCCCGGCCATGTGCTGGCGGGCCAGGGTGACTACCTTGCCCACCCTGCCGTCGGCGGACGCCGTGATGCTCGCGTAGTCGTCGGCAGAAAAATAATCGGCCGCGTCGAGTTCGACAGCCCGCATACGGTGCTCGATCAGAGATTGGATCTGCGTGTCGATCAAGCGCGGGATCTCGACGAGATGCACCAATCCATGCTGTGGATGCGCGCGCTGCAGCGTTTCGAGTAACGCCGACTGATCAAGATCCGCCGCCAACAACACGCGGAGTTCGGCGAACTGGTCATCCGCGTGTGCAAGCTTAACCACCATCGTCGCAGTTTCCGGCAATAACTGCTCGGCATCGTCCACCAGCAGCACGACCACTTTCCCGGCGCGTTCGAGTACGGCGATGCGCTGTCGCACGTGATCGCTGGAGACCTGATCATCGGGCGCATCGGAAGCAATACCCAAGTCCCGAACGAGCAGACCAAGCAGCCCCTCTGCGGTCAGGCCAGGCCCTGCATGGATCCGGATCGGGTACCAGCTGGCACGTTGCGCATCCATGAAATAATTCAGCAAAGTCGACTTTCCACTGTCGATGTTTCCGCTCAGCACAATGATTTGTCGACCAAACTCGATCAGGTGCTCAATGAGATCGAGTCTCTGCTGCAACGTCGGGCTCAAATACAGCCCGCGCGGCCCCACCTCGCGGGCAAAAGCCAGTGATTCCGGGGCCACCATTAGGCGCGCCGTTTCCAGGTTGGGCTGGTCAGCATTCACGATATTTCCCCTAATACGTCAGTTGGCCGCCCGGCATGTACGAGTCGCGCGTGCTCCGCAATCGCAAACCGATCGGTCATCCCCGCAATATAGTCCGAGACCATCCGCGCCTGTGCGTCGACGCTGGAGAATGTCTCTCGCGAGGTAAGCTCTGCGGGATCATTCATATAAACGTCGAACAAATCGCGGACTATCGCTTGTGATCTTTCAGCCATTTCCAGCACCCGTGGATGTTCGTAAAGTTGGCGCCGCAATAGACGCTTCAAATCGAGGTGCACAGGGGTCGTCGCCACACTGAAATCGAGCAATGGCATCTTTTGCGCCCGAACCATTTCAAGCGTGCGGATCTCCAACGCATCGAGGCGCGCCACCGTCGAGTCGATCAATTCAGAGACAAAATAGTTGAGCATCTCGCGAATCACCGTATATCGCATGCGTTTGGAGTCCATTTGTGGCCACTTCCGCGCGACGCTGCGTTCGGTTTCCAGAAACGGGGCATACGCTCGTAGTTGCTCGACATCCAACAACCCCGCACGCAGACCATCATCGATATCATGGTGATTGTAGGCAATTTCGTCCGCCACGTTGGCAATTTGTGCTTCGAGCGATGGCTGGCTGCCGGTCAGAAACCGGTGCCCCAATTCCCCCAACAACCTGGCCTGCGCAACGCTACAGTGCTTGAGTATGCCCTCTCGTGTCTCGAACAAAAGGTTCAAGCCCGGAAACTCCGGGTACCTCTCCTCGAGTGTCTCGACCACTCTCAGCGACTGCCAGTTGTGTTCGAAACCGCCAAACGCGCGCATGCAGGCGTTAAGCGCAGTTTGACCCGCATGCCCGAAAGGCGTGTGCCCCAGATCATGCGCCAAGGCAATCGCTTCCGTGAGATCCTCATTAACACCCAGCACGCGCGCGATAGTGCGGGCGATTTGCGCGACCTCCAGCGAGTGGGTCAAACGGGTGCGGAACATGTCGCCGGCATGATTGACGAAGACCTGAGTCTTGTACTCAAGGCGTCGGAAGGCCGCACTGTGGATGATGCGATCGCGGTCCCGTTGAAAATCATCGCGCCAGCGGGGTGGCGGCTCCGTATAGGT
>JAYTEX010000108.1:0-29724 GCA_043734785.1 Pseudomonadota bacterium | reverse complement strand
CCGCGCCAGCGGCGCAGTCTCGATGACAGAGCGGCCTGTGCAGGCTCACTCGATTCCCTTGCGTATGCTCTGGCGTATGCTCCTTGACCCTGGCCATTTTCTAAGCCTGGGCGCTGGCACGGGCCTTCTGCCCTGGGCCCCCGGTACCTGGGGATCGCTCTGGGGAGTCGCGTTGTTCTACTGGTTGAAACCGATGGGAGATCCCATCTTCTGGACCACGCTGCTCGCGATGGCGATCGCCGGGATACCGCTTTGCGCTCGCACCAGTCGTGCACTTGGCGTTAAAGATCATGGGGCGATCGTCTGGGATGAGGTGGTAGGCGTTATGATAACCCTGGGTCTCGCCGCGAGCACGCCGCTAACGATATTCGCCGGCTTCGTGCTCTTTCGAATCCTGGATATTGGGAAACCCTGGCCGATTAGTTTTCTTGACCGGCGGCTCGAAGGGGGTCTGGGCGTGATGGCCGACGATTGGGCCGCAGGCCTGGCTGCAGGGCTTGCAATCCTATTATTTAAATATCTATCATAGAGTTAACTTAATAACTTATATTTGACATTAAATAACAAAATCCGGCCCATCGAAATCTAATGTCTACTGTCATCCGAACAAGCCGTCTGCTAGGCGTGGTCCTCCTCATTGCGCTCCCGTTCGTGGCGGGTGCAGATATTTACAAATACGTGGATAAGTATGGACGCGTCTACCTCACCGATCGCCCAGCCCACACCGGTTACAAGCGCCTAGTCAAGACCTGGAAGGGCTGGTCGCAGACCGGACATGCAAGCTCAATCAACTACCGCGCCTTGGCCGCGAATCGCAAGCGTTTCAGCAAAACGATCGAACTGGCCGCGAAAAATCATAAATTGCCGACGGCCCTGGTGCATGCGGTGATCACTGCGGAGTCGGCCTACGACCCCAATGCCATTTCGACGGCGGGGGCAGTCGGTCTGATGCAACTAATGCCGCAGACCGCAGTGCGTTATGGGGTGAAAAACCGCAACGATCCGGTCGCCAACATTAGCGGCGGCACCCGCTACTTGAAAGATCTGCTGGGCATGTTCGATAACGACCTGGTGCTCGCGATTGCGGCCTACAACGCAGGCGAGGGTGCAGTGGAGAAGCACGGACGTCAGATACCGCCTTATCAAGAGACCCAAACCTATGTTCGCCGCGTCCTGAAGTACTACAACGACTACAAAAAATTACTGATGTAAGTCCGTGCCTGCTTGTTCGGCCCGCTCTCGCCGCCGGCGGGGCGAGGAAGCCCCCGCTATTCGTCCGTCACGCAACCTTCTGACGCCGACTTCACCGTTTTGATGAATTTATAAAGGGTGCCGCGGGTTGCCTTGTACGGTGGCATCGTCCACCCTGCGCGGCGCCGTGCCATTTCATCATCAGTGACTTGCACGTCAAGTCGGCCCCGTTCGGCATCGATCGTGATCACATCGCCGTTCTCGATCAGCGCAATCGGGCCGCCGAGCTGCGCTTCAGGCACCACGTGGCCGACCAGGAACCCGTGCGAGCCTCCAGAAAAGCGTCCGTCGGTGATCAGCGCGACTGAACTGCCTAATCCCACCCCCATGAGGGCCGAGGTTGGCGTGAGCATTTCTGGCATGCCCGGACCGCCTTGTGGTCCTTCGTAGCGGATGACGATCACGTCTCCCTTGACGATCGCCTTTTGTTCGAGCGCTGAGAGCATCGCCTCTTCGGAATCGTAAACTTTGGCAGGGCCGGAGAATCGCAGGCCTTCCTTGCCGGTGATTTTCGCGACCGCGCCCTCAGGGGCCAGGTTTCCGCGCAAGATCTGGATGTGACCGGTCGTCTTGATGGGGTTGGAGAGCGGGCGCAGGACTTCCTGACCAGCCGCGAGCCCCGGCACTGTGGCAAGGTTCTCGGCCAAGGTCTTGCCGGTGCAGGTCAGGCAATCCCCGTTTAGCATGCCGTTCTCCAGCAGATATTTCAGGACGGCCGGAATCCCGCCGACTTTATGCAAGTCCTCCATGACGAAGCGACCGCTTGGCTTTAGGTCCCCGAGGAAAGGCGTGCGGTCGGTCACCCGCTGGAAGTCATCAATCGTGAGCGCGACGCCGGCGGCGCGCGCCATCGCAAGCAGGTGCAAAACGGCGTTGGTGGAACCACCGAGTACGGTGATCACCACCATCGCATTCTCGAAAGCGGCGCGCGTCATGATGTCACGCGGTTTGATATCGCGTTCGATAAGCAGCCGAATCGCTGCACCCGCCCGCATGCATTCGTCTTGCTTGAGCGGATCGACCGCCGGTATCGATGCGCTGTAGGGCAGCGACATGCCCATCGCCTCGATTGCGGACGCCATCGTGTTCGCCGTATACATGCCACCACAGGCGCCCGCGCCAGGACAGGCGTGCCGCACAATTTCCTCGCGGCGAGTGTCGTCGATCGTGCCGGCCAGGTAAGCGCCGTAACACTGGAAGGCCGACACGATATCGAGGGTCTCGCCGCGTGAATGTCCCGGTTTAATCGTGCCACCATAGACCATCAACGAGGGGCGATTGAGTCGGGCCATGGCCATGATGCAGCCCGGCATGTTCTTATCGCAGCCCGGTATGGAAATATTGGCGTCGTACCACTGTCCGCCCATGATGGTCTCGATCGAGTCGGCAATGATTTCGCGTGATTGCAGCGAATAGCTCATGCCATCCGTGCCCATCGAAATACCATCACTAACCCCGACGGTGTTGAACCGCATGCCGATCAGTCCGGCAGCCTCGACCCCGGCTTTGACCTGCTCGCCAAGCTGCAGCAGGTGCATGTTGCACGGATTGCCCTCGAACCACACGCTGGCGATTCCGACTTGTGGTTTATCCAAATCCTCGCGGGTCAAGCCTGTCGCGTAGAGCATGGCTTGCGACGCACCCTGGGAGCGGGGCTGGGTGATACGCGCGCTGTAGCGATTCAGTTGTTTCGTCATGATCGACTCCAAATTAGCAGGCTGCAGAAGCGTTCCAAGCGGCAACTCGGGGGGCCGATCATACCGGGTAAACAGGCGTGCGTCGTCACCGCTACGAGCTGGCTACAAGCTGCGTGTAGAATGCGACGCTGGCCCCGCCAGCCGATGCATTAAAAATGCCGGGGCCGAGAAATCGCCACCTGCGGGGTGATGTCCACGCAACCTCGGATGACGCCATGAACCTCCCGCCCCCCCTTGCCGATGATGTTGCCTTTGTGCGCGGGATGCGCGAGGCGTCGCCGTATATGCGTGCGCATCGCGGCCATACCTTCGTGATTTATTTAGCGGGCGAAGTGGTGGCCGATCCCGGCTTTCCGTCTCTGATCCAGGATTTAACGTTGCTTTCCGGCATTGGCGTGAAGCTAGTGGTCGTGCATGGCACACGCCCGCAGGTCTCACACCGGCTCCAGGCGGCGGGTATTGAGACCACACTGAAGGGTCACCTGCGGGTAACGGATTTACCTGCATTGGCGCATGCGAAAGACGCGGCCGCCGCAGTACGGTTTGGCATTGAGGCGCAATTCGCGCATGCGACGCGGATTCGCCCGTCGGGGAACGCGCCTCTGCGAATTATCAGTGGCAACTATGTGATGGCGCGACCTGCCGGGATCGTGGAGGGTGTCGATCTGCAGTTCACGGGTGAGATCCGACGGGTCGATACGGCGGCTATTGCCGCACAACTGCAGGTGGCCGATGTGTTGCTGATTTCTCCACTGGGCTACTCACCCACTGGCGAGATCTTCAGCCTGAACGCGATGGACCTCGCGACAGAGGTCGCCATCGAACTCAAAACCAACAAACTGATCCTGCTTTCGGCCGGTCAGCAAATCGTCAATGCCCAAGGCGCTTTGTTACGCCAACTCACGTTGCGCGAAGCGCGCGAATGGCAGCGTGAGACTGGCGGCAACAGTCAGCTACTTGGCAACGCCATGCGCGCCTGCCAGTACGGTGTCGGTCGAGTGCATTTGCTGGCCGCCAGTGATGGCGCGTTACTGCTGGAGCTATTTACCCGGGATGGCATCGGCACCCTGGTTTGCAACACACCCTTCGATCAAATTCGACCGGCGAGTATCGAAGATGTGGGAGGGATTCTGGATCTCATCGAGCCCCTCGAAGCAGAGGGTGTGCTGGTGAAGCGGTCACGCGAAAAACTCGAAACGGAAATCGATCATTTCACAGTCGTGGTGCGCGATGGTGCCACGGTCGCGTGCGGGGCGCTGTATCCATTTTTCGCCAACGGATGCGGAGAAATCGCGGGTGTCGCAGTCGAGCTGCGCTATCGTCGGCAGGGCTTCGGCAAGATTTTGCTCGCGGCGCTAGAGCAGCGAGCCCAGGCCGCAGGTCTCCATTCGGTGTTTGTGCTGACGACCCAGGCGATTCATTGGTTCGAGGAACAGGGTTACGCGAAATCAGCCTTGGATATCCTGCCAGGCGAGCGCCGCACCCTCTACAATTTCCAACGCAACTCTCAGGTATTGTGCAAGCCACTGGCAGCCGCTCAGGCTTAGGGAGTCACGACGGCAGATCTCTCCCAGGTCCGGCTCTGCTGGATACCCCCTGAATACTTGCAGCCAGCTTAGCCGCGCCGCTTCAGTAATCGATCTTGTCTTCGACCGCGTGTCCGCGTTTTGGAATCAATATGGTGCGATCGAACTCGCATACCACCGTACCGTCACGCTTTTTGCCGAAGGTTTTAACGGTGACGATACCCGCGGTCGGTCGGGATTTCGATTCGCGCTTGTCCAGCACCGTCGACTCGGCGTAGAGCGTGTCGCCGACAAACACGGGATTAGGCAGTTTGATTTCCTTCCAGCCGAGATTCGCGATAGCTTTCTGACTCACGTCGCTCACACTCATACCGGCGATGACGGCGACCGTAAAAGTGCTGTTGATCAGCGCCCGCCCGAACTCCGAACCTGCCGCATATTCATTGTCAAAATGCAGCGGGTGGGTGTTCATGGTCAGCAGCGTGAACCAGATGTTGTCGTTTTCGGTGACCGTTCGGCCCGGTCGGTGTTGATAGATATGCCCGACTTCGAAGTCCTCGAAATACCGTCCGAAAGTTTCGCGGAAAGTATTGGGTGCCACCTCGATCACATTCTTAACCATGGCTATCTCCGGCTATACCGCGCCTGCGATTTTTTCTTCGACCTCGATATCGATCGCAATATCGTCGTCACGAACGGTGACCACGACGTGTCCGCCGTGGGTGAGGCGTCCGAACAGTAGCTCTTCGGCGAGCGCCTTTCTCATCTTTTCGCGAATCAAGCGGCTCATCGGCCGCGCGCCCATCTGCGGGTCATAGCCGTGCTTGGCCAGCCAGGTACGCGCATCCTGATCGACCTCCAAGGTCACCTTCTTATTGTCGAGTTGGCTTTCCAGTTCGACCAGGAATTTGTCGACGACGTGGGCTATCGTGGTCGGATCGAGTGCTTTGAACTGGATAATCGCATCGAGGCGGTTGCGGAACTCGGGGCTGAAGGTGCGCTTGATGGCTTCGCCCGCGTCGCTGGCATGGTCCTGCAGGGTAAAACCCATCGAGGCGCGGCTGATGCGCTCAGCGCCCGCATTGGTAGTCATCACGATGATCACGTTGCGGAAGTCCGTCTTGCGGCCGTTGGCATCGGTCAAGGTGCCGTGATCCATCACCTGCAACAGGACATTGAACACATCGGGGTGCGCCTTCTCCATTTCATCGAATAGCAACACGGCATGGGGCTGTTTGTGTACCGCTTCGGTGAGCAGCCCACCCGTGTCAAAGCCCACATATCCGGGCGGCGCCCCTATTAGCCGCGAAACAGTATGCCGTTCCATGTACTCGGACATGTCGAAACGAATGAGTTCGATCCCCATCACGCGCGCCAGCTGGCGCGTGACTTCCGTCTTGCCGACGCCGGTCGGGCCCGCGAACAAGAAAGAGCCGATCGGTTTTTCGATATTGCCCAGCCCGGAACGTGACATCTTAATCGCGGTGGCCAAGGTGGCGATCGCTTCGTCCTGACCAAACACCACCATTTTCAGATCGCGATCCAGGTGCTGCAACACTTCGCGATCCGAAGTCGATACGGTCTTGGGTGGGATCCGCGCCACTTTGGCGACAATTTCTTCGATCTCAAAAGTGCCGACTGTCTTCTTGCGGCGTGAAGGAGGCGCTAGACGCTGTCGAGCGCCCGCTTCGTCGATGATATCGATTGCCTTGTCTGGCAGGTGACGATCGTTGATGTAACGACTGGTCAGCTCGACCGCCGAGCGCAAGGCTTGGTTGGTGTACTTGACATCATGATGTTCTTCGAAACGCGATTTCAGGCCCTGCAGGATCTTGAACGCCTCGTCGATCGAGGGCTCGGGGACATCGATTTTCTGAAAGCGGCGAGACAGCGCACGATCCTTTTCGAAGATGCCGCGATACTCCTGGTAGGTAGTCGAACCGATGCACTTGATCTCGCCCGAAGCGAGCATCGGCTTGATCAGATTGGAGGCATCCATCACACCGCCCGAGGCAGCTCCCGCACCGATGATGGTGTGGATTTCATCAATAAATAGCACCGCGCCCGGTTCGCGCTTCAATTGCGAAATGACGGCTTTGAGACGTTTCTCGAAATCGCCACGATACTTGGTTCCTGCCAGCAATGCGCCGAGGTCCAGCGAGTAGATAGTGGAATTCTGCAGGATGTCAGGGGTTTCCTTGTCGACGATCTTCTTGGCCAATCCTTCCGCGATCGCTGTTTTGCCCACCCCTGCTTCGCCGACGTAAAGTGGATTGTTCTTGCGCCTGCGGCACAGTATCTGAATGGTGCGTTCGATTTCTTCGTGGCGCCCGATCAGCGGATCGATCTTGCCTTTGCGCGCCTGCTCGTTAAGGTTGGTACAAAATTGGTCGAGCGCAGTCTTGCTGGCCTCGCCGCCTTCGCCGTCCTCTTCGGTGTTGGCGTGGGTATCGGAGGGGGTTTCGTCGTCAGAAACTTTCGAAACCCCGTGCGATATGCAATTCACGACATCGAGTCGCGCGATATTCTGCTGGTTCAGCAAGTACACTGCCTGCGATTCACGCTCGCCGAATATCGCGACCAGTACGTTGGCGCCAGTGACTTCCTTCTTACCAGAAGACTGCACATGAAAAACCGCGCGTTGTAGCACCCGCTGGAAGCCCAACGTTGGTTGCGTATCGCGGTCCTCGTCATCTGGCAGAATGGGCGAATTATCACGAATGAAATCGACCAGTTGACGCCGCAACTGATTTAGATCCGAGCCGCAGGCCCGCAGGACTTTGGCCGCCGTGGGGTTATCGAGTAACGCCAGCAGCAGATGTTCGACCGTCATGAATTCATGGCGTTGTTCGCGCGCCGCCTTGAATGCCAGATTCAGGGTCACTTCGAGTTCTTTGCTTAGCACATCGCCATCCTACTTCCGCGTATAGCGGTATCCGGGTTGTCCTAGGCCAGTTCTAGCGTACAGAGTAAGGGGTGTTGGTTCTCGCGGGAATAGGCGTTTACATGCGCTACCTTGGTTTCGGCAATTTCGTGCACGAAAACCCCACAGATTCCCTTTCCACTGGTGTGGACTTCGAGCATCACACGCGTCGCGGCGGTTCGATCCAGGCTGAAAAATTTTTCGAGCACCAGCACTACGAATTCCATGGGCGTGTAGTCGTCGTTGAGCATGATGACCTTATACATCGGTGGCGTCTTGGTACGCGGCGGCGCTTCTTGCACTGCCAGTCCGGATTCACGTTCAGTTTCCTGTTTCTTCGCCATGCTCTTTATCGTCAAATCAGTGGGACAGTCGCGCTGTGAGCCTGATTATAGGGTCAGCGAATCCGACCGCGAAACCAGTAACTTCGGGGGGACCGACGCGCGCCGGATTAAGCGGTGCGATCAACCATTCGCGCGGCAGGGGCGCTGCAACCCAAGAGCGGTCGCTTGTTCCCACGACGCGCAACGGCGGCGCGTCGATTATTGACAGTAAGTGCGGTGCAGCGTAACGTCCTTCGGCATCTCCCGGTTACCCGCAACGTCGTGTCGTTAGCGGCGGTGCGCCCGCAGCGCGCAGCGAAGGCCGATTCAGACCAGCGCATCTCACATGGGTCCGCGCTGGATCGATAACAAGCGTGACGGTGCAAGCGTGCGTTGGCCGGACTCGTTGAAGGCTCCGCACGGCAGCATTAACATGCGCGCCCTGCACCCCGAATGCCAGTGCTGTGATTCACGCAATGGGCTGCGGCCGCCAGGGCAGGGCAGGGCAGGCGGCTTCGACCGGCGACCGGTTTACTCGTAAAAATGATAATGCGTGATTAAGCAGCCCGCATTCTTAATCTCAGAAGCTTACGGAATGCCGTGATCGGCAGGAGCAGAAATTTCATGTCTCAATCCTTTCAGGATCAGGTCGAACATCTCAAGAAAGACTGGCTGACTAACCCGCGTTGGAACGGAATCCGGCGGGACTATTCGGCAGAAGATGTCGTGCGGCTGCGCGGCAGCGTCCAGGTCGAGCATACGCTGGCACGACGCGGCGCTGAAAAACTGTGGCAGCTCGTCAACGAAGAAGCCTTCGTGCCCTGCCTTGGCGCCCTCACCGGTGGGCAGGCCGTGCAGCAGGTCAAGGCCGGCGTCAAAGCGATTTATCTGTCCGGGTGGCAGGTCGCAGCGGATGCCAATACCAGCGAAACCATGTATCCGGATCAGTCGCTATACGCCGCGAACTCCGTGCCGACAGTGGTGCGCCGAATCAACAATTCATTCAAACGCGCGGATGAAATCCAGTGGTCGAAAAAGGCCACCCGGGAAATTGACTATTTCATCCCGATCGTGGCGGATGCGGAAGCCGGTTTCGGCGGTGTGCTCAACGCATTCGAACTGATGAAAAACATGATCGAAGCAGGTGCTGCGGGCGTGCACTTCGAAGACCAGCTGGCGTCCGTGAAAAAATGCGGGCACATGGGCGGCAAAGTGCTGGTGCCGACTCAGGAAGCGGTGCAAAAACTGCTTGCCGCGCGGCTGGCTGCCGATACGATGGGTGTTCCAACCGTGCTGCTCGCGCGCACTGACGCGAATGCGGCGAACCTGTTGACGTCAGATGTCGATGTCCGCGACAAGCCGTTCGTCACTGGCGAACGAACTGCGGAAGGTCTCTATGTGACGCGCGCCGGACTTGACCAGGCGATCGATCGCGGGTTGTCCTACGCCCCCTATGCCGATCTGCTGTGGTGCGAAACTGCGGTGCCGGATCTGGATGAGGCCAAGCGCTTCGCCGAAGCGATCAAGAAACAGTTCCCCAATCAACTCTTGGCCTACAACTGTTCCCCATCCTTTAACTGGAAAAAGAACCTTGATGACTCGACGATTGCGCGCTTCCAACGCGAACTTGGCGCGATGGGTTACAAATACCAGTTCATCACCTTAGCGGGGGTCCATAACATGTGGTACAACATGTTCGACCTCGCACACGAGTACGTGGCGAAGGGGATGACGGCTTATGTCGAGATGGTGCAGGAGAAGGAATTCGCCGCCGCCAAGCGCGGTTACACCTTCGCGAGCCATCAGCAGGAAGTGGGCGCCGGCTACTTCGACGATGTGACGACCGTCATCCAGGGCGGAAAGTCGTCGGTGACAGCATTGACGGGGTCGACCGAAGAAGAGCAGTTCAAGGCCGTGTCTGCGCACTGAGTGCTTAGGTGGGTGTGCGCCGGGAGCGCCGGCGGATACCCACTCGGTCATACCCACTCACTCGGCTTGGGCTATTGGCGATTGCTCACGCCGGTAGCCAGCTTGGGCTATCGACCGCTCAAGCCCGGCTTAGCCCAGCAAGCGGGTGAGAATGCCACTGTAAACCTCCGATAGCGCTGCCAGCTCGGCGACGCGCACACATTCGTTGACCTGGTGAATCGTTGCATTGACCGGTCCAAGTTCAATGATTTCGCAACCCAGCGCCGCAATGAAGCGGCCATCGGAGGTCCCGCCACCGGTCGATAATTCGGGTGTCACACCAAGGTGTTCTTCAAGGCAGTTCACGACCGCCGCGACCAGATGGCCGCGCGGCGTCAGAAAAGGCGCTCCCGATAAATGCCAATCGAGTTGGTAATCAAGTCCGTGCTCGTCGAGTATTGCGTGCACCCGGGATTGCAAATCCTCGGGTGTACTGGCGGTTGAAAAACGGAAATTAAACCAGGTTTCAAGGCGTGCCGGGATCACGTTTTCCGCGCCGGTACCGGCCTGAATATTGGAAAGTTGAAACGAGGTTGGCGGGAAATATTCGTTACCACGGTCCCAATTCATGGTGACCAACGAAGCGAGTACCGGTGCCACCAGATGAATGGGATTGCATGCGCGCTCTGGGTAGGCCACATGCCCTTGGACACCGCGGATGTGCAGCCGGCCATTCAGGGATCCACGGCGTCCGTTGCGCAGCAGATCGCCAAGCCGGTCCCGGCTGCTGGGCTCGCCCACCAGACACCAGGTAATCGGTTGGCCACGTGCGACCAGCGTCTCGACAACCCGCTTGGTGCCATTGACGGCGGTGCCTTCCTCATCGGAAGTCAACAGGAAGGCCAAGGTGCCTGGATGATCGGGGTTGGCAGCCAGAAAGGCCTCGGTTGCCGTGACCATCGCGGCCAAGCTGCCTTTCATATCTGCCGCGCCACGGCCATAAAGATATTCGCCACGAATGCTCGGCACGAATGGATCGGAGTCCCAGCCGGCCAGATCGCCTGGCGGCACTACATCCGTATGCCCGGCGAAACAAAACACCGGCTCGCCCACGCCATGCGTTGCCCACAAATTAGAAACTTCGCCATACGGCAGGCGCTCAACCTCGAAGCCACAGTTTATAAGCCGCGCGCCGAGATGATCGAGGCAGCCTGCATCGTTCGGTGTGATCGACGCACGGGAAATTAATTCACGCGCGAGGTCCAGGGTGGCGCTCATGGCGCGCGATGAAAGGCCGCGCTTCCCGCCGACTGCCACCGCGCGGTGGCGCGCACGGGCGTTTCAACGCGCAGATTCATCGGGACTCAAAGCCGTGATACTCAAGGCGTGAATGTCGGATTCGAGCAATTCCGCCAACGCGCTGTAGATCATGCGATGACGGGCGATTGCGGTCTTGCCGGTGAACGCAGAGGCCACGATGCGCAGGCGAAAATGCCCTTTGCCGGTCGTGGCACCCACATGCCCGCGATGCAGATGGCTCTCATCTTCCAGCGTCATACTCGAAGGCTGGAAAGTTTCTGTGAGGGTGCGGGTGATGCGTTGCGCCCGTTCGGATTCGGCCATGTCAGGGGAACACTTGCTTGAACGGCCGAACCTCGACACTGGCAAACACGCCATCAGTCACATAGGGATCCGCATCCGCCCATGCCTGCGCGTCCGCCAGCGATGCGAACTCGGCGACAATCAGGCTGCCGGTAAACCCGGCCGGTCCTGGATCAACCGTGTCGAGCGCGGGAAAAGGGCCGGCCAGAATCAGCCGGCCAGCGGCCTGTAACGCTGTCGCGCGCACGAGATGGCGCGCGCGCGCCGCGAGGCGCCGCTCAAGGCTGTCGGGGGCGTCCTGACCGATAATCGCATACAGCATTAGGATTAATCTCCGCTTTGTTCGGGCGCGCTGGCATCGTAACGCATCAAATATAACGCTTGTAACAACGCAAACAGCATTGAGAGTCCGAGGGTACCGAAGACCTTGAAATTGACCCACGCTTCGGTGCTCCAGTGGAATGCAAAGTGCAGGTTCAAGGCACCCAGCACCACGAAGAATACACTCCAACCCCAATTCAATCGCGTCCACACGAACGCCGGCGCGTGGAGGTTGCCGCCGAACATACGTTCGACCAAGGTCTTTTTACCTAGCCATTGCGAGAGCAGGAACGCACACGCCATTATCCAACTCACGACGGTTGGCTTCCATTTGATATAACGCTCGTCGTGGAGCGCAAGGGTCAGGCCACCGAGAACGACCAGAATCGCCAACATGATAAGTTGCTGGCGCTCAATGTGGCGGTGCCGCCACCAAGCGTAGGCGATTATCAAGGTCGCGGTAGCGATTGCGCTCGCCGTCGCGGCATAAATACCCGCGGTGCCACCGACCGTCTTAAAGACGATAAAAAATGCAATAATTGGCAGCAGATCGCCGAGGAGTTTCATAGCTGTGCCCGTGATGACGCCGGTGGAAATGTCGCGCAGTATCGCACCCTACTTGCCGTCATGACCAGACGACTCGAGGTGCATGCCACGCATCCGCAGTTGCGGATGTTGCGGCATGCCGCAGAGATTCTACGCAAGGGTGGGGTGGCCATTTATCCCACGGATTCCACTTACGCGCTCGGTTGCATGCTTGAATCGCGCAGCGCGCAGCAGCGTATCCATCAGATTCGAGGTGATACCCAGTCGCATCTTCTCAGCTTGATGTGTCGTGATCTGTCCGAGCTCGCCACTTACGCGCGGGTCGGGAATCAGGCCTATCGATTATTGCGCGCGTTGACGCCGGGCCCGTACACGTTCATCCTGCTGGCCTCACGTGAGCTCCCGAAACGCATCCTGGATCCCAAACGCAAAACGATCGGTTTGCGCATCCCTGATCATCCTGTCCTTCAAGGCCTGCTTGCTGAGCTCCAGCAACCGATATTGAGCGCCACGCTGGTCAGTGCCGACACACACGAAGTCGATGCCGATCCTGCCGCGCTGTTCGATCGCTACGGCGCGCTCGTCGATGTCTTCATCGATGCTGGCAGTTGCGGCGTGGAACCGACCACCACGGTGGATTTGAGCGAGGATGAGCCGCACCTGGTGCGCCAGGGTAGGGGTGATGTGTCACGCATTTTCGGGGATGCTAACGGGTGATATTTTTAGAGAAACTGATGGTGTTCGGCATCCCTGCGGTGCTGGCGGTGACCGTGCACGAGGTCGCCCATGGGTGGGTCGCGAACAAGCTCGGTGATTCGACCGCAGCCCAACTCGGCCGTCTGTCGCTTAACCCGCTACGGCATGTCGATCCAATCGGCACCATCGTTGTTCCTTTGACCCTGTATCTACTGCACGCCGGTTTTCTATTCGGGTGGGCCAAACCCGTACCGGTTAACTGGCGCAATCTGCGCCATGTCCGCCGCGATATGGCACTGGTAGCGGTGGCGGGCCCGTTCTCTAACCTGCTGATGCTACTGGGTTGGCTGCTCGCGCTTATGGTCTTTGGCGAGCATCGCCTGGTGGTCCCCATGAGTTGGACGGGGATTTTTTTCAATGCCACGATTATGCTTTTGAACCTGCTGCCGATTCCGCCACTGGACGGCAGCCGTATCGTGACGTCTCTGCTGCCAGCAAGGGCGGCAGTCCGGTACAACAAATTGGAACCGTTCGGAATCGTGATCTTATTGGTCTTGATGGCGACGGGCGTGGTGGGCGCGATACTTATTCCTGGGCTGCACGGCATCGAACAGCTGGCGCGCGCGCTGCTGCGTTGAGCCACAGGCCGCAAAATATCTGAACGTTTCAACAGCGATAGTAGAGAGCACATGAGTCTAGGCGCCAACAAGCGCGTTCTGTCAGGTATGCGTCCCACTGGACAATTGCACCTCGGGCATTATCACGGCGTACTCAAGAACTGGGTCCAGTTGCAGCACGAGTTCGAGTGCTTTTTCTTTGTCGCGGACTGGCATGCACTGACGACCACCTACGAAGAAACCAGCGTCATCAGCGCGACGGTCTACGACCTCGTGGTGGATTGGCTATCGGTCGGCATCAATCCGGGCGAGGCGACCCTGTTCATCCAATCCCGGGTGCCGGAACACGCTGAACTGCATCTGCTGCTCTCGATGATTACGCCAATCAGCTGGCTCGAGCGCGTGCCGACCTACAAGGACCAGCAAGAAAAGCTTAAGGAGCGCGATCTGTCGACGTATGGTTTTCTGGGGTATCCGTTGCTGCAAGCGGCGGACATTCTGATTTACCGTGCCGGCAATGTGCCGGTGGGCGAGGATCAGGTCGCGCATATCGAACTCGCGCGAGAAGTGGCCCGCCGTTTCAATTTTCTATATGGACGCGAGCCCGGCTTCGAGGATAAGGCAGAAGCCGCGATCGCAAAAATGGGCAAACGCAACGCCAAGCTCTACCACGACCTGCGTAAGCGCTACCAGGAGGGCGGCGATTCCGAAGCACTCGATCGCGCACGGGCGTTTCTCGAAGCACAGCAGAACATCGCACGGGGCGATCTCGAGCGGCTGCTGGGCTACCTCGAGGGCGGCGGCAAAGTGATCTTGCCTGAACCGCAGGCATTACTCACCCCGGAATCGAAGATGCCGGGTCTCGATGGCGAGAAGATGTCGAAGTCTTACGGCAACACGATCAGTCTGCGCGAGCCGCCTGACGCGGTGCGCACCAAGTTGCGTACCATGCCCACCGATCCGGCACGGGTGCGGCGCACCGATCCGGGCGAGCCAGCCAGATGCCCGCTCTATAAATTCCACGAAATCTACTCCACCGAGGAAGTGAAGCAATGGGCACAGAACGGCTGCCGTAGCGCCTCGATTGGGTGTCTCGATTGCAAGCAACCGGTTATTGATGCAGTGCTCAAGGAGCAAGCGCCTTTCCGCGAGCGTAGAGAGGAGTTCATCAAGGATCCGGACACTGTGCGTGCGATTGTCGATGAAGGCTGCGAGGCGGCGCGCAGCGTGGCACGTGAAACGCTGGACGAAGTTCGTCAAGCCATGAACCTGATTTATCGTTAAGCGATGAACATGGAATCAACGCAAATCCCGGCAATGCACCCACCGCAACAGGAGGAGATGCCCTTCGCGCTCGTGCTGGGCACGCGAATGACGACGCCGCCGAAGGATCTCTACATCCCACCGGATGCGCTCGAAGTCATTTTGGAGGCCTTCGAAGGTCCGCTCGATCTGCTGCTTTATCTTATTAAACGACAGAATCTCGACATCCTCGACATCCCTATCGCGCGCATCACCGAACAGTACATGGACTACATCGAAATGATGCAGGGCATGAAACTCGAATTGGCTGCCGACTACCTGTTGATGGCGGCGATGCTGGCCGAGATTAAATCGCGCATGCTGCTCCCACGCCCACCGACCCTGGCCAAGGAAGAGGAAGATCCACGCGCAGAACTCGTGCGCCGGCTGCAGGAATACGAGCGCTATAAACGCGCGGCAGAGGAGATCGATGCGATGCCGCGTCTCGAACGCGAGCTGCATCAGGTGGTGGTCGCCTTCGAGGGGCGTCAGCCGCGCACCAGCGTGCCCACGGTCACGCTGGAAGCCATGCTTGCGTCATTTCGTGACGTGCTGCGCCGCGCGGCGATGTTTACCGATCATCGCATTCAACGCGAACCCTTGTCGGTGCGCGAACGGATGTCCATGGTCCTCGAACGGGCCAGTCCCGATCGCTTCACGGCCTTTATCGAACTGTTCACGCCGGCAGAGGGCAGGGCTGGTGTCGTGGTGACCTTGTTGGCGATCCTGGAATTGCTGCGGCAACAGCTCATTGAACTTGTCCAGAACGAAGAAACTGCCCCGATCTACATCAAGCTCGCTGCCTGAGTACCAGAACTGCCATGCAAGCCATCGCTCTGAAACCGATTCTTGAGGCCGCCATCATGGCGGCTGATGCGCCCGTGGCACTGGAGCGCTTGGTCGCGATCTTCGCGCTGCGCGAGGACGACGCGCCGACACGCGCCGACGTTGAATTGGCGCTTGGGGAGTTGCAGCTGGATTTTGCCGCACATGGAGTCGAGTTGGTCGAGGTCGCGGGCGGTTACCGGTTCCAGACCCGCGCGCTGTTTGCCGAATGGGTGAATCGCTTGTGGGAGGAACGCAAACCCCGCTATTCGCGTGCCCTGCTCGAGACCTTGGCTATCATCGCCTATCGCCAGCCCATCACGCGCGGCGAGATCGAGGATATCCGTGGCGTCGCCGTCAGTACCGGGATGGTCAAGACGCTGCATGATCGCGAATGGATCAAGATTGTCGGGCATCGCGATGTCCCGGGACGACCCGCCATCTATGCCACTACTCGGCAGTTTCTCGAATACTTCAATCTGGCAGGGCTTAACTCGCTGCCGACCCTGGCTGAACTCAGGGATTTCGACGACGTGAACGCCGATCTGTTTGCGGAGACCGGCGTGCAATTTGATAGCGATCCCGCAGCCGAGATCGAACCAGGCGAGGCTGCAGCGTTGTCCGAACTTGAGTCTGCCTTGACGCGCGCAGACGCCGCTTATCCGACCTCCGAGGCCAGAGGCGATGAGCTTGACCTTGCGGCGAATGCTGACACTGACGATCGGGAATCCGTATGAAGACACCGATGACCACGCGGCGGCCTAAGCCACCCCGCAAGACGGTCACGGCGCCGGCGCCGGCGCCGAGCGATGTGGTGCCGGCGGAGCGGATCCAAAAAATGCTGGCGCGCATGGGCCTGGGCTCGCGGCGTGCGATCGAACAATGGATCGTCGCCGGGCGCCTAACCGTAGACGGGCGCACGGCTGTGCTGGGTCAGCGCATTCGGCCCGCGCAGGCAGTTTCGCTCGACGGCAAGCCGCTGCATACCGAGACGCGGGTGAGGACTGCGATGACCCTGATGTTACACAAACCGGCAGGCACGGTTTGCACGCGAAGCGATCCGGAACAACGTCCGACGGTGTTCCAACTGTTGCCGCGCGGCCAGGCGCGGCAACTCATCGCCGTTGGGCGACTAGACTTCAATACGGCGGGGTTATTGTTATTTACTACCGATGGCGAGCTCGCGCACCGGCTCATGCACCCGAGCCATCAAATTACCCGCGAATACGCCGTGCGCATCTTCGGCAAGGCGGGTGAGGACACGCTCTCCCGCCTGCTCAGCGGGCTCGATATCGATGGTGAGCGTCTGGCCTTCGACGAGATCGAACGGCAACCCTCGAGTGGTGTCAATGAATGGTTTATTTGCCGCCTCAAAACGGGCCGCAATCGGGAAGTCCGCCGGTTGTGGGAATCCCAGGGTCTCACCGTGAGTCGTTTGATCCGGGTGCGGTTCGGGAATTTGCAACTGTCACGGCGATTACCGGCCGGACGATTTGCGCCGATTGAAGGCGCCGATCTCGAGACACTCTACCGTGCGGTTGGCCTCGCAGCGCCAGGCGTTGAACCACCCGCCTCCAAACCGCCCGCAAAGCAGCCCGCGAGATCGATTCCCGCGCCACACCACGCGCGTCGTCGCTGAAGGGTTCACCCGGGACTCGCGGTAAGCATCACGTTGCGTAGATGGGGTCGCGCGCGATTGATTGATTCATTGATCTGGCGGGAGGGGACCGCTAAGCTTCCCCGCCCTTGAAGCCAGCGACCACTTTGCTTAAGCCCATGCGTAAACCCCTCGTGATCGGAAACTGGAAGATGCACGGCACCCAGGGCTCCGCACGCGCACTGGCCGGCGCGATAGCCGCGCGGGGTGATGAATTTTCCTCTGTGGAAATCGGGATTTGCCCGTCATTCGTGCTGTTGCCGGTGGTATCCAAGGTGCTATTTGGGAGCCCAATCGGCTACGGTGCGCAGACCGTCAGTGAGCATGCGGACGGCGCCTATACCGGAGAAACTTCGGCCGCCATGTTGGTCGATCTTGGCTGTCGTTATGTCCTGGTTGGCCATTCGGAGCGTCGCCAGTGGTTCGGTGAATCTTCGGCCGAGGTCACGGCGAAGCTGGTGCACGCGCATGCGGCAGGCCTGACGCCGGTACTCTGCATTGGTGAGACCCTGGCTGAACGCAACGCAGGGGCCACGGCGCAGGTTATCGCCGCCCAACTGGCGCCAGTCTGTGCGCGTATCGATGCGGCGCAATTGCTCGCGGGCAGCGTGATTGCCTACGAACCTATTTGGGCGATTGGGACTGGCGAGACCGCGACACCGGCGCAAGCTCAAGCGGTGCATGGACAGATTCGCCAAATTCTGGCGGTCCTCCAGCCCGCGCTGGCACTGCAAGTGCGCGTGCTGTATGGCGGCAGTGTGAAGCCGACCAATGCGGCGGAGTTGTTCGCCATGCCGGATATCGATGGCGGCCTGATCGGCGGGGCCGCGCTCAACGCCGAGGATTTCTGCGCAATCATCGCGGCGGCCTGAGGATTTCCGGCGCGTGATAGCGCTTCGAGACGACCACGCGACGTGCGCCCTCTATCCAGAGTCGCAGTTCGAGGCCACGGGAAGGACAGACCATTCGCGCCGCGCGCGTTCCGGGTGCCGCACAGTCTCTGATGGACTGCCCGGCGTTTTAGCAATTTTGGAGTTACGACATGCTGCAAACCGTTCTGTTGGTCACCCATATCCTGGTCGCGATCGCGTTGATTTCGATCATCCTACTGCAACAAGGCCGCGGTGCGACGGCCGGTGCCGGTTTCGGCGGCGGCGCGTCGGGTACCGTGTTCGGTGCGCGTGGATCGACTTCGTTCTTGTCGCGCACGACCGCGATCCTCGCCGTGATTTTCTTCGGTAACTGCTTGTTGTTGGCGTACCTCGCCACGCAACAGTCGACACCGGTCAGCATCGGTCAGCAACTCGAACAGCAAGTAGGCAAGGTGGCGACCGAGCCAGCATCGGTCACCGCACCCGTGCCAGCCACCACCCCAGCACCCGCGCCGGCCGCTGGCGCGAGCGATCTCCCGCAGATCCCGCCGACCAAACCGTAACCATTGTTGGCGGCACGCTAATGATGGTCAGGCGAGGGCGCTGAAAAAAAGCGCTCCCGACACCGCGATTTTTGAGAAGAGCTCGCGTATCATTCGCGGCGGACTGAAGGCGCGCGATTCTGGATTTGGAACACGCGGCCGACGTGGTGAAATTGGTAGACACGCCATCTTGAGGGGGTGGTGGGGAAACCCGTGTGAGTTCGAGTCTCACCGTCGGCACCATAGGCTTTCAGTCACGCGGCCGGTCAGGAACAAAATCGCGATGCCTTTAAAACGCACGCGACGAAAACAGGAACGAAATCTTGCTAGAGCTTTATTTACCGATCCTGATGTTCCTGGGCGTTGGCGTGGCCGTGGGTGCGGTGTCTCTGGGCGCGAGCTTCGGGATCGGGCACTGGCTTCGCGTCTACAAGCCTGATGCGGAGAAGTCCGCACCCTACGAATGCGGTTTTGATGCCTTCGAAGACGCGCGTATGAAGTTCGACATTCGCTACTACCTAGTGGCAATCCTGTTCATCCTGTTTGATCTAGAAATTGCCTTCTTCTTCCCGTGGGCCGTCGTTCTCGATGAAATCGGGCTGTATGGGTTTTTCGCGATGATGATCTTTCTCGCCGTGCTCGTGGTCGGATTTATTTATGAGTGGAGAAAGGGCGCGCTCGAATGGGAATGAACGAGATGGCCGAGCGCGGTTTTGTTACCACGAGCATCGACAACGTGGTGAACTGGGCGCGCACGGGCTCGCTGTGGCCCATGACGTTTGGCCTAGCCTGTTGCGCAGTGGAAATGATGCACGCAGGCGCGTCGCGCTACGATCTAGACCGTTTCGGCATCGTCTTTCGGCCCAGTCCTCGCCAGTCAGATGTGATGATCGTGGCGGGTACGCTAGTCAACAAAATGGCCCCCGCGCTACGCAAGGTGTATGACCAGATGACGGAACCGAAATGGGTGATTTCAATGGGATCCTGCGCCAATGGTGGTGGCTATTACCACTATTCTTATGCGGTAACGCGCGGCTGCGACCGGATTGTGCCGGTCGACGTCTATGTCCCTGGATGCCCGCCGACGGCGGAAGCCTTGCTGTTCGGGATCATCCAGCTGCAGGAAAAAATTAAACGCACCAACACCATCAGCCGCTGAGATTGCGACCGGATGAACCAAAGCAAGGCCTCGGCGCTGCGCGTATTGCTTGCCGAACCCATCGGCGCTGGGTTACTCGCCTGTGACTACGCGTATGGTGAACTCACCATCACCGTCAAATCGGCGGAAATCCAGCGGATCGCGACCTTGCTCCGCGATACGCAAGGCCTGCAATTCGAACAGCTTAGCGACCTTTCCGGCGTGGACTACAGCACTTATGGCCAGGCGGACTGGGTCACGGAGCGCGCAACTTCCTCGGGTTTCAGCCGCGCCGTGAGTGGCGCCCAGGAGGCGCCTGCCGCGGCCTCGATGGGCCGCTTCGGCGTGGTCTATCAACTCCTCTCGATTAGCCTGAATCAGCGTCTGCGGGTCAAAGCCCTGCTGCACGAGGATGCGCCAATCCTGGGTTCGGTCGCGGCAATCTGGCCGGTGGCCGACTGGTACGAACGCGAAGCGTTTGATCTGTTCGGCATTCTGTTCGAGGGGCACCCAGATTTACGTCGCATCTTGACCGACTACGGCTTCATCGGTCATCCGTTCCGCAAGGATTTTCCGCTCGAAGGGTACGTCGAGGTGCGCTATGACCCGGACAAGAAGCGAGTGGTGTACCAACCCGTCTCGATTGAACCCCGGGTCCTCGTTCCGCGCGTGATCCGCGATGACGGGCGCACGCAGGGGCCAGCCTAGCCGGCAAGCCAGACTCACGTGCCCGAAATACGCAACATGACCTTGAATTTCGGTCCGCAGCACCCGGCGGCCCACGGGGTGTTGCGCCTGGTGCTTGAGATGGATGGCGAAGTCATTGAACGCGCCGACCCGCATATCGGTCTGCTGCATCGGGGAACCGAGAAGCTCGCCGAGAGCAAACCGTTCAATCAGAGCATCGGCTACATGGACCGCCTCGACTATGTGTCCATGATGTGCAACGAACACGCCTATGTGATGGCGATCGAACGCCTGCTCGCCATTACGCCGCCGGTGCGCGCGCAGTATATCCGCGTGATGTTCGATGAGATCACCCGCATCCTCAACCATCTGATGTGGTTGGGTGCGCACGGCCTCGACATCGGCGCCATGACAGTCTTCTTGTACTGCTTTCGCGAACGCGAAGATCTGATGGACTGTTACGAGGCGGTTTCGGGTACCCGCATGCACGCCACCTATTATCGGCCAGGGGGCGTCTACCGCGACCTGCCGGATCGTATGCCGCAGTACCTAGTCTCGAAATGGCGCAGCGAAAAGCAAGCGCGCGCACTGAACAGCAATCGGGCGGGCTCGTTGCTAGATTTCATTGAGGATTTCGCCGATCGCTTTCCCGCCTGTGTGGACGAATACGAGACCTTGCTCACAGACAATCGCATCTGGAAACAGCGCACCGTCGATATTGGCATCGTCACACCCGAACGCGCGATGGCGCTTGGCTTTACCGGGCCGATGCTGCGCGGATCTGGCATTGCCTGGGATCTGCGCAAGAAACAACCTTACGAGGTCTATGCCGCGCTCGATTTCGATATTCCGATAGGCGTGAACGGTGATTGCTACGATCGCTACCTGGTCCGGATGGAGGAAATGCGGCAGTCGGCGAGCCTCCTTAAGCAATGCGTGACCTGGCTGCGTCAGCATCCCGGGCCAGTGATTCTCGACGACCACAAGTTGACCCCACCCACGCGCGGCGAAATGAAGGGCGACATGGAGTCGCTGATCCATCACTTCAAGTTGTTCACCGAGGGATATTGCGTGCCGGCAGGCGAGGTCTACGCCGCAGTCGAACATCCGAAGGGGGAGTTCGGGATTTTTTTGATGTCGGACGGCGCCAATAAACCCTATCGCCTGAAAGCCCGCGCTGCGGGGTTTGCGCATCTCTCGGCCATGAATGAAATGGTTCAAGGCCATATGCTGGCGGACGTGGTGGCCATCATCGGCACCATGGACCTCGTGTTCGGCGAGATCGATCGATAACGAGAACGCACGCCCATGCAAATCCCAGACCCTAACCTGCTGTCGGCGCACGCTCGCGTGGTGATCGATGAGTGGCTGACCAAGTACCCGGCCGAACACAAACAATCGGCCTTGCTGGCGGCGCTGCGCGAAGTCCAGCATGAGAATCACGGTTACCTGACGGTGGCACTCATGGATGCGGTGGCCGCCTACCTCCATCTGCCGCGGATTGCAGTCTATGAAGTGGCCAGCTTCTATTCCATGTTCGAGACGAAAAAAGTCGGTCACCACAGTATTTCAGTGTGCACCAATGTCTCGTGCATGTTGCGTGGCGGCGAAGCCTTGCTGGCGCACGTCGAGAACAGACTTGGCATCAAGGTAGGCGAGTCGACCCCGGACGGAAAATTTTATTTGAAGCAGGAAGAAGAGTGCCTGGCCGCCTGTTGCGGCGCGCCGATGCTGATGGTCGATCACGTCTATTACGAACACCTGACGCCCGATCGGGTCGACGAAATTCTGGCGCGCCTGGCATGAGCCCTAACGAGCACGATGTCCCGTTGAATCTCACGTGCTTTGCGACGCTTGGTCACCCGGATCCGTGGTCTATGGCCACCTACCGCAAGCTCGGTGGCTATACCGCCTGGGAAAAAATTCTGCGCGAAAGAACGCCGCAGCAAGAAGTGATTGATATCGTCAAGGCCGCAGGCCTTCGCGGGCGCGGAGGCGCTGGCTTTCCGACGGGTATTAAATGGAGCTTCATGCCGAAGACCCCAGGCCTACAGAAATACATCGTGTGCAATTCGGACGAGAGCGAGCCTGGTACCTGCAAGGACCGCGACATCCTACGTTTCAATCCGCACGCGCTGGTGGAAGGCATGGCGATCGCGGGGTATGCGATCGGCGCGAGCGTCGGTTATAACTACCTGCGCGGTGAATTTATGGACGAGCCCTACCAGCGTTTCGTGGCCGCGCTCAAGGATGCCTATGCCGCAGGCTATCTCGGCAAGAACATTTTGGGCGCAGGTGTCGATTTCGATCTTTACGACCATCTCGGGGCTGGTGCCTACATTTGCGGCGAAGAAACCGCGTTGCTCGAATCGCTCGAAGGCAAGAAGGGATTACCGCGCTTCAAGCCGCCGTTCCCTGCCACCTTTGGCCTCTACGGCAAACCGACCACGATCAACAACACCGAGTCCTTCGCCTCAGTGCCCTCGATTCTACGCCGCGGCGCGGAATGGTTTGCGAGCTACGGTAAGCCGAATAATCTGGGCACCAAGATTTTCTCCGTCAGCGGTCACGTGGCGCGCCCAGGCAATTTCGAGATTCCATTGGGCACTCCATTCAAGACTTTATTGGCGCTGGCAGGTGGCATGCGCGATGGACGTCAATTGAAGGCGGTGATTCCGGGTGGCTCTTCGGTGCCCGTGTTACCGGGGCCGGTGATGATGGAACTCGATATGGACTACGACTCGATCTCCAAGGCGGGTTCAATGCTCGGTTCCGGGGCGGTGATTGTGATGGACGACACGACTGACATGGTCCAGGTCCTGCGGCGAATTTCGCGTTTCTACTATGCCGAGTCCTGCGGGCAGTGCACGCCGTGCCGTGAGGGCACCGGTTGGCTGTATCGCATGCTCTGTCGCATCATTGATGGCGAAGGGCAGCTTGCCGATCTCGACCGCCTGGATAACGTCGCGTCCAAGATTGAAGGGCACACGATCTGCGCGCTGGGTGATGCGGCGGCGATGCCGGTGCGCAGCTTCGTGAAGCAATTTCGCGCGGAATTCGAGTACTACATCCAGCACGGCCACAGCGTGCTGGAGCCTGCGCGCACCGTGGCGGCGGCGTGACGTTCCATCCCTTGATCACGGCAGTTAGAGCTAACCTAAACCCATGAGCGCGTCGGTGACAGAAGTTCCGAAACTTGAAGACCTGGTGGCCATCGAGGTCGATGGCCAAGCCCTGAAAGCGCGCAAAGGCGCGATGCTGATGGACGTGACCGATGCCGCCGGGATCTACATCCCGCGTTTCTGTTACCACAAGAAGCTCAGTGTGGCCGCCAATTGCCGGATGTGCCTGGTCGAAGTAGAGCGCGCGCCCAAGCCCCAACCAGCCTGCGCCACGCCCGTTATGGACGGCATGAAGGTCTACACCAAATCGCCGAAAGCCATTTCTGCCCAGCAGGCGACCATGGAATTTCTGCTGATTAATCACCCGCTGGACTGTCCGATCTGCGATCAGGGCGGGGAGTGCGAACTGCAGGATCTTGCGCTTGGTTACGGCAGTGCGGTGTCGCAGTTCACAGAGCGCAAGCGCGTAGTTCGCGACAAGAATATCGGCCCGCTGGTGCAAACCGACATGACTCGCTGCATTCACTGCACACGGTGTGTGCGGTTCGGCGAGGAAGTGGCGGGCTTGCGTGAACTGGGCGCAACGGGTCGCGGCGAGCATCTGGAGATCGGTACCTACGTAGCCCAGGCCATGACCTCCGAACTGTCCGGTAACGTGATCGATCTCTGCCCGGTTGGTGCGCTCACCTCCAAACCCTACCGGTATTCCGCGCGCGCGTGGGAACTGCGTCAGTTCGACTCCATCGCGCCGCACGATTGCGTGGGCTCGAATGTGCATGTGCACGTCAAAGGCCAGGTCGTCAAAAGAGTGGTCCCGAAAGAAAACGAGGCGACCAACGAAACCTGGATCGCAGATCGCGATCGCTACAGCTACCAGGGATTGACGAGCGCAGAGCGCCTGCTTACGCCGCGCATTAAGGAAAATGGACACTGGCGTGAGTGCGACTGGGACACGGCGTTCAACCAGCTAACCGCGGCGCTACGGAGCGCCGAAGGCTCAATCGGCGCGCTGGCTGCACCCTCGTCTACCTGCGAAGAATTTTTTCTGCTGCAGCGCTTAATCCGTGGTCTCGGCAGCCAGCATATTGATCATCGCTTGCGCCAGCAGGATTTCTCGGGCGACGCGAGTGAGCCGATGTTTCCCACGCTGGGGTGCTCGCTCGCAGCGCTCGAACAAGCGGACGCGGTGCTCATCGTTGGGGGCTATCCGCGCCATGATCAGCCGCTGATCAATCATCGCGTGCGCAAAGCGGCCCTCCGTGGCGCGCAGGTGGTCGTTCTCGATACCCTGGCGCAAGACTACAACTTCGATCTCGCTGCGCGGGTGACCGTCGCGCCGAGCCAATTGGTTGCCACCGTCGGCGGCCTCGTGCGTGCGTGCGCAGACGCGGTGGGGCAGGGGGCGGGCACGTTCGCGCGCTACACGGCCGATGCCGCGGCAGGCGAGATCGCGCGCCTGTTGGTCGGCCGCCAGCGGATGCAGGTGCTTGCGGGCACCCAGTTGCAGTCGCATCCGCAGCGCGCCGCGTTGCTAGGTCTGCTCTCGGCACTTGCCAAGCTGTGTAACGCGCGGCTGGGCGTGCTGACCGAAGGCGCGAACGCCGCTGGCGCCTGGCTCGCTGGCGCCGTGCCCCATCGTGGGCCGGCCGGGCGCGTGCAGATTGTGCCGGGGCACGCGGGGGCCAGCGTGCTCCACACGCCACTGTCGACCTACCTGTTGCTCGGGATTGAACCTGACGCCGATTGTGCGGATCCGATCGCTGCACGCGCTGCCCTGCAAGCCGCGCAATTCGTGGTAGCCCTGACGGCCTTTGCGTCGAGCGGTCTCGAAGCGGTTTCAACCCTGCTGCTGCCAATCGCAAGCTTTGCCGAGAACGCAGGCAGTTACGTGAATGCGCAGGGTGATTGGCAGGAATTTGGGCCGGCGGTCAAGCCGCCTGGCACTGCGCGTGCCGCTTGGAAAGTCCTGCGCGCAGCAGGGGAGCAGTGCGGACTGCCCGGATTCGACGCCGTTACCTGCCAGGACGTCACGCGGGAATTGCGCGCGTTATGCGGTTCGCTCGATGTGGTCGTGCCCACCTACGCGCTGCCTACTGCCGAGTCCGCCGCGGTGGCGGTGGCGGGATTGGAACGGATCACGCAGGTCCCGCTGTATCGCACAGACGCCTTGGTGCGCCGAGCTGGCGCGCTGCAAATGATGCCTCAGGCCGGCGACGCACACGTGCATATTGCGGCGGCCACATTGGCCGATCTTGCGCTCGCCGATGGCGCACAAATCAGCGTGACGGCGGGCGCCGTGTGCGCCAGTGCGCGAGTGGTCAGCGATGCCGCCGTACCCGCAGGCTGCTGCCTCATTTACGGCGCAACCGACCTCGCGGCCCAGCTGCCGGACAGCCTAACCGTGACCCTTCAAGCTGCTGGAACGCGCAGTGACTGAATATTTGCAAGACCTTCTTGCCTTCTTGCCGGCGCCACTGGCGACGGTGATGATCATCCTGCTCAAGATTATGATCATCCTGCTGCCCTTGATGGGCTGCGTGGCCTATCTCACGTTGCTGGAGCGCAAAGTCATCGGCTACATGCAGGTGCGTCTGGGACCCAACCGGGTCACCTTCTTCGGCATCAAACTGCTCGGGGGCTTTGGCCAGCCGATCGCGGATGCGTTCAAGCTGCTGATGAAGGAAATGATCATCCCGACCGGTGCCGACAAGGGGTTGTTTCTGCTCGCGCCGATTGTGGCGCTAGCGCCGGCACTCGCGGCGTGGGCGGTGGTGCCGTTTGGCAGTGAGATAGTGTTGACCAATATCAACGCGGGTCTCCTGTACATCCTGGCCCTGACTTCTCTCGGTGTGTACGGCATCATCATTGCCGGCTGGGCCTCCAATTCGAAGTACGCATTTCTCGGCGCGATGCGCTCTGCGGCACAGATCGTCAGTTATGAAATCCCGATGGGCTTCGCGTTGGTGGGCGTGCTGGTCGCTGCCGGCAGCTTGAATTTGAGCGCGATCGTCGAAGCGCAGCGCGGCAATTTCTTGACCTGGTTCTGGCTCCCGTTGTTCCCGTTGTTTCTGATCTACTTCATTTCCGGCGTCGCCGAAACCAATCGCGCGCCGTTCGACGTCAGTGAAGGGGAATCCGAGATCGTGGCCGGCTTCCATGTGGAATATGCCGGCATGGGATTTGCCCTGTTCTTTCTCGCCGAATACGCCAACATGATCCTGATCTCGGGTCTCACTGCCGTGCTGTTCTTCGGCGGTTGGATGTCGCCGCTGCCGACGGCGCTGGCTGATATCCCCGTCATCGGCACCTTACTCGGCGACGGCATCCATTGGTTTGTGTTCAAGACTTTTCTGTTTCTATTTTTGTTTCTGTGGTTTCGCGCCACTTTCCCGCGTTATCGTTATGACCAGATCATGCGCCTCGGCTGGAAGGTATTCCTGCCGATTACGATCGTCTGGATCGTGGTCGTTTCAACCCTCGTGGTCCTCCAAGTTCCACCGTGGTTCAACCACCCCAGTGCGGGAGCCTGACGATGAACGTTGTTGTCAATTACTTTAAGAGTCTGACCTTGTTCGAGCTGGTCAAGGGCATGCGTCTGACCGGGCGTTATCTCTTCGAGCGCAAGATCACGGTGCAATACCCGGAAGAGAAAACGCCGCAATCGCCGCGTTTTCGTGGCTTGCATGCCTTGCGCCGATATCCGAATGGGGAGGAGCGTTGCATCGCCTGCAAGCTGTGTGAGGCCGTGTGCCCCGCGGTCGCGATCACCATTGAATCCGAACCACGTGCCGACGGCACGCGACGCACCACGCGCTATGACATTGACCTGACTAAATGCATATTCTGCGGCTTCTGCGAGGAATCGTGCCCAGTCGACTCGATCGTCGAAACACGGCACTTCGAGTACCACGGCGAACAACGCGGTGACCTGCTGATGACCAAAGAGATGCTGCTCGCGAATGGCGATCGCTTTGAGACGCAGATCGCGGCCGACCGCGCCGTCGAAGCCGCGTATCGTTAGTCTATACGGCGCCGCGATCAGTTTAGAGAAAAAGCCACAGCATGTTCGAGCAACTCGTTTTCTACACCTTTGCCGCCGGGCTACTATTCGCCGCCGCGATGGTCATCACGGTCCGTAATCCAGTGCATGCGGCGTTGTTCCTGATCGTGGCTTTTTTCGCCAGCGCCGGCTTGTGGGTGCTGCTTGAAGCAGAGTTCCTTGCCATTGCGCTGGTCTTGGTTTATGTCGGCGCGGTGATGGTGCTGTTCTTGTTCGTGGTGATGATGCTCGATATTAATACGGCAGTACTGCGCGAAGGGTTTGCGAGCTATCTGCCCATTGCGGGAATTGTCGCGCTGCTGATGCTGGCCGCTATCGGTCTCGTGGTAGGACATCGACACTTCGGGCTGGGGGACGTTCCCCAGCCGCCGCGAGCCGCCGCAGACTATGAAAATACTGTGGAACTCGGTCGAGTGTTGTACACCCAGTACGTGCTGCCGTTCGAAGTGGCGGCGGTCGTGTTGCTGGTCGCGATCATTGCCGCGATCGCCTTGACCTTGCGCACGACGCGGCAGACCAAGGCGCCGCGCCCTGAGCGCCAGGTGCAAGTAAACCGCCGCGATCGCGTACGCTTGATCAAAATGGCGGCAGAGAAACCCGATCCCCCGGATACGGAGCACTGAGCGATGAATTGCCGGAGACCCCCATGCTGGCGCTAGCGGATTTCCTCGTGGTGGGCGCGATCCTGTTCTGCCTGAGCGTGGCAGGAATCTTCATCAACCGCAAAAACATCATCGTGCTGTTGATGTGCATCGAACTCATGTTGTTGGCCGTGAACCTCAACTTCATCGCGTTCTCACATTTTAATCAGGATATCAGCGGGCAGGTCTTCGTGTTTTTCATTCTGACCGTGGCGGCGGCCGAATCCGCGATCGGGCTCGCCATCCTGGTGGTGCTGTTCCGCAACCGCAGTTCCATTAATGTCGAGGACATCAGCGCCTTGCGCGGATGATTGCGCGACGCATGCGTGAGACAGGCATGAGCATAAGCGAGAAGCACACGTGAAAGATTTGTGTCTGGCCATCGTGCTGGCCCCGCTGGCGGGCGCCATCGCGGCCGGCCTGTTCGGGCGTGTATTGGGGCGCAGCGGCGCCCATTGGGTCACGACCCTGAGCGTAGGCCTCTCGTTCGTGCTGTCTTGTGTGGTGTTTCGGGACATCATCTTCAACGGCGCGACGCCGCTCAATGTGACCCTGTACACCTGGCTGCAGAGCGGTGGCGTGAATTTCCAGATCGGTTTTCTGATCGATCAGCTCACGGTCACGATGATGGTCGTAGTGACTTTCGTGTCCTGGATGGTGCACATCTACACCATCGGCTACATGCGTGAGGATCCAGGCTATCAGCGCTTCTTCTCGTACATCTCGTTGTTCACCTTCAGCATGCTCATGCTGGTCATGTCGAACAATTTCCTGCAGTTGTTCTTCGGGTGGGAGGCGGTTGGTGTCGTGTCTTACCTGCTGATTGGTTTTTGGTTCAAGCGCGACACGGCGATCCACGCCAATCTCAAGGCGTTCCTGGTGAACAGGGTCGGCGATTTCGGGTTCCTGCTGGGCATTGCCTCGGTCCTGATGTATTTCGGGAGCCTTGATTACGCCCAGGTCTTCGATAAAGCGCCGGCGCTCGCGGGCACCACGATCAGCGTGTGGGCTGGCCAGCAATGGTCAGTCATGACGTTCACCTGTCTGTGCCTGTTCGTGGGCGCCATGGGCAAATCCGCGCAGGTCCCATTACACGTGTGGTTACCTGATTCGATGGAAGGCCCAACCCCCATCTCGGCCTTGATCCATGCGGCAACCATGGTCACGGCAGGAATCTTCATGGTGGCGCGCATGTCGCCATTGTTCGAATTGTCCACCACCGCGCTCTCGGTGGTGCTGTTAATCGGCGCCACGACAGCCATTTTCATGGGTCTTCTCGGCCTCGTACAGAACGACATCAAGCGGGTGATCGCCTACTCAACGCTCTCGCAGCTCGGCTACATGACAGTCGCGCTCGGCGCGTCTGCGTACGCCGCGGCAATTTTTCATCTGTTCACGCATGCCTTCTTTAAGGCACTGCTGTTTCTGGCCGCCGGCTCCGTGATCATGGGTATGCATCACGAGCAGG
>JAYTEX010000107.1:0-4899 GCA_043734785.1 Pseudomonadota bacterium | reverse complement strand
AAGGTCGCGGCCGGACGAGCGTCGCCGCTGGCACTATTCGAAGACCAGTTGGATGGCCAGGCGCGCAAGATCGGACAACCCCTTGCACGCCGCGAAGATCAACGCCTCGTGACGGGCGGTGGCCGCTATACCGATAACTTCGGGACGGCGCAGGATTTGCACCTGGTGATCGTGCGCAGCACGCGCGCGCACGCGCGGATCATCGATATCGCGACCGAAGCGGCGCGCCTTGCGCCCGGCGTCGTGCAGGTGATGACCGGTGCCGAAGCCGTGGCGCATTGGAAGCCGATCGCGCCATCCATGGAATTACCGGGGTCCCTGCTGCCGCACCGTTATGCGATGGCGGTCGACAAAGTCATCTTTTACGGTGAGCCGATTGCCTGGGTTGCCGCCCGCACTCCGGCGGAAGCAGAGGATGCTGCGCGTCTCGTCGAAGTGACCTACGAGGATCTCCCGGTCAATACCGACATGTGCGCGACGGCGGAGGTGGGCGCTGGAGATGCGGGCCTGCTCTACCCCGAGTGGCAGACCAACGTGCAGCACAATTTCGCGTTCAGCATCGGCGACGTGGAGCCTACCTTTGCATCTGCCGATCTAGTGGTGGATGAAGTCATCACATCCCATCGCTACGGGGCCATGCCGCTCGAAACACGCATGGTCCATGCGCACTACAATCCACACGAAAAAATGCTGGTCGTACGCGCCTCGACCCAGATACCCCACCCAATGCGCATGTTTCTCAACCAGGTGTTCGGTATTCCTGAATCGCGCATCCAGGTCTTGGCAGGGGATGTCGGAGGTGGCTTTGGCGCTAAGCTGTCGGTGGATACCGAGCATGTCGTGGTGCTTGCCTCCATCGTGCTGGGCCGCCCGATCAAATGGTTCGAATCGCGCGGTGAATGGTTGATGGCGGGTCCTGCGGCGCGCGACTTCCGCACCCGCGTGCGCGCCGCGTTCAAACGGGATGGCACCTTGCTCGCGCTAGAAACGGATGTGCTGGCGGACATGGGATGTGATGGGACTGAACGCGCTTGTGGTTTGGGTATGCCGATCAACAGTGGCATTTATGCCCCCGGACCCTACCTAATCGATACCTATCGCACCCGCGTGCGCTGCGTGGTGACCAACAAGGCCCCGTATAACGCATACCGCGGATACGGCAAGGATCTCGCGAATCTCTATATCGAACGCATCCTGGATCAGGCGGCGACTCGTTTGAACATCGATCCGCTGGAGATCAGACGTCGCAACCTGCTGAGGCAGTATCCACATCAATTGTGCACCGGCCCGATCATCGAAAATGGCAGTCTGCGCGAAGCCATGGAGTTGCTCGTCAAGAACATGAACCTGCCTGCACTGCGCGCAGAACAAGCGGCCGCGCGGCGTGCTGGGCGCTATGTCGGAATCGGCTTCGCCTCCTACATCGAGCCCGCAGGCGCGGCGTTTCCGGGCAGCTATTTGCAAAACGCCGAATCTGCCACGGTGCGAATCGCGGCCGATGGGTCGGTGCATGTCATGACCGGCATCCAGAGCATTGGGCAGGGCATCGAAACGGCCTACGCGCAGGTGACCGCTGATGCACTCGGTTGCAAGCTGGCCGACATCCGCATTTCTTGGGGGGATACGACAGCGATCCCGTTTGGTTCCGGCGCGTACTCAAGTCGTGGCGCGATGTATGGCGTTGGGGCAATCGTGAATGCGGCGGAGGTCGTGAGGGCCAGAGTGTTGTCTGGGGCGGCGGTGCTGCTGCAGTGTCCGCAGGCGGAACTCCAGATCGAGAACGGCGAGGTATTTCGGCCCGGTTGGGATGCGCGCTGCACGATTGCTGAAGTCGCCTATGCCGCCTATTTCAAACCGGGCGCCGAGATCATCCTGGCCAATGCGGATGCGCCGCTGTTGGAGGCCACCCATACCTATCGACATCCGCAGGTGAACTGGACCGCGGACGCGCTCGGCCGCGCGCAGTTTTATCCTGCTCACCCGGGCGGTGCGGCTGCGGCACTGGTGGAGGTCGATATCGAGACTGGTCGCCTCGACGTCAAAAAAATTTGGATGGTGTCGGATCACGGCGTGGTGCTCAATCCAGTGATCCTCGCGGGACAAACCACCGGTGCGGTGGTCCAGCAGATCGGCGGCACGCTGTATGAAAACCTCCCCTACGACGCACAGGGCATTCCGCAGGCGCGAACCTTGAAGGAATATGGGATGCCCACCGTATGGGCGGCGCCCGAGATCGAAGTCGTGCATTTGGAGACGCCGTCGCCGGCGACCAAGGTGGGGGCTAAAGGCGCGGGGGAAGACGGCTGCATTGCGACCAGCACCGTGCTGATGGGCGCCTTGGAAGATGCCTTGCGGCCACTGGGCGTGAAAGTGATGACGAGCACCCTATCCCCTTCTGGCGTGTTTGCGCTGATACAGCAAGCGCGCGAGATGACTATCTTGTAGCGAGTAAAGGGATCGTCCGTCTATTCTCCATACCGCACCGTATGGTAAATTCCCGGGTACAAGCGCAGGTGCCTAGACGCCCGCGCTACCAATCGCTGCCCCCCCGATCCATTTAGAAGTGACGAGGATTCTCGTGTGAGTTCGCTCTACCAAAATTCCTTCAAAGACATGATGAACGATGTAGTCGCCGCCGGCACTTGCTGCGCCTGTGGCGCGTGCGTGCTGGTGTGCCCGCACAACGTCATCGAATACATCGATAACATTCCCCAACAGACCGCCAAGGCTAGCGCGGCCTTCGATTACTGCGGGATCAGCGAAGGGGTCGGCTGTGACGTCTGTGCAGCTGTGTGTCCACGTCTCTGGCCGCGTGAACAGCACTTACGTGACGCGCAATTCGGCAACGATCGCGGTTACGAAGGCGTGTTCGGGGTGTACCGGCATATCTTCGTGGCGCGCACCAAGCGCGACGACATTCTCGAGCGCGCGCAGGACGGCGGTATCGTCACCGCATTGCTGGCGTGGGCGCGCGAAGCGGGCGAGATCGATGGGGCCGTGGTCTCGGCCGTCGGTGAAACAGACGACCCGTGTTTCCCGACCCCGAAAGTCGTGACGACACCGGAGGAAATCAAATCCAGTTCCAGCAGTTGGTACACCTATTGTCCGAACAACCTTGCCTTGGCCGAGGTCAAGAAACGCGATCTAAAGCAGGTTGCGTTCGTCGGTGTGCCGTGCCAGATCACGCCGTTCAGCAAGATGACCTATGTCGATCCCAGCATTCTATTGGCGGCCAAGAAGAAACCGCAGATCGTGAGTCGTCAGCGGGGTTTCCTGAAGGGGTTTGCAGAGCGAGTGTCCTTCAATATTGGCCTGTTTTGCACCGAAGTTTTTCGCCCGGAACTGATGACCGAACGGATTGCGCAGACCATGGGCATTCCGTTGACCGAGGTGACCAAGTTTAATGTGAAAGGCGAGGTGCTGATTTACAAAAAGGATGGCGAGATCGCGAAGATTCCGCTCGAAGAAGCGATGCGTGACTACCAGCGCCCTGAGTGCCGGCATTGCGGCGATTTCTCGGCCGAACTCGCCGATATCGCATGCGGCGGCGTAGGGACCGATCAGGCCACTATCGTGGTCCTTAGAACGGCGCGCGGCGAGGAGATTTGGCGCAAGTTCCAGGCTGCGGGCATGGTCGACGTATGGCCGATCCAGGACAACAAAAAGGCCTGGAATATTCTGCAGCGGCTCGCGCAACGCCAGCATGATCGGGTCCCGGCCGGCGGGCCACGGAGCGGCACAACGCCCGATCTACCGCAGTACTCCATGTATCAGGAACATGCCGTGAGTGCGGCCCAGATCGCCTCCAGCAGCAGGCCGCAGAACGAACTAGACGCATGTATGAGCGCTGCTTACGCAGGTGCGTCGCGACCGTTGGAAATCATCGGTTATATAGCGGGACAGCCGATTCCAGGCGATCCCGGCGAGCCTCCGCCGGGCGAGAAACGCAAACTTCCGCCGCCGCCTCGGCCCGATCAGGGGGGCGCGCCCCCTGGCTGGGTTGCAGGCTAAACGACGGGAGCAGACCACCCTTTATCAAGCGGATCCGGCGCGTGAGCGCGCCAAAGCAAGCAATCGAGGGTCTGCCCGCGGCCCTTATTGGCTGAACTGCTGCCACCAGGTGCTCTGCAGTTTAGAGATATCGATCGGGTCATAAATCACTTCATCGTCGGCGATCGGTGCCGCAGTCGATTCGCTGGCGACCATTGGGGCGGCGGCTTCAGTGACGGCCACGCTCGACGCCGCGCTCGCCGGCTCATTGGACCCTGCCGCCGCCGCTGGCTCGGTGGACGCTTCCGGCGTCGCAGGTGCGGCGGCCTGTTGGCCGCTGTCGTTACCGCAGGCCGACAATACCAACGCCAGCGGGAGCACAGTCAATAGTGCATAACGCATGTCTAATCCCCTTTATTGCTTTGATGGGTGCGCCGGAAGCTATCGCTACGGGCATTGCACGGTCGCTGGCATTATGGGACATCAGCGTAAGCCTTGGGAGAACTCCCGGAGATCCATGACCAATCGTGCAGGCTCCTCAAGTGCTCCGAAAGAGCCGCGTGGAGAATACCGGTGACTAATCGGAATTTCTAAGCGTGCACCGGAGAGTGGCGGAAGTCTGCGGAAGCCCTTATGGCCTCGCCAGTAGGAATCGAACCTACATCTGGGCCTTAGGAGGGCCCCGTTCTATCCGTTGAACTATGGCGAGCGAATCGTGGTGGCTTAATCGCTGACGGTCTGCACTTTGGCCCAAGTATCCCGCAAAGTCACTGTGCGATTGAACACGGGTCGCCCTGCGGTGGAATCCCGGTCGGTGCAGAAGTAACCGATGCGTTCGAACTGGAAGGTCTGCCCCGGTTGGGTGGCGGCGAGCGCCGGCTCAACCATCGCTGTCTGAATCACGCGCTT
>JAYTEX010000106.1:0-4281 GCA_043734785.1 Pseudomonadota bacterium | reverse complement strand
CGCCGAGTCAGCCGACATCGTCCGCCTCGGCGCCCACCGCCCCGGCGCCGACCCCACCCTCGACGAAGCCGTCCGCCTCGCCCCCCGCATCGAAACCCTGCTCCGCCAAGAACGCGACGAACACATGAGCATCGAGGAAACCTTCGCCACCCTCGAAGCCGTGCTCAGGGAGTAGCGCCGCCGCGATGGCCCCGCTGCCCATCTACCGCCAGGCGACGATCCGACGTGCCGCCGCCTCGCCTCGCAGCTTTGTCCATGCTTGCCCTTTCTCAAGGACGGCGAGGTTCGCGCCGGGGCCAAGGATGCGCCGTACCGCCGCAGGATTGGCATTTGTTGCAAACGCCGCGACGAAGCCCATCTCGGACAGGAAATCGTCATCCTCACCAGTGAAATCATCCGGCGACTGTGAAATCAGCATCACCGCCCCGCCCTTGGAACGACTGAGGCGAATCAACCCCGACAGGCCGGGTAGGCGGGACCCCAGAATACGGTGCGCCTCATCGATCACACAAAGCACGCGCAGCGCGCGGTTACCTTCGGCGTCAGTCGCCGAGTCCGTTTGGCTATTCAGGTGTCGGTCCAGGGCATCGGTGATGAGCGTAACTATGGTGACTTTCACAAGGTCGGGGATGTCCTGGGTCAATCGGATGATCCATGATCGCGCGAAGAATGCCTTGGGGTTCAGTTCGGACCGGAACAGAGGCAGACGACAGAGATCGTTCAGGTTGGTGACCGCGCCGTCCTCCTTCATGCTGCGCTCAGCATAAACCGCCTTGAGGGCGTCGCGTAGTTCTACGAGCCCGCAAGGCCGTCCGGTCCGCAATATGCGTTCGGCGGCCTCCGAGAGTGCGTCTTTCTGGCGGTCGCCATAGCGTGTGCCACGCAACGTCGTCAGGCTGTCGCGCAGACGCTGGGCCGCAAGCGAAACGTTGATCGGCGATCGGTCTGCGAGCGCGAGGAAATCGAGTGGCACGGTCTGATGCGGCGGCGCGATAACGGTGGCTCCGAACGCAATGTCGAGCGCATTGGCGTTGTCGGTCATGTCCCCCTTGAAGTCGAAGGCAATGATCGGCACAGGAGTGTATGCCCTGATAGCCTTGAGCATGCCGATGGCAGTCCGCGTTTTCCCACTCCCGACGCCGCCCATCAACGCCGCGTGCGGGCTGCCACCGGCGGCGTTGGGTCGCCAGCGAATGGCCTCGCCGGTTGCGGCGTCCTCCGACACCGCGCCGATAGCGACTTCGATACTCCCCGGAGGCGATGGCGTTTCTCCAGGCGTCTCACCAACCGCCGGGTCTCCCTCGGGCAGCGCAGCCCGGGCCAGCGTTGTCCAGAATGCACCGGAATCACCCTTTGCGTCGTTGAGCGCCTCCGCGATAAGCCCCAGCCCGCGCGTCCAGTGTGCTGCAACGAGACCCTGAAAAGTCCTCATATCCTCGGGCGCGCGGCCCGCATGTTCGATGATCAGACTGGTCCACGTCGCAAGGTCTACCCCAGTTCCAAACAGCGCTTCTCCCTTAATCACCCGCCCCATCTCGACCCGCGGCACGGGTGGCGGCGGTGAAGCGATCGCAAGAGATCGCGCAATTGCAAGTCGCGCCGGAATATTGAACGCGCCAAAGCCCAGTCGGTCTTTAATCAATTGCGCCTGCGCGTCGGCGTCGGCGGTTGCGCGAAACGCTGACGTTACAATTTCATCGAGCCCGATCGCCATCTCTTACAACCTCTGCCCACTGAAATAGCCTTCAACCGCGTAGGATTTTCCAATGTTTCCATCGGTCTGGTTCTTGATTCTGTAGGCCTTTAGAATTCGTGGTCTGATCGCATCAAGGTACTGTCCAACAACTTCAGTATTCGTTGAGATCAGAAATACCTGGCTATCCCGACCAGCGAGGTGGCGCAGTACGTTGATCCGGTGCTCTTCATCAAGTCGCCCCAGTGGTGTATCGATTACGAGCGGGAAGACACGGCGGGAAACCTTGGCAATCGCAGAAAACAAAGACTGCGTAAATATCTGCTTCTCGCCGGCGGATAGATCGAACTCCCGCAAGTCACGACCATCGGGTGTCAGAAGCTGAACGGAAGCGTCCTCTTCTATATCGACGCGGTGTAGAAGGTCTCGTCTGTGCGCCATCGCTTGCACCGCGTCTGTCATTGCCACCGCGACCTCGCCGGCCTGCATGGGCCATGCATCGATGATCAGACCATCAAGCATATCGATGACCTGCGAAGCACGCTTTGCGAGCCGGGCAGGCCTTTCAGCGCTGTCGATCGCCTCGGTCAATTTGCCGAGGTGGGCGCGCTTCTGGTCGAGCTGCGGTTTGCGCGAATCGATCCTGTTCCCCAGTGCGCCCCGCCGCTCGCGTAGTGCGCCAATACGGGTACCAAGGCCCAGAAGCGTCTGCTTCTTGTCCTCCAGATCCGGCGCAGCAGTTTGCGTCGCCTTAATCGAGTCATCGTGCGTACGCACCGACCTTGCGGCGCCCTCCATCCTGTCAAGCAGGTCGGAGATCGTGGCACTCGTTAGCCGCGCTGCATCGGTGAGCCGTTGCCGCACGCGGTCATTCATTACTCCTGTGATATGTGTATGCCGTGCGTCAGAGGCTGCACCGGCTGGTGCCGGGTTCCATAGCTGCTCCAACGCGGTTCGAACGGCGTCCTCGATCGCCGACGTTTGCACCGGGACGAGCGGTGGCGTCACCTCGGGGAGCCGATCCGCTACGGTGCGCAGTACATCGCTGACCCTGGACTGACCTTGCGTCCGTGCTGCAAGCCAAGCTTCCCTGACGGCTTCACTGCGAAGTCGTTGGTCCACTGCCTGCCGCAAGAGAGTCCCAGAAAGGGCCAGCGGAAAGTCCAGCGCAGCGATCTCGCGCAGTCGCTGTTCGGCGTCGCTGAACGCGCGGGCGTCGCGCTCGCGCGCGCCAATCAGGTCCTCCAGTTCGGCGCGGGTTCCGGTACCGTAGCTGGCCAACTCACGTGTAAGCGTAGTCTGTTCCCCTTCAAGAAGCGACAGCGCATGGCCCATCCCATCGCGCTCGACCTCGTCGGCTAAGATGTCGGACTCCATCTTTGCCACCTCGCCTTGGAGTGTGGAAATCGCCGCGCTGTTGGCTCCCTTCGGCACCTCTCCGAGTCGCTTGTTGTAATAGTCCCTCAATGCGGCTTGAAGTTTGCGCAACCAAGTTAGACCGAGCATTCCCTCTATGCCCTCGCGTACTTGTTGCCCCATGTCACGATTCGCATAGTCCGAAGCAGACTCGCCATCAAACAGGAAAAATCCTGCAAGATGGGTCGGCAGAAACATGCGACTCAGCCAATCCCTATACCAAGCGGCCGGGTCGGGATCGTTCCGCGGCGGCCCTTCGATCTTGCGACCGATTCCGGTTACAATGCTGACTTCCTCAGCATCCTCACCGCCACGCAACTTCCCTGCGGTACTGAAATTCCATTTGCGCTGGATAACGATAGGGGCGCCTAGGTCGTCCTCAAACGTGAGTTCTATGCGGCAGCTCGTATAGCCCCTCTGGAGTGCCATACCGTTAAGCGCCCGTTCCATGAAATCGCGGTACGACTGTGTTTTCCCGCTTTCATCACTTTTCGCCGCGGCCCGCGATACCAACGGAAGCCCGTCGCGACCGAATAACCCGAAGACGATCGCCTCGAACAGGGTTGTCTTGCCGAAACCATTTTCACCGCCAATGAGGATAACGTTGCGCTCTCCGTCCGGGGCCGGGAAATCGAAGCGTGCGTCTTCGAAGGCCTTCCAATGACGCAAACTGACCGATCGCAGGTGCATCAGGATTGCCCTGTTTCTGGTTCGCTTCCGACGTCCAACACCTCGTCGAACGCTTCCCAGAGGCCGCGGCGCCGTTGCATTGTATCCTTGTCAATAATCTCGTCGACCAACCGCCGCAGGTCAGACACTGGTAGACCGATACGGCGGCAGTGCCGCTGGATCAGTTTCTTTCCTTCGTCCTGCACGAACAGCACCACCACATCACGAGCCATGGCTTCGCCTCCCCGGATTCATGTCACGCCAGCGCGGCCTCGGCCGACCATGTTGCACCCTGGGCCGCGTCCTGCGCCCAAATTGCTCGGATACGGGCCAGTTCATCCTCGGTAATCAGCATGTCCCCGACCACGCGCTGCAATTCCAGAAGCCGGTCCAGTATCTCCGCCCGGGTATCCAGCGTGAACGGTCCGGGCACAAAGATACCCTCGCTTGTCACCGTCATCCGCCCGTTGCGCCGTCGCGCCTGCCGACGCCCTTTTTCATCA
>JAYTEX010000105.1:0-8689 GCA_043734785.1 Pseudomonadota bacterium | reverse complement strand
AGCGCCATCGTCTGCGTGAAAAAAGGGGCCTTAGTGTAATTGGTCCTCAGGGTCTTCGATAACTTTTCCCGCCAAGCCTGCTGATTGTCCCACCTGATCGCGCTGATCTCATTGGTGCCATGAAACGCCCGACTGACCGGCGCCGTCTGCCATCTGACCTTTCCACCGATGCGCAGCTTCACTCGATTCGACCACGTACCGCCGGTTTTCGAGTACTGCACATGATCAAGAAACACAAAAACGTCGCTACGCACGATCTTGGCAAAATAGCCCAGCCACGGGAAAAAATTCGGCTGATGGATGGCGACAAGAGTCATGTCGAGGATTCGTCGAGTCGGAATGTCAATCCGTGCAATTCGATGCGGAGGTTACGGTGACCCGGCATCGCGACAGCCTGTTTGCGCCTTAAAACCTCTTCTTCCGACATCGAGCACTCCACTTTGCAAAGAGTCAGAAAATCTTTGCGCGACGTTTTCACGCTGCCCCAGCTCAGATGCGCGCGGCACGTCGGCGCGTTACCTTCCTTTAACCCCATGAACAGTCGTTCGATCAGCTTAAACCCTGCCGCATGGGCACGCCGTAGGAGATCTGTCGCGGACAAACCTTCGGGTACCGAAAACAGTTCAACATCTGAGATCGGTCCCTCATCCACGCGCTTGGTCATGAAGTGCAATGTTGCGCCGTACTCTCGCGCCTGACGGTAGATCGCGAAGTGATGTGGATCACGCCCTGGGAACTGTGGAGAAGCACCATGGATGTTCACAGCGATCAAACATTTTTGCGCGAGCATGATCGTCGGCACGATGACACTCGTGCCGAACGAGAGCAAGAGGTCGACTTTGGATTCGAAGGCGCGCTCCAGCGCTTCATGATCTCCCGCAACGGTCACGGCAAGCTCCAAGCCCACGCGGCGGGCGATTGCCAACGTTTGCTCCGCATCCTCTTCTCTCATCAGCAGTACAGCGTTGGTCAACATGGGCGAACGTTCAGTCATCGCTGGGGATCGTCGCGGCTGGCAGTGTCTTCCGCCATTTTCGCGACACTGCCCTCGAATCCATTGTGGTCGTCGTTTCGGACGAGAACCATCTTGCGTGCCATGCCGTACGCCCGTTCCGTTGCGAGCAATTGGCGCTGTGCATTCGCGAAATTGGCGCAAATGGCGGCATCCCAGCAGTCATCGATTGAATCCCGGCACATCCACCATAAAGGGTGCGTCAATATCTGCAGAGAGTCCTGGCCACTTTCAATTTCGCGTACGGGATCCTTGCCACGCCAGTCCCGATTCGAATCGGAAAGATACCGTATGCCCCGCAGATGCTCCGGATGGTAGGTATTCACGACACCAGGAAGTTCGATTCTTTGATCTATCGTCGCTTGCGAGGGTTGATGAAGTGAGAACGCGGTTATCTTCTCACCGGTCAAGAATTCCAACGCGCCGAGTTCAAACTCTATCCAGCGCGCAATAGGAAATTGGGTCTCTCGCACGCCACCGGCATCGAAGTGCAGGCAGATCTGATGTCCGAGACGCTGGATACTTTCCAGCACAAAAGAATTATGGCGGCTCAGAAGATTGTAGATCGGCGAACGGAACATCACGAAATAGGTGACCCGCACGTCCATCGAATGCTCTAGCTCTGCCATCTGAAGCGCAAAATCGAGACTCACATCGACATCGTGCCGCATGAAGCATTTCTTCGTTTCCCCCGATTGAACGTCCGTGAGATCACGAAATTGCGCGAAACAATAGCCATTGTTCTGAATATGCTGCAGCAGACGACGGTAGCCGGGCGGATTGAACTCAATCATGCGCCACCTCGTTCATGTCGCAGCACCGAAAGCACGCCAGTGGCGAATTCGATCGTGGGAGTCACCAGAAAGTTACGCATCTCTGTGATGTCGGCCACGATGCATTCCGACCGTTTACATTCGATGTCATACACCGGCTCGACACCGAGCCCCGCGCCGATTCGTTCGGCGATTTCGCGTAATGAAATTGCGGCTGGGCCTGCGACATTGATCGCCCGGCTCTCTGCGACATCAAGGCCAGCTTCGACGGCAGCCGCTGCATCATCAACGTGAATCGGGTTGATCGTAATGCCTGCGTCGCCCTGCAACATGATTGGACGTCGATTTCGTACCGAATCAATGATGCGCGGAATCAGCATCGACTCGCGCTGCCCTGGCCCGTAAATAAAGAACGGTCTCAGCGTCAATACCGTCAAGCTTTCGGCGTAGGCATCGGCAAGTAACTCTGCAGCGTGCTTCGTGGAGAAATAATATTTCAGCTTTCCACGCGGCGGTTCGATACGCGTGCTTTCGGTGATGGGCTCGGGCTGCGCGCCGTACAGCCCACCGGTCGATGCAAGGATGAAGTGTCTGGCACCGGCTTTGACTGCATAGTGGAGTAACTTGGCGGTCGATCCGGTATTGACCGAAAAGATATCCATCGCACAGTCCGCATACTCCTTCGCGTGCTGCGACTGCGCGAGGTGAATAATTGCATCGACATCAGCAGGCATATCATCTGTCGACCAGGAATCTGACAGATTCACCCGATGGTAGTGAACTCCGGCGCTAGGATATTGCGGCGTGACACGGACCAACGCGTGCACTTCGTGACGCGCCGATAGGAGCGCAAGTACACGCGCACCGAGCAGACCCGTGCCACCAGTGAGAACGATTTTTTTCTTTCGTTCGTTGTACACTGCTTCGCTCACTAAGCCTCGATTCGGTTTTGACGAAGCCATGCTTCGAAGTAAATGAGCGACCATATCAACAGCCGCCGATTGGTCGTCCCACTCATGTGCTCTTCCACCAATTTCAAGACTGACGTCCTGTCCAAAAACTCGAAGATCAGCGGCTTACCTGTGACGATCGTGTTGCGGACGAAATCGATACTTTCGCCCTTGAACCAGCTCGCATCGGGACCCGAGAAACCCTGCTTCTTGTTTTCGAGGATCCGGCGAGGCAGATAGTTCTGCATGATTCGGCGCAGGATTGTCTTGCCATCATTAGTACGGTGAAAATAGTTTGAGGCCTTGCCCCCAGCCTCGTTCTCGTTGATTCTTTCCACGTCGAGGGACAGGCGAAGCTTCAGATTCACGGGGCAACGCATCGCGAAATCAACCAAGTCGTTATCTAGAAACGGGACCCGGTTCTCAAGACCATGCGCCATGCTGAGTTTGTCTTCGACGGTCAGCAGGCCGTGCAGGAAGGTCTTCGCCTCGAAATACAGCGAGTGGTTAATATAGTCTTCCGGTCGGTTGAGTTCGTTGGCGTGCCGCTTGAATACATCTCTGAAAATATCGCGCGTCCAAATATGGTCGGTGTCCTTCTTGATTGGGCTGAACACCTCTTTAATGGTCGTGTTCGGGATCAGCCTCTGCCAGAATAGATAATATTTATCGATGTAATGCTCAAAGTCGTCGTTGGCCGCCGCGCGATAGTAACGCCACGGATACCCGCCAAAGAGCTCGTCTCCGCCGGCGCCGCTAAGGACGACCTTGACGAATCGACTTGCAAGTTTGGCGGCGTAATAGTTGGGATAAGACTGGCCGACGCGCGGTTCTTCGAGATGATGGACAATCGATGGCAGCGACCGCTCCATATCCCCTGCTTTAAGCACCATTTCATACTGTTCGGTCTTGAAGCAGTACGACATGTGTTCGGCGCTAGCACGCTCGTCGAATGCCAACTCGAGCCCTGAAGCGGAGCTGAGATCGAATCCACATGTGAACGATTTCATGTCGGGTAGAATTTTGGAGCTGATAGCAGCGATCGAGCCGGAGTCCATGCCGCCGCTCAGATAACATCCGATTTCAACGTCTCCAATCAGTTGTCTACGAACTGCTTGATTGAAGAGTCTGTCCAGCTCTTCCTCGTATTCGGCCGCGCTCGCTGGTTGCTCGGGCTCTTCGAACGAGAAATCCCAATACTGGGATATTTCAAGGCGGGCGTCGCGCTGGAACGGTCGCACAATTGCCCAGTGTCCGGCCGGCAGCGTGTGGATGTTCCGAATCAGCGTCTTGTCCGTGAAGAAATTCTGAAACGTGAAATATTCGAGTAACGCTTCTCGATCGAGCACGCGAGGAAAGCCGGGTATCGCGAGCAGTGCCTTCTGCTCGGAAGCAAAGCTGAAGGAGTCGGATTGCAGCGCGTAATAGAGGGGTTTGATTCCATAGCGATCACGCGCCAGGAGCATGGTGCGTTCTTGGCGGTTCCATAGGGCGAATGAGAACATTCCATTGAATCGTGACAGCGCTCGAATTCCCCATTCCCTGATCGCGTACAGAACCACTTCGCTATCGCTACGTGACCGAAACGTGTTGCCTAGCTCCTCCAACTCCTTCCTGAGTTCCCGATAGTTGTAGATTTCCCCGTTATAGACCAGGATCAGGTTGCCATCAGCGGACGTCATCGGCTGCTGGGCTGCGGTCGAGAGATCGACGATAGCCAGTCGGCGATGCCCGAGACCCACAGGACCATCACACCAGATCCCCTCACCGTCCGGTCCCCGGTGAGCAATGGCATCGGTCATCCGTTGCAGCGTCGCGGCGTCCACTTCGACACCGTCAAATCGGGCAAGTCCGGCAATTCCGCACATTGATTAGGTTGCTCGCATCGCAGAATTAGAGGTCTTGCGCGCGGCCAAATACAACCCGTACCGATGCGCATCTCCTTTGTAGTCATACGCGACGGTCGCTTCAATCAAGAATCCAGACAGCCCCGCGAGAAGTTCCGGCAGTCTGAAATGATGAAAATGAACTGAATCATTCATGAGATCGGCGTGCGATTCCCAAATCAAGGTCACGAGGTACAGCCGCCCATCCGGCTTCAGCACCCGCCGAGCCTCCGCGATCGCACGATGCCAATCAAGGATGTGATCCAGACTTGTATTGAACACGACGTTTGCCACGGAAGCGTCGCGAAAGGGCAAAAACTCGCCAAGCCCGATCAGCCGGAAAGGTTCCCAGCGCACGCAAAATGGGTCGAGCCCGACATACTCCGCAGTAGGTGGAAACAGCGCGGCGCTGGTTGCCGGGTCATCACACCCGACATCGAGGACGAGACCGTTGCAGTCCTGCACAAATGCCTTCATCCGAAAAAGGTGCCGTTGAAAGTGCACGTTATCAGGGGACGCGTTGATTTCTCCCGACTGCTTGATGCTTGCCAAGAGGAAATACTGCAGAAATGCATCCCCCGACTGCGTGATCGGAACGGCCAAACGGTCGGTGAAATAAGGTTGAAGTCTAGCCGGGATCAGCAGCGGCAATGTTCTGTTCAGCGGATACGTGTGTCGACTGTCGGCCAGACCTCCGCCGTCCGTTTCTATCGTCAGAGGTTCGTCGCAATCCGGTGATTGCAGAAGGGGCAGAATGGTCTCGAGCCCGACCATTCGCGCGTGCGGTTGTGTCGCCAGTTCGCCCGGAGCTACCGCGCGTACGTCGCTGACGAGCACCGGACGGTCCACGACGGCCAGGCGGTTCACGAACATGTCAGGGATTCCGAGCATTTGCCGCTTGGCGCCGTCGGTTCACGGCGGACTGATGGCTGGCCCGCCAGTCGATCAAACGCTTCAGCCCCTCGGGGAGGTCGATCTGCGCCGAAAAGTCGAGGTCGACGTTTGCACGTTTCGGACAACCGATTCGATTCCGGACCAGTGTGGCCAGGCTGCGTGGCGCGTATTGGACGGGCTGCTTGCTTCCCGTTAGGTCAATCAGCATTTCGGCCAGTTCACGCAATGATGTGCGTTTGCCCGTTCCGACATTGTAGCAACGGTCAGTTGCCTCCGATTTCATGGCGCAGACATTCGCCCGCGCACAGTCTTCCACCGCAACGAAGTCAAACGCTTCGGAGCCATCGCCTAGGATGGTGGGGCCGGCGCCATTGTCGATGGCATCCAGCATTTTCATGATGACTGCGATGTAAGCGCCGTGATAATCCTGTCGCGGTCCGTACACATTCATGTACCGCAAACCAACGTAGTTAAGACCATACCGGTGATGGTAGGCACGGGCCATCGCCTCGCCGCAGATCTTGGTTGCGCCATAGAAATTTTTATTCAGAAACGGATGGTCTTCGGTCATCGGCTCTTCGACCGCATCCCCATAGACAGAAGCGGAAGACGAGTAGACGAGGCGCTGCACGTTGTTCTTCACGCATGCGTCCAGCACATTGAACGTGCCACGGATGTTGACGTCGAATGCGGCACGGGGAAATTCGTGACATTGCAGAAGCCACAGCGCAGCGAAATGGAAAACACCATCGGCGCCCTTGAGCGCAGCGTCCAGAATGTCGGTCTGGCTCACGTCGCCGCCGGCTTCAAAGATCTTGACGCGAGGATCGCGCAGCGCATCTTCGATGTTTTCGACCGAACCTCGCACGAAGTTGTCGTAAATGATAATGTCGCCGACATCTTCCCGGGTGAGGAGGTCAACGGTATGCGAACCGATAAGCCCCGCCCCGCCGATCACCACGAGTCTTTTCCCACGAATATCCATACTTTCGAACTCCGCTATTAACGAGTCGCGGCGCCGGAGAGCGCACTTACAACGCGCTGCTGCGAACCGAAATCGAGGAACGGATGCATCGGCAAACTCATGACACGCGCCGCAGCGGCTTCCGCCGCCGGGAATGCGCCACGGCCAAGGCCGAGATCCGCGAATGCCGGCTGTAGGTGCAGCGGCATTGGGTAATGCACGGCGGTCGGAATGCCCGCAGCTTTAAGTTTTTCTTGCACCGCATCCCGAGCGTCCACTTCCACAGTGTATTGCGCAAATACGGAAGTGTTAAAGGTTTCGAGACACGGAGATTGAATTCCCACTTGCTGCAGTAACGTCGCATATCGCGCACCAATTTCCCTCCGCGCCCGCACTTCATCCGGAAAGCTCGGCATCTTTGCGAGCAGCACCGCACATTGCAGTGTATCCATGCGACCATTCACACCGATCACCGGATGGTGATAGCGGCGATCCTGGCCGTGCACACGGATTTCGCGCATCAACTTGGCGAGTGCGTCGTCATCGGTAAAGCACGCGCCGCCGTCGCCGTAGCAACCGAGCGGCTTCGACGGAAAGAAACTGGTGCACCCGATCTGTGACAACGCGCAGGACTTGCGGCCCTTGTAGGTCGCGCCGAAGCTCTGTGCGGCGTCCTCGATCACCGGAATGCCGTGCCGCACGGCCATCGCGTTGATCGCATCGAAATCTGCGCACTGACCATACAGGTTGACCGGCATGATGGCGCGCGTGCGCGGCGTGATGGCTGCTTCGATTAGGGCGGGGTCGATATTGTAGGTACGTCGATCGATGTCGACGAACACGGGCTTCGCCCCAATCAATGCGATCATCTCGCCGGTGGCGATGAACGTGAACGGCGTCGTGATCACCTCGTCACCCGCTTTCAGGCCCAGCGCCATCATCGCAATCAGCAGCGCGTCGGTACCGCTCGCGACGGTGATGCAGTGTTTCGTCTCAGCGTAGGCGGCGAGTTGGCTCTCAAGCTCTGCGACTTCAGGGCCCATGATGTATTGCCCGTGGTGCAACACACGGTGTATGTGGGTTTCGATCGAGGCACGAAGCTGGTCCTGCTGGGTTGCGAGATCGATGAAGTCGAGCGCAGGCGGTTGATTAGCCACTGCGAGGCAGTCGTCGATCGAGATCGCCTGAGCGCAGCGCTGCAACAAGCCCGTATCACGCGTCAGGAGTCTGATTTGCCCGGGCTTGAAACGTACCAGTGCCCGTTCGAATTGTTCGTCTTCTGGTTCCATGGCTGCGAAAACGGGGCCTTCCCCGGCCAGTGCGCTGAGCCACGACTTGTCTTCGGTGAATGCTTGCAGAAGCTCGGAACTTCTACGCAGCGCTACGGTGCGCGACATGGTCTTCGCGGCGAGTTGAGCGTCCCGCCAAAGACCGTCCGCTAATGCATATTGCATCGATTGAACAGCGCCCGCATACAACCAGACGCGCCCTCCTGCCGCTCGACACCGTTCGATCGCCAGCAGCGCACGTGCCGCGTCAGCTCTCGGTTGACAGATATCCACCACGATATTCACATCAAGCAGCAAATCCACGGTCAGGCGTCCCTGAAGCGAGCGAAGGCATCGAGCCGGTCTAATTTCGTGGATGGCTGAGTGTCTTGTTCGGTCGGGATCGGCGCATTTCGGATCGCGTCCAGCTCCTCGACCATGCGCCGGGTGATCTCATCGAATTGCACCAATTCGACTTCAGAATCAGGGATCTCCACTACGACTTCAACACTTGCGTGTCGCAAGATCAGTGGAGAGTGGAACGACAGCCTACCGTTCTCATATATCGCATTGAGTTTCATCTGAGTGCCTCGAAGATAACCCTTATTGGGTGTTCGCCAGCGAGCATTTGCCGGCCCGCAGCAGGTATCGATCACCGGTATGCACGCAGGTTGTCTCAGCGTCGCCGCTCTGCGGCAAATCGAGACGTTCCCCAAAGCGGCTCATCCAGCCGACCTGTCGCCCGGGAACCCCCACGATCAAGGCGAATGCCGGCACGTCGCGATTCACCACCGCACCGGCGCCGACGAACGCGTACTCGCCAATCGTGGCACCACACACGATGGTGCAGTTCGCGCCCAGGGTCGCGCCGCGTTTGACTAGCGTGTCGCGATATTCGTCTTTGCGTGAAACATCGGAACGCGGGTTGTAGACATTGGTGAA
>JAYTEX010000104.1:0-21950 GCA_043734785.1 Pseudomonadota bacterium | reverse complement strand
GCCTTGAAACGATTCAAATCGTCATCCATAGTTAAGAGCGTAGCAGGGTATTCAGTCCCCGCCGCAAGTTTCGTTCACAAGTTCCATCACCGACCGAACTCGCCGCCGCAAGCGCGGTAGTTTACCTTGCCGAATTAAGTGTCCGACGTCCTGCCTTAGCGGCCACCGAGGGGTAATCTAAACCCACCTCCTCCGCGAGACTTGGCCGTTCAGGTCCGGCACCCAGTGGCCGACAGGAGCATCTCCCTCCGCCCACCCGAGCGCCACGCACCGATGTGATCCCCCTTCCATGTCATTTTCAGCTCGGTTAAAAAAGCCACTGAGGCATTCCGGTTGGGTGCTCACCCGCCCCACTTGATTTCTAATGTATCTAATCAAAAACTGATTACAAACTATTATATATACGATATATTTTTCCATGAGGATCGATACAATAAAAAGCTTGTTCAAATATCGATACACGGACCTTGGGTTCCGGCAAGTGGCCCCGACCGACGGGGAATTGTCATGGCCGACCGGCGCGGGATCCAACACGTGCCTGGGGTTTTTTCTAAACGCTGGTAGAGACACTCAATGACCGCGCAATCCTTCAGTTGCGAGTTCTTTCCGCCGCGCTCGCCGGAAGCGCACGCCAAGCTTGCCATTGCCTGCGAACGACTGGCGGCCCTCGCACCGAAGTTTTTCTCGGTCACCTTCGGGGCCGGTGGCAGTACGCGTGATTTGACGCTCGACACCGTGCTGCGGATTCGCACAGCGACCAACATCGAGACCGCACCCCATCTGTCCTGCATCGGCACACCGCTTGCTGAACTGCGCGAAGTGCTGCAGCACTACCGCGCCGCCGGGGTGCGACGGCTCGTGGTCCTGCGTGGCGACATGCCCTCGGGCACGAGCGGTTTTGGCGAATTGCGTTTCGCCAGTGAACTCGTCGAATTCGTGCGGCGGGAAACCGGCTCGGCGTTCCATATCGAAGTAGCGGCCTATCCTGAATTTCATCCACAAGCGCCTTCGGCAACAGTCGATCTGCAGAATTTCAAGCGCAAGGTCGAGGCCGGTGCCGACAGCGCCATCACCCAGTACTTCTACAATCCGGATGCCTATTTCCGCTTTGTGGACAGCTGCCGCGCGCTGGGTCTCCAGATCCCGATCGTGCCGGGCATCATGCCCATCCTCAATGTCACGCAACTGGTACGCTTTTCCGAGATGTGCGGCGCGGAAATTCCGCGCTGGATCATGAAAAGATTGCACGATTTCGGCGATGACCGAGGGGCGATCAGGAGTTTCGGGATCGAGGTCACGACCGCGCTGTGCGCTCGCCTGCTCGAGAATGGCGCGCCGGGCCTACACTTCTACACCATGAATCAGTACGAGGCGACGGAGACTGTCTGTCGTCATCTCGGCCTGCATGATCCGGTTCGCCGCACCGCCGGCCATGTCCGCGAGGGCTGAGGCAACCCGGGCCTCTGTGCTGCTCGTGGATGACGATCCGCTGATTGTGGATGCGTTGAAATTCACCCTCTCCGATGAGTTCGAAGTCCACACCGCAAGCACCCGCGAGCAGGCGCATCGACTGCTTGCAAGCCTGCCGCGAGCGCCTGCGCTCGCGCTGATCGATCTCGGACTACCACCGACACCCCATGCCCCCGACGAGGGATATGCACTGATTTCCGAACTGGTCGCGACCCGCCAGCGCACGCGCATCCTGGTGCTCTCCGGGCAGAGCGATCGGCGCAACATTCAGCACGCGCTTACCCTCGGGGCGGTCGATTTCTTGCAGAAGCCCTGTGACACTGAGCTGCTGCGCGCGCGCCTGCACCACCAACTGCTGATCCTGGAGGCGGAGACGGCCCGTGGCGCCCCGCGTGTGCCATCCTCCGCGCTGCTGATCGGCGAGAGTGCCGGCATGCAAGCCCTGCGGGCCCTGATCAAACAATTTGCGAATTCGCCTTTTCCTGTGTTGATCGAAGGCGAGTCCGGGGTCGGCAAGGAACTCGTCGCGGCCTGCCTACATCACGGCGCCGAGCGCGCCCGGCGCCCGTTGCTGTCGCTGAACTGCGCGGCGTTCAGCCCGGATCTGCTCGAGACGCATCTGTTCGGCGCCGCCAAGGGCGCTTATACCGGGGCCGACCGGACGCGCCCGGGATTGCTCGAAGCAGTCGGCACCGGTACGCTCATCCTCGATGAAGTGGGCGAGATGCCGCTTGAACTGCAGTCGAAACTGTTGCGCGTGCTCGAGAATGGCGAGTACTACCGGCTCGGAGAAACCCAACCGCGCCACGCCCAGGCCCGGATCATCGCCGCCACCAACCGCGACTTGAGGGAGGCCACCCGCAGCGGGGAATTTCGCGCAGATTTGTTCCATCGGCTGTGCGTGCTCACGATCGGCGTGCCGCCGTTGCGCGCGCGCGGCGAGGACTGGCGAACGTTATTCGCGCACTTCATTGCACTGTATCAAGGCACTATCGAACCTTTCCAGCTCGCACCCGCAGCGGCAGACCTGCTGAAGGGGTATGCCTTCCCAGGGAATGTGCGGGAGCTGCGCAATATCGTGGTGCGCCTCGGCACCAAATTCGGCGGGCGCCTGGTGGATGTCGGCGACCTCGCGCCGGAACTCGAGCCGAGCGTGCGGCTCGCGCGCGCGAACGACATTACCGTCCCCGAAGCGGGGGCCGTGGCTGCTCGTCTGGCCAGCCCCGGTTTTCGGCTAGAAGCAGAGGTCGCCACCTTCGAGCGACACCTGATCACCGCCGCACTTAACGCCGCCCACGGCAACCTGAGCCGTGCCGCGCGTTTGCTCGGCGTCAATCGCACCACGCTCTACAGCAAACTCGCGCGACTCGGCATGCATCCGCCGGTCGAACCGTAAACACACAAGGCGACGTATCGATGTATTGCCAATATTTCGGTTTCCACAAATCGCCGTTCAAGATCACTCCCGATCCGGAGCTATTCTTTCCGGGTGGCAATCGCGGCGCGGTCCTCGATGCGCTGATTTATGCGATCAGCCGCGGTGAAGGTATCGTGAAGGTGGTGGGAGAAGTCGGCAGTGGCAAGACCATGCTGTGCCGTATGCTCGAACGCGAGATCCCCTCTCACTGCGAAATGATCTATCTGGCCAATCCCAATCTGAGTCCCGACGAAATCCTGCCGGCGATCGCCTACGAGCTCAAGCTCAACCTGCCGCCGGGCGCCTCGAAGCCGTTGGTGATGCATCAACTACATGATTACCTGCTCGCCAAGCATGCTGATAACCGGCGGGTGGTGATGTTCGTGGAAGAGGCGCAAGGCATGCCGCTCGCGACGCTCGAAGAGATCCGGCTCCTCAGCAATCTCGAGACCGCGCACGACAAGCTGCTGCAGATCGTGCTGTTCGGGCAGCCCGAGCTGGATGTCAAGCTTGCGCAGCACGAGATTCGCCAACTCAACGAGCGCATTACCTACCGTTTCAAACTTGCGCCGTTGGGCGCCGATGAAATTCGTGATTACCTGAACGCGCGACTCCAGGCGAGCGGCTATCGCGGATCTGACCTGTTCACGCGGCGCGCGATCGGCGTGCTCGCGCGGTATTCGCAGGGCCTGTTGCGTCGAATCAATATCCTCGCCGACAAGGCGCTGCTCGCGGCCTATTCGAGCGGTGCAGCCCGCGTGCTGCCGCGACATATCACGCTCGCCGCCAACGACAGCGAGTTCACCACCGCGTCACGGCGATGGTTACGCGGTGGATGGCGTCTAGGGTGGATGACCGCTGGTCTGCTGATGGCGACCGGCTGGTGGTGGCAGCAAGGGCCGCGTGCGCTTAACTCGCCCTTCCTCGGCGGCGCCGCAACCGCCGCGCCCACCACGCCGGTGATAGCGCCCGCACTGGCCACCCGCTACACCGATCTCGCTGCCTTATCGCTGGCCCTGGCGGAATTCGAGGTGCCGCTCGCGAACGCTGAAATAGAGACTGATGCGCCGCACCTGCTGAGCGCATTCGACCGGCTTGCGCGCCTGACCGACGCGCCCGCCGAGGTATTGCTGCTGGGTGTGGATTCCTCATCCCGCCCGCACTGAAGGGAAGCTTATGTTGCGCAAGACTGTCTCGATTCTCGCGGTGCTGGGCCTTACGAGCTGCGCCGAGATGAAACCGGCCCCGCCAGCGGTATCCGCCGGGCACCTGAGCCAGGCAGACACCGTGCACACTGATCCGGGAATTCCTAAGATCGTGCCGCAGGCAACCTACCTGCCGCCGCCGCAGCCAATCCCGGAAACCGAGCGCTACACGGTGGTCGTCAACGATGTGCCGGTGCGCGAACTGTTGTTTGCGCTCGCACGCGACGCCGAGATGAACGTGGATATTGCGGGGGACATCACTGGCAATGTGACCTTGAACGCGATTGAACAGACGCTACCGCAAATTCTTGAGCGGGTCGCGCGGCAGGCGAACCTGCGCTACCAACTGGAAGGCACCACCATCCTCGTCGAGCCGGACGCGCCGTTCTTCCGCACCTACGAGGTGGGTTATGTCAATCTCGCGCGCGAAACCGACACGACCGTCAGCGTAGCGACTCAGGTCGCCACCACCGGCGAAGGTGCCACCCAACAGGATGGCGGGGGTAATACGGGTGGCAGCGCCGGCACCAACAGCTCCGTCACGCGCGTGAACTCGAAATCCAACAATCGCTTCTGGGACACCCTGACCGCCAATATTCTCACCATCCTGGGCGAGGCGACTGCCGGTCGTGACGCCCCGTTGCAATCACAGAACCTGCTGGTGAACGCAGAAGCAGGCGTGATCTCGGTCAGGGCCAACAGCAAACAACACGAGCTGATTCTAAAGTTCGTCGATCAAGTGCTCACCAATGCGCGTCGCCAGGTGTTGATTGAAGCGACCATCGTCGAGGTGACGCTCAATGACCAGTATCAAGCGGGTGTCGACTGGCAAATTCTACTGGATGCCGACAAAGCCGGTTTCAAGTTCAACCAGAATCTGCTCGGGGCAGTCACCGATGGCGTGATCGATAACGCAGTATCTGCCTTCACCTTTGGCTATCGTGATCCCCATGCCAGCGGCAAACTGGTGGATACCACGGTCCGCCTGTTGCGCGAGTTTGGCGATACCAAGGTTCTGTCCAGCCCGCGTCTGATGGTGATCAATAACCAAACGGCCTTGCTCAAAGTGGTCGAAGAGTTGGTGTATTTCACGATCGAGGTGACGACCACTGATTCCACTTTGAACGCACAAGGTCGTTCATTCGTTCAGAGTCAAGTGCATTCGGTACCGGTAGGCCTGGTGATGGCGGTGACGCCGCAGATCTCGGCGAACCAGGAGATCACCCTGACCGTGCGCCCGACCATCTCGGAGAAGATCGGGGACGCGATCGATCCCGGCCCACGCCTCGCCAGTCAGTTGAATGGCAACGACAACGCCGACATCACCAACCCCGTCCCGATCATCCGCACGCGCGAGATGGAATCCGTGCTCAAGCTTATCAATGGCCAGGTCGGCGTGCTGGGGGGGCTCATGCAGGACGAAGTCAAAAATGGCAACCGGGAAGTGCCGGGGCTCGCGCGTATCCCGTTTATCGGGGGCATTTTTTTCAATGTCGAGGAGATCAATAACCGCAAGACCGAGCTCGTGATTTTCCTGCGCCCGGTCATCATCGGCGATCCGAATATCGAGACCGACCTCAAGGATTACGAGCGGTATTTGAGTAACGATTCGACACCTGCGCTCTGAACGGGAACTACGGGTCAACTGATTATGAGCTTGTTGATGGACGCCTTGCGCAAAGCGGAATCCGATAAGAAAGCCGCGGCGGCGCGCGCGGCGGGCGATCTACCATTGGCGGGTGGGGGTACGACCGCCAGTTTCGCGCGCAGTCCGGACGAATTGCGCCTGGAACCGCTCGGCGAGCGGTCCAGTGAAAACATCGGCACCTTGGGCCGCGGCGAATACTCGCAGCCACTGGGGAGCACCACTCAGCGCTTGAGCACCAGTGGCCGCTTCCGGGAGCCGGTGGGCGACGCCACGAGTACTGATGAGTTGTCCTTCGTGCGCGCCCCGGCCAGTCTTGGCGCGAGTGAGACAGGGACGCTAACCCGACCGGAAATCGTCACCCCGCGCACCGTGTTCGCCGCCACTCACAGGCCCCGCTCCAAGCCACTCGCCGCCGGACTCGGTGCACTGCTGTTGTTCGGTATCGGTGGTCTCGGGCTGCTCGGGTATCGCTACTATTTCTTGGCGCCCCCGCCGATCGCGATCCCCTCGCCACGGGTGGCCTTGGGGGTTGAACAAGGCCTCTCAGAAGCGCCACTGTCGGTGGTCCCGGCACCGGAAATTCCGAGCACCAATCCTGCGGTGATTGCCGGGTTGGCGCCGGTGATGGTATTGCCGCCGCCAGCCGCCGATCTCACCCTCGGCACCGCCCTCGCGCCAGAGGTGGGGGGCGGCGTACACGCGGAGATGCAGGCGCTCGCCGCAGCGGTTGCGACACCCGCGGCACCACCATCTGCAGTCGCCCCCGCGACCCCAGGCATTGCCTCAACGCGGGATCTCGAAATGCGCAGCGGCGATATCCGCATTGCGCGCAGCACCTCTGCCCTCGACTCTGTCCGGCGCCGATTGACGGTGGCCTATGCCGCGTTCGAACGCGGCGAGTTGGCGCGCGCGAAACACGAATATCTGATGGTGCTGAAAACCCTACCGTTGCAACGCGACGCACAACTTGGCCTCGGCGCTATCGCGCTCGCCGAGAACCGGCTCGCTGAGGCGCATCGCTACTATGCGGCGATCCTGACTGAAACGCCCAACGATCCGCTCGCGAGTGCCGCCATGTTCCTTATCGAGGGCGGCCACGGCACACGCGCCACCGAAGCGAAATTGAAATTATTGCTCGATCGCGGAATCGAAGCGCCCTACCTGCATTTCGCACTCGGCAATCTGTATGCCCGCGAGCAGCGCTGGGGGGATGCGCAGCAGGCCTTCTTCGCCGCATTCCGCGGTCAGCCGCGCAATGCGGATTACGTGTTCAACCTGGCAGTGAGTCTCGATCAGCTTGGCCAGCGCAAGGCCGCGCTTGATTACTACCGACAGGCGCAGGGCTTGCGCGGACCGACGACAAATTTCGAAGGCGCAGCCGTCGCCGCTCGCATTACCGCACTCGCCGCGCCGTGAATCTACCGCGGCCGCCAAGCAACCTCCGGAAAAGCTTGCGCATCGGCGAGCTGCTAGTCCAGAAAGGCGTGGTCAGCCAGGATCAGGTGCGCATCGCGCTGATTGAGCAGAAGCGCAATCGTGATCATCTGGGCAAAATCCTGGTCCGTCTCGGCTTCGCCACCGAAGCGGTGATCCTCGATGTGTTGGGCGGCGCGCTCGGCCAGCAGAAGGCCGACCTCAGCAAAGTGGTGGTCGATGGCGAAGCCATCAGCATGATCCCCAAGGATCTGGCGCGGCGTTTCCATATTCTGCCGTTGACCTATGAAGCCAATCGCAACCGCTTGACGATGGCGATGGCTGACACCTTCAACGTGGTGGCGCTCGACCAGATCACTGCATTGCTCGGCGGCGACACCGAGATCGTGCCCCTGATGGCCGGCGAGGCCGAGATAGAGAAAGCGATCGACCAGTTCTATGGTTTCGAGCTCTCGGTGGACGGCATCCTGCAGGAAATCGAAACCGGCGAGATTGACTATGAAAGTCTCGATGCCGACAGCCAGGAATACAGTCAGCCGGTGGTACGCCTGGTGAATGCGCTGCTCGCGGACGCGGTCAAGCGCGGCGCTTCCGATATCCACTTCGAACCCGAAGAAGGCTTTCTGCGCTTCAGGTATCGCATCGATGGCGTGTTGCGCCAGGTGCGCAGCCTGCACAAGAACTACTGGTCGGCGTTGGCGGTACGGCTGAAAGTGATGTCTGGCATGGATATCGCCGAAACACGCGCGCCCCAGGACGGTCGTATTACGCTGTCACTGTCCGGTCGGCCAATCGACTTTCGCGTTTCCACCATTCCTACTGTGCATGGTGAGAACATCGTGCTGCGGGTGCTCGATCGCCAAAAAGGCATCGTGCCGATTGAGGAACTCGGTCTCGAGGAAGAAATTCTGCATCTGTTGAAATTGATGGTCGCGCGACCCGAAGGTCTATTGCTAGTCACGGGCCCGACCGGCAGCGGCAAGACCACCACGCTCTACAGTCTGCTCAATCATCTGAACACCGAAACCGTCAACATCATGACCTTGGAGGATCCGGTGGAGTATCCGATGGGGATGATCCGCCAGACCTCGCTCAACGACGCCGTCCGTCTCGATTTTGCGAGCGGTATCCGCTCGATGCTGCGGCAAGACCCGGACATCATCCTGGTGGGCGAGATTCGTGACTCAGACACCGCCGCAATGGCGATTCGTGCGGCCATGACCGGCCACCAAGTATTCTCCACCCTGCATGCGAATTCTGCGATCGGTTCAATCCCGCGTCTGATCGATCTCGGGGTGCGACCGGACATCATGGCCGGCAATCTGATTGGAATTCTGGCTCAGCGCCTCGTGCGCCGTCTCAGACCCGCCTGTCGCGAGGCGTACGCGCCCTCCACGATTGAACGACACATTCTCGGTTTGAAGGACGACACGCCGGTGATGCTCTACCGGGTCGTAGACGACTTCCGACATACCGAACATCAAGGTTACGAAGGCCGCATCGCCGTGATGGAATTGTTGAAATTCGATCACGCCCTGGATGAATTGATCGCACGCGGTGCAACGTCACGGGAACTGATCCAGGCGGCGCGCGGCAAGGGTTTTGTGGCGCTGGCAGAGATAGCCTTGCGCCGGGTGCTGGATGGCACCACTACGATCGATGAAATTTCGCGCGTAATCGATCTCACGGATCGCTTGAATTAGCGAACGCGCGAAAGCATAGCGATCGCTAATTCATGGACGCTTTCCGCTATAAAGCCATGGACCAGCGCGGGCGCGTACTGCGCGGCAAGGTCGATGCGATCAACCCGGGCGATCTCGAAGTGCGGTTGAGCCGCATGGGACTCGATCTGCTCAATTACTCGTTGCTGCGCTCAAGGCAGTATTCGGTGACTGGCAGCGGGATCCGCACGGTCGATCTCATCACGTTCTGCTTCCATCTCGAACATCTGGTGCGTGCCGGTGTACCGATCATCGAAGGCCTTGGCGATTTGCGAGACACCATCGACCACAAGCGTTTGCGGGAAGTCACCGCCGCCATGATCGAGGCGATCGAAGGCGGCAAGAATTTATCAGGTGCGATGGCCGATTTCCCGAGGGTCTTCGACTCGGTCTTTGTGAGCCTGATCCGGGCTGGCGAGCAGAGCGGCCGGCTATCGGAAGTGATGCAAAAAATTATCGATAATCTCAAATGGCAGGACGAGCAAGCTTCCTATACCCGCAAACTGCTGATGTACCCGGCGATAGTGTCGGTGGTCATCTTCGGCGTGCTGATTTTTCTGATGATTTATGTCGTACCTCAGTTGGTGTCATTTCTGAGCACGATGGGTGAGGCCCTGCCGCTCCAGACCCGGATACTGATTGCGACTTCCAGCTTTCTCGCGACTTACTGGTACCTGGTGATCGGCATACCGCCGCTGGCGATTACCGCGTTGGTCGTCAGCTTGCGCGTGAACCCGGAGTTTGCGCAGAGCGTTGACGCACTCAAATTGCGAGTACCGGTGATCGGGCCGATCCTCAAGAAAATCGTGGTGACCCGGGTGTGCGGTGTGTTTTCCATCATGTACACCTCCGGCATTACGGTGCTTGAATGCATCCGGACGGGCGAAGAAGTCGCCGATAATCGCGCTATCCGGTTGGCCTTGCGGGATGCCGGCAGAATGATCGCGGATGGCGGCGGCATCAGTGCGAGTTTCGCGGCGACCGGCCTGTTTCCGCCGCTGGTGGTGCGCATGTTGCGGGTCGGCGAAAACACCGGCGCGCTGGAAGATGCCCTCAACAACGTCACGTATTTCTTCACGCGCGACGTGCGCGAATCGGTCACCAAGCTGCAGACACTGATCCTGCCAATGGTGACGATCCTGCTCGGCGCAATCGTATTTTGGATTATGTCGTCGATTCTGGGTCCAATTTATGACCTGTTCACCAAGATTAAATTCTGAGCGACAGCCCCCGGGGCTCGCGCGACACTTGCGCCGCGCCAAGGCGCTGCGATGAACACGCTGCAGGGTGACGCGCGAGTCCTGCTGATCGCCGCCGACAGCGCTTGGTTATTTCTGGGCGAGGGTCGCGATCTGCGATATGCCTACGAGTTCACCGCGGGCGAAAGCGGCTGGGCCGCCTTCGCCCGCTATCTGGAAAGCACGCCCACGAGCCCCGTTTATGTGCTGGTTGATGTGGTGGAAGAGGAGTATCGCCAAGACACCATGCCGCACGTGCGTGGCGCGGATCGGGGCGCGGTACTGAGCCGTAAATTTGCGCGGCTGTTTCGCGGCACGCCCTACTGTTTGGCGCTGAACCAGGGCCGTGAACGTGAGGGACGGCGCGATGATCGGGTGCTGCTGACCGCGCTCACTAAACCGGAAGTGATTACGCCATGGATCACGGAACTGGTGAATCACCGGATCCCGCTCGTTGGGATCTACTCCCTGCCGGTGTTGAGCGCAGGGTTGTTGAGCAAGGTTAACGCACCTGCTAGCAATGTGTTATTCATCAGCGTGCAGCAGATCAGCGGTTTACGCCAGACGTTCTATCGCGATGGGCAGCTAAAGATAAGCCGTCTCGCGCAGATGCCGCGCCTTGGGTCGGTGCCCTACGCGACCTATGTGTTGAGCGAACTCGCCAAGCTCCGGCGCTATTTGAATAGCCTGGGGTTGGTCTCGCGCGAGAGTCCACTCGCGATTTACATTCTGAGCCATGGCAACGTGCTTGAGGAACTTGAGCGGCACTGTCAGAACTCGGATGGCGAACAGTACTTCCTGATCGACAATGCCGAGCTTGCGCAACGCCTCGGTTTACCCGCCAGCGTGGCGTCCCCTTACAGCGACGCAATCTTCGCGCAATTGTTGGTGAGCGCAACACCGGCCGTGCATTACGCCCAGCGCCACGAAACGCGTTTCTTCCGGCTCCATCGAGCCAAGCTTGGGTTGTTGGCGGCCAGCCTGCTACTGCTACTCGGCAGTGCCGGCTGGAGCGCGTTGCGCTCCATTGAGGCGGTCGGCCTGAAACAGCAGGCGCTGGAGGCGGCACAGAAGTCCGAGTTCTACCGGGAGCGTTTCGCGATGGCGCGTCGCAGCCTGCCGCCGACCGCCGTAGAGGCGGCCGCGATCAACACAGCAGTGACGGTGGCGACGGCGCTGGAAGGGGCCAAGGCCTCGCCAGTGCCCTCGTGGCAGTTGTTGGGCGCAGCCTTGGTCAGCCTGCCGCAGATCACGGTAGACAAACTCAGCTGGTATCGAGTTTTCGATCCAAACCAGGATCCTGCGCGCGCGCAGAGCACGGAAGCCTCGCCTCAGCTCGAACGCTCGGCACAGTACGCCTACTATGCGATTACCGATCTCGAAGCGCACCTGGCGAACTTTGACGGGGACTATCGCGCGGCGATCGCCACCATCGATGCACTGGCCGCGCACTTGCGCACCGCCCCGCAAGTGCATGCCGTGGAAGTCAGACACTACCCGCTTGATCTCCGGCCTGCAGCGAGCGTGGCGGGCACCGCGAGCGCTAAATCGCCTGGCACGTCAGCTGGCACGCCGGCCGCGTTCACCCTGCGCGTCGTCCTGGGAGTAGCGCATGCTCGGCAAGCGGGATGAGTGGCTCGCGTTACGCGGCGTGCTGGGGATATTCGCGGCCTGCGCGATCCTGTCTGTCATCATGCTGAGCGCCAGTAATTTCTTCTGGCGCGAGATGAACAGCGAGTACCAGACCCACTTCACGCGCTTTCGGGATGCAAGTCGCCAGTATCTCGCGGTGGATGACGAAGCGCGGACCATCGCGGCTTACTACCCTGCGTTCAAGCAACTCTATGCGCGGGGCATCATTGGGCAGGAACGTCGCTTGAGTTGGGTGGAAGCGCTGCATGAAGCGGGTGACACCTTGCAAGTGCCCAACATCGATTACCGAATCGAGGCGCAAAAAATCTATGTGCCGGAGATGGCGCTCGAGAGCGGACCGTTCGAGGTCAATGTGAGCGAAATGCAACTCAGCCTGGGCTTGCTGCACGAGGGCGATCTGACTCGCGTGCTGGCGCACCTGGATCACGGGGCCGGATTGTTCAGCGTCGAGCGCTGTGACCTAACGCGCGAAGTGGGCCTCGAAGGCGCACGCGACAGCTTAGTGCCGCAGCTCCGCGCGGAGTGTCTATTGCGCTGGTTTACGCTTGATCAGCGCGGCGAGCTCAAGGTGAAATTGTGAACGGGCGGATCGCCCTCGGGTGGCTGGTGCTGGGGGTGTTATGCGCTCGCGGCGCGCCGGGGGACGAACTTGGGCGCTTGTTCTTTACCCCCGAAGAACGCGCGACCATGGAGGCGGCGCGCGCGCTCGCGAAGATAGCCCCGGTCTCCCTATCCGCGCTCAGCCTTTCGAATTTGCCGGGAGCGATCCCGGCAGTCGCGACCCCGCCACCGCCTGCGCTGACCTTGAACGGTCTGGTCACGCGCTCGCAGGGACCGGCCACGTTGTGGATTAATGGACTTGCACAGGATGCACGCAGCCTCTACCTCCCGGGCGTAGCACAGCCACGCGTGCGCCTCGAGCGGAATGCCATTCAAATTGCGCTGGACCCAACGCAGCCGGCACGCCGCGTGAAAGCAGGCCAAACATTCGATCCCGCCCGTGCGCAGGTGAGCGATGCCCATCAGACCCGTGATGCCGAGACACCCTGAGTTAGCGCGGCGAGGTCCACAGCGGGGCCTGGTCACGCTCCTGTTCCTGCTCATTTTGCTCAGCGCAGGATCGTATTTTCTGCTGCGGGCGTTGAATCAGGCGTCGCTTGGTCAGGCCACAGCCGAACACACGACGCAACGCGCGCTCAGTAGCGCACGCGAAGCCTTGCTGGGTTATGCCGTGCGATATCCGGATAATCCTGAAACCACAGACTTCGATGCCGGGCCGGGTTATTTGCCTTGCCCAGATACTCAGGCAGATAAGAACCCAGGACAGGCTGATGCGTCTTGCGCGAAGCGGAGTAATACCACGGTTGGTCTGTTTCCCTGGCATACGTTGGATGTCCCTGAAGCACGTGACAACAGCGGCGCGCGACTGTGGTATGTCGTATCCGAGAGCCACCGCAACCACCCTAAGCAGCAACCGCTCAACAGTGACCACAGAGGAACACTCGGCCTGGATCAGTGCGGGGCCGAGGGTGACGACATCGTGGCGCTCATCATCGCGCCAGGCTCAGCGCTCAAAGGTCAAACGCGTGCAGAGAGTCCCTACCCCACCACAAGGTTTATCGATGATTACCTGGAAGGTCAGAACGCGAGTCCAAATAACGACTGCTACAGCACCCAACACGACGACACGCATAATGATCGAATCCTCGCCATCACCAGGCAGGAATTGATGGCGATGGTTGAGGCGCGGGTGCTGGAGGATATCGCGAATGCATTGTCGCGCTATCAGATCGCGCACGGGGCCTTTCCCTGGTTGAGCCCGTTCAGCGCTCCGGCGAGCAACCGCTATAGCGCGAAAGTCGGCACCCGCAACGGACTCCTCCCACTTCGCCGACACGAGACACCCAATACAAGCAAAGCGCCCGATCCTTACGCCATCGATGGCAATGCCTTCGCCTTCGATGCACCCTTTACGCTGCGCTGGTCGGTGCCGACCGGCGGCACCGTTACGAGGTTCGGCAGCGCAACACCCAAGGAGGATTGTTTGCGCAGCACTTCGCTAAGCTGTCCACTGCCCATGCAAGGAGACGTGCTGGGCGCAGCGGGTGGGGAGTGGAAAGCCGGCCTCTGTAAAGTCCAATCTGGTCATAAACTGAGTTGTCGCGCTGTGCGGGAAGCGGTGAACCCAGCGGACAAAACGCTGCTACGTCGCACCTATACCGTGGTGCTGACGAACTGGGCTTACACCATCGACCCACCGACCGTTACGCTACCGCGCCGGCAAAATTTCACGCTCGTCAATGGCACGCTCGGAGACGGCATGGAAGCCGAGATTGAACTCAAAGACGAGCAAGTGGGCGTGAGTGGATCAGCCAGTAGTAGCGTCCTAAAGCTGCCGGGCGGTACGCTCGTTGATTCCTTCGAACTCAAGGGTGTGCCATTCGATCTGGAAGTTGACGATGACGACAAAATCGATCTTCCCGGTCACCCATCGCCAGGCGAATTGCCCGGCTGGCTGGTCGCGAATGAATGGCATCATCTGCTGTACGTCGCGTTCCGCAAGGCGGACGCACCGGGTAGCGGAGTGGCTGCCGCGTGCACGAGCACGAGCATGGATTGCCTGACGGTCAACTGGTCACGTTCCGGCGCCGCGCCGGTACCGCTCAAGGTCGGCGCAGTGGTGTTGGGCGCCGGCGCTGCACTCTCGGCCCAGGTTCGACCGGGGACGGCGCTCGGCGACTACTTTGAGGGGGCTAACGCGAAAGAAGACGACGCCTTCGAAAAGGCGGACGCAGCAGCTTCTTTCAATGATCGTCTACGGATACTCGGCGTCGATGAAGATAAATAAGCCCCTCGCCCGTGGCTTCACCTTGCTCGAAATCACGGTGGTACTGTTCATCCTGGGTCTGATGATTGCGGGCTTGTTCGGGCCGCTGGAGACGCAACTTGAAGCCCGCGATCGCCGGCAGACACAAGATGCCTTGAACCAGATTGTGGACGCGCTCTATGGCTACGCACTGACCAATCGTCGCCTGCCGTGTCCGGACAAAAATGGCGATGGCCACTCTGATCCGATATACGACGAAACTGTTCCAGTCCCGGCGACGTGCGATCAACCCGTGGGCTTTCTACCGTGGAGCGAACTCGGCATCGCACAAGGCGATGCCTGGGGCAACCGCTTTACCTACGCAGTCGCCAGTCCGGCATTCACGAGTCCTGATATCGATGGCCTTTGTAATGGCAATAGTGTGTCGCCGAAACATTTCGACCTTTGTTCAAAAGGATCTTTGCGCGTGCAAAGTCGCGGCGATAATCCAGCAACGAGCGGCACTCAGGAAAGCAAGCATCTGCTTGATGGATACGCACAGTACCTGCCGGCCGTGGTGATTTCGCACGGCCGCAACGGTTTTGGCGCGCAGACTATCAATGGCGTCGACCTGCCGGATCCTGGCGGCGCCGATGAATTGGAAAACGCTGATAACGACCTCATCTTCATGTCCCGCGGCTATTCGCGCGGCAGCAGTGGGTGTGCGGATAACGAAACGGAATCCACCCCACTATGCGAGTACGACGATATCGTCGTATGGCTAGCGCCGACGATCCTGAACGGTCGCATGGTCAGCGCCGGGCGGCTACCGTAGTCCGTGAGCGTTCAAATAGCCGCATTAGTCTGATTGCTCACCTCGAAGCGCACCTCGCCTTGTCGATTGGCCACGAGTCGCAACGCAAAGCCAACCCGCGCCGCGAGTTGCGCTGCCTGATACAGACCCACCCCCAGACCATTACGTGAGGGCACCACTTGGCGAAACAGCAACGCCAGCACCGCCGTAGGCAGCGGCGCGCCCGTGTCGGCGACCGTGATGCGAACCTGATCGCGTTGGCTCACGAGTTCAACAGCGAGCGCAATGGTCTCGTCACCGGCGGCCTTGTCGCGCGCGTTCTCGAGTAAGTTCTCGAGCACACTGTCGAAACACTCACCGGGCACCGGCAGTTCGCCGTCGTCAATCTGCGCCGACAGCGTGATACCGCTACTGGCATGGCGGGCACAGAACTGCGCCCACCAGTGGGCCAGCGCCTGGTGCTCGCCCGTTTCCTCGGTCGGTCGGTTGAGTTTATCGAGCGCCGTCTGCAAGCGATTCGCGATAAGGGGCAGTTGGCGTTGCAGCAGTTGCAGGGACTGCTCCTCTTGCCCCACGCGGGTGGTCGCGGTGGCGAGCAGCTTGAGAGACTGCAAAAGGTTCTTGATGTCGTGAGTCAACCGCGCACCCGTCGCATAGATCGCCTGCAGATGGGCTTGGTGCGCCTGCTCCTGTGCGCGCTGTTTGGCGGCATGGAAATAGCTCAAGGTTTCGATCAAAAGCCGGCAATGCAGCAGCAGTGTAGGCCCGGGGGGACGATCGAGGAACAAGGTCACGCTCAGCAGTGCAGTTTCAATGCGGGTGCGGCGTTCGGTAGCGATCCCGCTCTGGTGCGCACCCGTGGCATCTTCCCAGCACGCGCCCGCCACCCACGGGGTCGCGACCAATTCATCCAGCGCCGCGTGTAGAAATTCATCCGGCACGTGAATGCGCGCGGCGAGATCGGCCAAGCTTGCCATCCACGCCTCGAACGGCGTGCCGATATTCAGCACCGACTTCTCCCACAGCGCACCAAGACCCGTGCCGGTGGCCGGTGTCACGAGCCAGCTGATGAACACCAGAAAACTCGCCACTGCGAGCAGAGAGAAGAACAACGCGCTCGGATAATCGAGCGCCTGCCGGAGCGTCATGAGCACACTACCGAGCGCCAGCAAGGCTGTTAGCAGAGCCACAATGATGCCGCGAAAAAAATCGATCGGATAAGTCTGGCGCGCGCCGCTCGCGACGGGAATGCATCCGATCACCAACGGCACCCCATACAGACCATAGTTAAAAACATAACGCACCGCAGGTTCGATTGCGCCGGTCGCGAACAGCAGTGGCACCACATTGATCAGCAGCTCGCAGACGAGGCACGCCAAGGTCAACATATAAGTGATACGTTCGCGGCGCACGGCGCGCGCGCGCCCGGTCACAATGCCAATCAACAGGATCAACCAGGCGAATAACCACCACGCGCTAAGGGTCCCAACAAAGGTGGCCGCGAATACCAGAATCAAAGCCACTGCCGACCAGTCCAGACGCTGTTCGCGTTGCCAGATGGGTTGCCAGAGGAAGAACAAGCCCAGGTGGGCTGTCATCAGTGCGCGTGCCAACGGACTCACCATCTCAAGCTGCAAAGCCGCGTGCAGAACCAACAACATCAGCGCAAGCACCCAGTGGTCGCGCCGAGGATCGAGCAGAACAGAAACGTCAAACAGTGTCCGCATGGTGTCTTGATCTCGAGTAGCGACTTACAATCAAACCGTGCAATGGCAGCAGTTTAACAGCCTGGTTTCCCTTACCGCCTATGAACTGTGGCGCACGCGCTGGCCTTGGCTGGTCTTCGGCGTAGTGGTGGGGGCCTACGCGCTTGCCGAATTTGCGGCCAGCCTCGCAGTCACCGAAAGCGCGGCGTACCGGGTGGTGTGCTACGCCGCCAGCGTGCGCCTCGGGTTGGTGGCGGCTTTAAGTCTGCTCGTGATGGTGAACACCGTGCGCGATCTGGACGACCATTTTCTAGACCTCATGTTGTCGCGCCCGCTCGACCGGCGCCTGTGGGTGGCGGCCAAGTTCACGGGTTATGGGTGCGCGAGCATGCTTGCCGCCACAGTAGCCTGTTTGCCGTTATGCCTGATAAGCCCGCCGGCGGTGGCGCTCGCGTGGGGGTTCACGCTTGCCTGTGAACTGATGTTGGTGAGCGCGGCGGCGCTTACGGCCGCGCTCAGTCTCGCGCACGTCACACTCGCTTTCTGCGCGGTTAGCGGCTTCTACTTGCTGAGTCGTGCCATGCAGGCGGTGGTGCTGCTGAGTCGGGATGCGCTACTCGCACCGGTCACGCTTATGCAACGCGCGCTCGCATGGAGTGTACAAAGCTTCAGCTATTGCCTGCCCGATCTCGCGCGATATACGCAAAGTGCCTGGTTGATCGATGCGCCGCCGAGTCGTGCAGATCTGCAGTTCGTGGTGACGGAAACACTGCTCTATGGGGGTCTGCTGCTGGTCGTCGGCATGCTCGACTTGCAGCGCCGGAATTTCTGATTCATGGGGGGTCGCCAGGCCGATCATCGATCCTGGCGGCACCTTGGGCTTGGAGGCTGGCTAGCACTCGCGGCATTACTCGCCCTGCACGTGACCTGGCGCGCGCAGCACCCGAGCGTGCCGGTCGTCGCGCACACGTTGCCCGCGCCGCCCACGCTCGCCATCGCACGCGCGCAAGCGCTCGGCGATCCGATCGCACTGGCCAAATTCTACATGCTGTGGCTGCAGGCCTTCGATACCCAGGCGGGCACCGAGATCGCGCTGCGTGACCTTGATTACGGCCGGGTGATCGCCTGGTTAGCACTGTGTCTGCGTCTCGATCCACGCGCGCAATATCCGTTGCTCGCCGCGAGTCGGCTCTACGCCGACATCCCGGATCACACGCGCACTCGCCAAATGCTCGACTTCGTGCAGCGTGCCTTTGCCGAGGATCCGGCACGACGCTGGCCCTGGCTCGCGCATGCGGTGTATGTGGCGCGCCATCGGCTGCGCGACAAGGCACTGGCGCTCGAGTTCGCGCGCACGCTCGCCGGGGCCGCCACCCCGGAAATTCCGCATTGGGCACGCCAGCTGGAGATTTTTGTACTCGAAGACATGGGCGAGCTCGAAGCGGCGAAGATTCTCCTCGGCGGGTTGTTGGCGAGCGGACAGATCGCCGACCCTCATGAACAACGCCTGCTCATGCAGCGGCTGCGGGCGCTGGAGGAAGCGGCCCGCACCGAAGCAACCCAGTCATCCAGTGCCCTGACGGGCGGGGCGGAAACGGTCAAATACTGAGTGATTGTCTAGGCTGTTGTCATTTTCTCAACAGAATTGACCATTCGACGACAGATCGCGACCGAGGCGGCATTTAATTACGAAGCGAATCAACAGCGCTTGCTCTGGTCCGAATCCTGCAGCGAGTTTGGTTGAGGAAACAGAAACTCCATTTTTAGAGCGCGCACCATGTCTATTCGAAAACAACAAGGCTTCACCCTGGTCGAAATCGCCATCGTGCTGGTCATCATCGGCCTGCTGCTAGGTGGCATCTTGAAGGGCCAGGAATTGATCACCAGTGCGCGCGTGCGCAACATCGCCGATCAGAACTCGGGCGTGCAGGCCGCTTATTACGGGTTTGTCGATCGCTTCCGGCAAGTGCCCGGGGATTGGCCTGCGATCAACGCCGCACAAGCGATACCGGGCGTGACGACGGGTGGCGACGGCAATGGGCGGCTTAATGGTGTCTGGCCTGAGGCACTGGCCCTGTGGGAGCAGCTTTCCAAGGCCGGTTTTATCCAAGGTGCCTATGTCGGGGGCGACAAAGCGCCGGATGCGACCGATACCAACAAGGCGCCACGCAACGCCTTCAACGGCTTTTTGGTGTTGTTTCGCTCGAATGACTACAAAGACGCGGACCCGTCGCCTGCCGAACGCTTGAACCTGACGCTCGGCCTAGGCATCCCGGTGAACGTGATGCGCGAGCTCGATCTGAAAGTGGACGACGGGCTGCCGTTCTCGGGCGTATTACGCCACGCACTCACCAGTGGTGCGACCTTTGGCGCAGCGGGTCAATCGAGCGACGATTGTGTCGATGCCACCAAGACGCCACCCATCTGGAATATCGCCGGCAACGAAGAAATCTGCAACGCCGTCTATTTGTACTGAGCACGCGATCCGGGCTCGCGACATGCGGCGTAGCCCGCTTTGAGCGCACCGCTGCTGCGCTATGCCGCAGTGACCAAGGCCTACGGTCGAGCGCCGGTGTTGATCGATATCACGTTGGAAATTCTACGGGGTACCGCCACCGCGTTGCTTGGCCTGAACGGCGCCGGCAAATCTACCCTGCTGCGACTGGCGCTCGATTTGATCGCGCCAAATAGCGGTGACATAACACTCAGCGGGTTGCCGGCACACCTCCCGGGCGCACGTCAAGGCCTGGCCTACCTGCCAGAACGCTTCGTGCCGCCACATTACTTGACCGGCGCGGAACTGCTGAAAACGCTGTTACTGCAACACGGGATTGACTATGACGAACCGGCCGCGATGGCGGAATGCCGGCAACTCGAGCTCGATCCCGCCGCCCTCGCGCGGCGGGTCCGGGATTATTCGAAGGGCATGGCGCAGAAGCTCGGACTGATCGCCTGTCTGCTCGCGCGCCGTGAGTTCTTGATTCTCGACGAGCCGATGAGTGGCCTGGATCCCTTGGCCCATCGCAGGTGCTGTGCACGGCTGCGCGCGGCCCAGGCGGCGGGCACGACGATTCTGTTCAGTTCGCATGCCTTGCACGACATCGGCGAGTTATGTGACCGTGTCGTGATCCTGCATGCATCCAGGATCGCCTTCGATGGTCCGTTGGAGGCCCTGCGCGAGCGCGCGCCAGGCCAGGACCTCGAACAGGCGTTCCTGCGCGTGATCGCACACTCGACTCCCGAAAATTATAAGCCGCTAAATTGATACGCGGCGGCGGGTCGAAGTGACTGCTGTGCACGCCCGGGAAGCACCCTGACTACGCCTCGATAAGCTCGAAATCGTGCGTGATCTCGGCGGTCTTGCCAAGCATGATTGAGGCCGAACAGTACTTTTTCGCAGAAAGTTGAATCGCGCGCTCGACCGCACTGACCTTGAGGCCGCGACCGGTGACCCTGTAGTGCACATGGATGCGGGTGAAGACTTTCGGGTCCTCCTCGGCCCGTTCCGCGTTCAGTTCGGCCTGACAGTCCACCAGATCATGGCGGCCCTTGGTCAGGATCGAGACGACATCGAACGCGCTGCAGGCGCCCATTCCGATGAGCACCAATTCCATCGGTCGGATACCAATGTTGCGCCCGCCAGCGGTCGGCGGACCATCCAGCACCACGGCATGACCGGATTCACTCTCGCCGACGAAGGAGACCCCGTCGACCCACTTGATAATTGCTTTCATGCCTTAGGTCCTAACGGAGTGTACTGGCCAGCGGGCCGGTACTTTACTAGTCATCTATACCAAAGACGAATAGAGTTCGCGTGTTACACTGGTTTTGTCTAAATCAATGTAATTAAAGTCTACGAAAGCTGAAGGACGGGAGATCGCGTATGGCAACGACCTTGGGCGGTGGCATGGGGAAGATCACTTTCGGGCCAATCAAGCTCCCGCACACCGACGACGCAATCCAACGCTTCCTCGAACACTGCCATCGCAAGACCATCCCGGCCAAGAGCACCATCATCCGCCAGGGCGATCCGTCCCACGATCTCTACTATGTGGTGAAGGGCTCCGTGACGGTCCTGCTGGAAGACGATGAAGGCCGAGAACTGGTGCTCGCCTACCTCAATCCCGGCGATTTCTTCGGCGAAATCGGCCTGTTCAATGAACACACGAATCGCAGCGCGCTGGTACGCGCCAAAAACCAGTGCGAGATAGCCCAGATCGGCTACGAAAAGCTCAAAAGTATTCCCGCGGTCTTCCCCGATCTTTTATTCGCGATGGCGTCCCAACTCGCGACTCGCTTGCGGCGCATGAACCGCAAAGTCGGAGACTTGGCCTTCATGGATGTGTCAGGGCGGGTGGCGCGCTCCCTACTAGACCTTTGCAAGGAACCTGATGCGATGACGCATCCGGATGGCATGCAAATCCGCATCACCCGCCAGGAACTCGGCCGGATTGTGGGCTGCTCGCGTGAGATGGTCGGCCGGGTCTTGAAGAACCTCGAAGAACAGCACCTGTTGAGCGTAAGCGGTAAGACCATCGTCGTATTCGGCGTGCGCTGATCATCGTGGTGACAGATTTGAATTCTGTCCCCCATTACGTGACAATCGCCCGCCTCAAGCACACGGGCTGACAGCAACAAGGTTCCCCGCAATGAGGGCACCGCGCGAGGCGCACAGCATCGCGATCCAACTGCGCACCCGGGCCAGCCATCCGTTCCACCCCACGGGACGTTGGCGGCAATCAAGCGTTACAAAGATGGCTACGTAGCTCAGCTGGTTAGAGCGCGGCACTCATAATGCTGAGGTCGGTGGTTCGAGTCCACCCGTAGCCACCAATTTA
>JAYTEX010000103.1:0-39461 GCA_043734785.1 Pseudomonadota bacterium | reverse complement strand
GCGTTGGCACTTCGATCGCGCAGCCTTGTCAGTTAGTGTTGGGGTTCGCTTCGCTCACCAGCCAACCTACGATCGACTGCCCGATTTCGTCGCCTCTCCTGGTTTTGCAAGCTTTCGCTCCACTTATGCGAGCGTGGGCCGGATTATGCGAGCACGGATGCTAGAATACGAGAACTGACCCCGCGTTCTCCGCGCGTGATATAGCGCGCCGGCGAATTCGATGCGGAGGGGTCGAGCCATGCTCTGGGCATACTTTCTCGCATGCTACCAAGCTAGACCTGACCCCCACGCCCACTACCGCGCCCTTTGGGCCTCTAGATGACACCTTCACAGCCCACCACCCTGCGGCTGATTCTGGGCGACCAACTCAACCCGCAGCACAGCTGGTTCACACACGTCAACCCCGACGTCGTTTATGTGCTGATGGAGATGCATCAGGAAACCGACTACGTGCTGCACCACGCCCAAAAAATCATCGCGATTTTTGCCGGTATGCGTGCTCTGGGGCAACAGCTACGTGAAGGCGGGCACACGGTGCACTACCTGGCCATTGACGATCCGGCCAACCAGCAGAGCCTCACCGGTAATTTGAGGGCGCTCATCGATCACTACGGCGTGCAGGTGTTTGAATACCAGGACCCCGACGAATACCGGCTGGACCAGCAATTACGAGATTTTTTGGCTTCTGGCCGGCGTGAAATAAGCAGCATTAGCTTCTGTGTTGATAGCGAACACTTTTACACCCAGCGCCATGAAATAGCCGAGTTGTTTGCAGGGCGCAAGCAGTGGCTGATGGAGACCTTTTACCGCCACATGCGCAAACGTCACAACGTGCTGATCGAGGGGGCGGACAAGCCCGCAGGTGGCCAGTGGAACTTTGACGCCGAGAACCGCAAGCCCTGGAAAGGGGACCCTCCCGAGCCGCCCGACCGGCGCCCGCGGCTGCCCTCTTCCGCTGGCCAGTCAACCGGGTTGAGGCCTTGCAGCAGCTGGACCGCTTCGCCGTCCACGCCCTATCCAATTTTGGCGACTATGAAGATGCCATGAGCCGCAAGGCCCAGCGACTGTTTCACTCGCTGCTATCATTCGCCATGAACGTGAAGATGTTGAACCCGCGGGAAGTGGTGAGCCGGGTTGAGGCCGAATGGCGCGCGGGCCGGGTGGCGTTGGCCGCAGCCGAGGGCTTTATCCGCCAGGTGATCGGCTGGCGCGAGTACGTGCGCGGCATCTACTGGGCGCAAATGCCGGGCTATGACGAGCACAACTTCTTTGAGCACACCACGCCGCTGCCCAAGTGGTTTTGGTCGGGTGACACCCGCATGAACTGCATGGCCGCAGCCATCGGCGGCTCACTGCAAAACGTACACGCGCACCATATTCAGCGCCTGATGGTGATCGGCAACTTTGCGTTGCTGGCCGGGCTGGATGTGCAGGCGCTGCACCGTTGGTACCTGGGCATTTACATTGACGCCTTTGAATGGGTGGAGTTACCTAATCTGCTGGGCATGAGACAGTTTGCCGACGGCGGCCTTTTGGCTGCCAAACCTTATGTGTCAAGCGCGGCCTACATCGACCGCATGAGCGACTACTGCAAGGGCTGCGCCTATGACAAAAAACAGCGCCTGGGTGAATCGGCCTGCCCGTTCAACGCGCTGTACTGGGACTTTTACCAGCGCAACGCCGAGAAGCTGGAACGCAACCCCCGCATCGGCATGGCCTACCGCCAGCTGGCCAAAATGCCACCTGGAGAGGTGACTGCGCTGCAAGCCCAGGCCAGCCAGACACGCCAGAGGCTGGATGCGCTTTGAACTCTGCACATGCAAATTGTTAGGAAACGGTGCCGGAGCTTTGCTTATTCGTTCGTCAAGGTCCGGCGGGTGCGCACGCACCTGCCGCATGCACTGGTTTCGTCAGATTTCAAGATATTGACATTATCAGGGCGGGGATCGATTGCGGGGATCGCTGGGGAAACATTAAGATTCCATCGACGCATCAGCTCAGACCGGGTCTCTTCCGGGACTGAACGCCAGCTCTCTTAGCTCGCTTGCCGCGCAGCCTCGAGGTGATGGCCGGCGCGTGCGAAGCTCAATAAGAACAACACGAACACAGCGTGCAAGCAGAATTGCGTGCGCAGAACCTAGATAAAATAAGGCCGTTCCATGTCGCAACCCACAGCCAGCTCACTTGCCGTGTCCAATGCCAAACGCACCGTGATGCATTTCATCAACGGGCAATATGTGCCCTCGCAGAGCGGCAAGACTTTTACCGATATCAGCCCGGTCGATGGCGCCGAGATTGCGGTCGTGTGCGAGGCCGGGAAAGCCGAGGTGGATGCTGCGGTGGCTGCAGCCCGCGCGGCGCTCGATGGCCCCTGGGGCAAGATGACGACGCCCGATCGGATGGCGCTGCTGCACAAGCTCGCCGACTGTATCCAACAGCGCTTCGATGAGTTCGTCGAATTAGAGTGTCTCGATACGGGCAAGCCCTACAGCGAATGCAGCCATGTGGATATCCCGCGCGGCGCGGCGAATTTTCGCGTGTTCGCCGATATCGTGAAGAACATCCCGACGGAGGCGTTCACCATGCACGCGCCGGACGGCGCCAATGTATTAAACTACTCGCTGCGGGTACCCAAAGGCGTGATCGCGGTGGTCTGCCCGTGGAATCTGCCCTTGTTGCTGATGACCTGGAAAGTCGGGCCGGCGCTCGCCTGCGGCAATACCGTGATCGTGAAGCCATCGGAGGAGACGCCTCTGACGACCTCGCTGCTCGGTGAGGTGATGAACGAAGCGGGTATTCCGCCGGGCGTTTATAACGTCGTGAATGGCTTCGGCCCGAATTCTGCGGGGGCGTTGTTGACTGAACATCCGGGGGTCGATGCGATCACCTTTACCGGTGAAACCCGCACGGGTGAAGCGATCATGGCGGCGGCGGCTCAGGGCCTGCGTTCAGTTTCTTTTGAACTCGGCGGCAAGAACCCAGCACTCGTGTTCGCCGACTGCGATCTTGATTTTGCGATTCAAACCACCATCCGCTCCACGTTTATCAACTGCGGGCAGGTGTGCCTGGGCACGGAGCGGATCTATGTCGAGCGCTCGCTGTTTCCAACCTTTGTGCAGCGCCTGAAAGAAGCCACCGAGAAACTCAAAATTGGTCCGCCGAAGGAACCTGGCGTGACGCTCGGTCCACTGATCAGCCAAGCGCATCGCGATAAGGTGCTGAGCTACTACAAGCTCGCGGTGGACGAGGGCGCAACCGTGGTGACGGGTGGCGGAATTCCCGAGATGCCCGGCGAACTGGCGAAGGGCAGTTGGGTAGAGCCGACAATCTGGACCGGGTTGCCACCCTCGGCCCGCACCAATCGCGAGGAAGTCTTCGGGCCGTGTTGCCACATCGCGCCCTTCGATACCGAAGAGGAAGCCGTCCGCCTCGCCAACGACACGCGCTATGGGTTGACCAGCGTGGTGTGGACGCGCGATCTCGCGCGTGCGCATCGCGTCGCGGCCCAGCTACAATCCGGCATTACCTGGGTCAATAGCTGGTTCCTGCGAGATCTGCGTACTCCGTTTGGCGGCATGAAGCATTCCGGCATCGGTCGCGAGGGCGGCGTGCATTCGCTCGAGTTCTACACCGAATTACGTAACATCTGTATCAGGTATTGATCCATGACCGATTCCGCCACGCTAGATCGCTACAGCGAAGAATTGTTCAACGCGCTTCGTACGCGCAGTTCCGTCGAGCCTTTGACCGAGCGCGACCCGACCCTAACCCAGGACGAGGCCTACCAGATTTCGCTCGGTATTCTCAAACGCCGCGAAGCGGCGGGCGAGAAGATCGTCGGCAAGAAAATTGGCGCGACCAGCCGCGCCGTACAGGACATGCTCAAGGTCGACCAGCCGGATTACGGCTTTCTGACCGATCGCATGCAGTGCCTGGAGGGTGTACCGGTGCCGATCAGTCGCGAACTGATCCAGCCGCGAGCCGAAGGCGAAATCGCCTTTGTCCTCAAGCGCGATCTCGCCGGCCCAGGGGTGACGAATGCGGACGTACTGGCGGCCACGGCGGGTGTCAAAGTGTGTTTCGAGATAGTCGATTCCCGCATACGCGATTGGAAAATCAAGATTCAGGACACCATCGCGGATAACGCTTCCTGCGGATTGTTTATTGCCAGCGATACGTTGATCGACGTGCACAGCGTCGATCTCGTGACCTGTGGCATGGTGCTGTGGAAGAACGGTGAACTGGTCGCGACCGGTGCGGGTGCGGCGGCGCTGGGTTCTCCAGTGAATGCGGTGACCTGGCTCGCCAATGCGCTCGGTCGCCACGGGGTGATGCTGAAGGCGGGGGAGATCATTCTATCGGGGTCGCTGGTGCCGCTGATTCCGATAGCGCCGGGCGATGAGATGGAAGTGGCCGTGGGTGGGCTAGGTCGCCTTAAAGCTAAATTTGTGTAGTGCCCATCGCAGCTCACCCCCCGGCATCCCGCGCACAGACCCGGGATCCATTGACATCGCAGGGGCGTCGCCGGGACATCGGCTTTCAGCACCAGCGCTACATTCGCGAACACGTGAAGATAATTGAGAGGCCATGGCCATGAAAATAAACTGCGCACTAATTGGTTCCGGCAATATCGGTACCGATCTCCTGTACAAGGCGCTGCGCAGCGAATGGTTGAACCCGGTGTGGATGATCGGTGTCGATCCCGACTCAGAGGGTTTGGCCAGGGCACGCGCGGCGGGCGTCAACGTCACCCACGAAGGCATCGATGCGGCACTCCCCCATTTCAAGTCGGACCACATCCAGATCGCGTTCGACGCGACCTCGGCCTACGTGCATGCCGAGAATAGCCGCAAGGTCTTGGCCCATGGCGTGTTCATGATCGATCTCACGCCGGCAGCCATCGGGCCGTTTTGTGTGCCGCCGGTTAACCTCGAACAGCACATGCAGCTGCAGACTGCCAATGTCAATATGGTGAGTTGCGGCGGGCAAGCGACGATCCCGATCGTGCACGCCGTGGCGCGGGTTCAGTCCGTCAGCTATGCGGAGATCATCGCGACCGTCGCGTCCAAATCAGCCGGCCCCGGCACGCGCAAAAACATCGACGAGTTCACGCGCACCACGGCGCTCGGCATCGAGAGGATCGGCGGCGCTGGCAAGGGCAAGGCCATCATTATCCTCAATCCCGCTGAGCCACCTTTGATGATGCGCGACACCGTGCACTGCCTGACGGTAGACCCTCCGGACGAAGCGAAGATCACGGCGTCGATCAAAGCCATGGTCGCCGAAGTGCAACGCTACGTGCCGGGTTACACGCTGAAACAGCAACCGGTATTCGATGGCAGGCGGGTGTCGGTATTTCTGGAGGTGGCTGGCCTCGGCGATTACCTGCCGAAATATGCCGGCAATCTGGACATCATGACCGCCGCCGCGTTGCGCACCGGCGAGATGTTTGCGCAGCGGCTGCAGGACGGCTCTCTAAGTTTTCCGCACCTCAACACGGAGGCCGCGTAATGATGGCACTAAAACTCAAGGTCAAAGTGCATGACATGTGCCTGCGCGATGGCATGCATCCGAAACAACATCAGATCACCCTGGAGCAGATGCATTCAATCGCGACCGGGCTCGATGCCGCAGGCGTCGATTTGATTGAAGTCACGCATGGCGATGGTCTCGGGGGCGCCTCGATCAACTACGGTTTCCCGGCATTCTCGGACGAGCAATATCTGCGTCACGTGATCCCCGCGCTCAAGCACACCAAGGTCTCGGTGTTGCTGATCCCGGGCATCGGCACGGTGGATGATCTGCAGATGGCCTACGATTGCGGGATTCACACCGTGCGGGTGGCAACCCTGTGCACGGAAGCGGATGTCTCCGAGCAGCACATCAAGCGCGCGCGAATTTTAGGGCTAGATACCGTCGGTTTCCTGATGATGGCGCACATGATCGAGCCCGATGCGCTCGCCGCGCAGGGCAAGCAAATGGAAGATTACGGTGCCACCTGCATTTACTGCACAGACTCCGCTGGGTACATGCTACCGGGCGACGTGACCGCGCGGATCGCCGCGCTACGCCGAGTGCTGCGTGCGGACACTGAGATTGGATTCCATGGTCATCATAATCTCGCGCTTGGCGTGGCTAATTCGATTGCGGCGGTGGAAGCGGGCGCGACGCGCATCGATGGCTCAGCGGCTGGCCTCGGCGCTGGCGCGGGTAATACGCCACTCGAAGTGTTCGTCGCGGTATGCCAACGGATGGGGATCGAAACCAACGTGGATCTCTATCAGATTATGGATGTCGCAGAAGATCGGGTGCTGCCGATCATGGATCACCAGATCCGCCTCGACCGCGATTCGTTGTTGATAGGGTATACGGGGGTCTACTCCACGTTCCTGTTGTTTGCGCAACGCGCGGCAAAGCGCTACGGGGTATCCTCGCGCGATATCCTGGCTGAAATGGGGCGCCGGCGCACCGTGGGTGGACAGGAAGACTTAATTGAGGAAGTCGCGATCGAACTCCGAGACAAACAAAACGCACAGCGGAAGGTGGCCAATGCTTAACGAACGTGCGCTGGATACAGCGACAGTAGCGCTCCTGGCGGAGCGTGTGGACAATGCGGCGCGCAACCGCACGGCAATCAGCATGCTGAGCGCCGAGTATCCGCAGATGAAACTTGGCGATGCCTATGCCGTGCAGAACGCGCTCCGGGTGCGTATGGAGGGCCGCGGGATCCGAGTGACCGGCCTCAAAATGGGGCTCACCTCGCGCGCGAAAATGTTGCAGATGGGGGTGTCAGAATCCCTGCACGGCTTCATTAGCGATGATGGCGCCTACGCTGACGGCGCCGAGATTCCGGTCGCGCGTTACATTCATCCACGCATCGAAGCAGAAATTGCCGTGGTGATGAAAACGGCGCTCAAGGGTCCGAATTGCGACGCCCTGAAGGCTGCGGCAGCGATCGATTTTGTGCTGCCGGCGATCGAGGTGATCGATTCGCGCTTCGCCGATTTTAAATTCGACATCCTGAGCGTGGTCGCCGATAACACCTCAGCAGCGGGTTATGTAGTCGGTGGGCGCACACGCAGATTGCATGAGATCGACTTGTTGACCGAAGGGGTTGTGCTCACGCGTAATGGTCAGATAGCGGAGGTGGGCGCCGGCGCTGCGGTGCTAGGCAATCCTCTGGACGCGGTCGCTATGCTGGCGAATCAGCGCGCCGAACTCGGGACCGACATTCCTGCCGGCTGTCTGGTGATGACGGGGGGGATTACGGCGGCCATTCATGTGCAGGCGGGAGATGTGGTGGTCGTGCACTACCATAGTCTGGGCTCGGTACGCATGCGCTTCGTGTGAGCGACGGAACGGTGATCTCGCGACCCAAACCACCGTGCTCTATCGCGACGATGGCACGGCAGCCATGGCGCAACACGAACCGGATCGCGCGCTTCCATGCGCGGGCACTCAAGCGCGCGACCCGACAGTGATGGGAGACGAACGCCGCTTGAGTGCCTCTTTTTTCATGCTGTCATCGAAATTTTTGGTCAAGTATGATGCTGAGGACGACGTATAAATTGCGGTGAAAAAAAGGAGAAGCTCATGGCGGTCCGAGGCGTCTTAAGAGTCGGGGAAGTGGCGGTCCGCGTGCTCGATCTGGAGGCCGCTGCCACGCACTACGGACGGCACATTGGGTTGCACGAAGTCCTGCGCGAAACAGATAAAGTTTACTTCAAAGCTTGGGACGAACACGATCACCATAGCGTGGTGATCCGCGCAGCCGACAGCGCCGGCCTCGATTATGTCGCCTACAAGGTTTATGACGACGCGACCCTGACCGAACTGGAAGGCAAGATCAAAGCCTACGGATTTCCGGTTGAACGTATCGTGGCCGGCGTCTATCCGCGCAGCGGTCGCCGGATCCAATTCGAGCTTCCGGGTGGTCACCTGATGCAGCTCTACGCCGACAAGGATCAGACCGGCAACTCTCTGCCGACGCGCAATCCCGGCGTGCTCCCGGATGAGGGGATCATTCGCGGCATGGGACCCTCGCGGCTAGACCACGTGCTGCTGGCGGGACCGAACATCAGTGAGACCACGAAGTTCTTCATCGAGGTGCTGAACTTCGATCTCGGGGAGGAGCTGATCGATAACGACAGCGGCATGCAACTGGGTACCTTCCTGTGCTGTTCGAACAAGCCGCACGACATTGCTTTTGTACTGCGCGAAGAACGCGGCAAGTTTCACCACATGTCGTTCTTCCTGGAATCGGTCAATGATGTCTATCATGCCGGCGACATCATGGGTAAGCACAATATCTCGGTTGAAGTGGGACCGACCCGACACGGCATCACGCGCGGCGCGACGATCTATTTCTACGATCCCTCGGGCAATCGCAACGAAGTTTTTTCGGGGGGGTACATTCACTATCCCGATCATCCGCACCTGACGTGGGATACCACGCAGCTCGGTCATGCGGCCTTCGCGATCGACAACCAACCGCGGCAGAGTTTTTTTGATGTGGTGACGTGACGTCCATCTCACCTACTGTCGCCTGCTCCCAGCGCCTGAGTAATAGCTTGAGTTATCGGTAACGAACGCATGAATCTAGGCCACCCGACACCCAAACCGGTTTACCTGTATTTCCATTTCCGTAGTCCCTACTGCTATCTTGCGTCCAAAACTCTGTGGCCGATCCTGGACGATTTCCACACCCAATTGCGGTGGCGTCCGCTGGGTGGTTGGGATGGTCGCTCGCCACCTGATCGCGCCAAAGTCAAAATTCCGCTCGCGCGTCAGGATCTCGCACGCCACTGCAAGCGGTTGGGGATCCCATGCAATCCGCCCCCGATCACGACCGACGCCACCTTGGCTGGCGTCGGTTCGTTGCTGGCCGAGGAACGCGGGGTGTTACGAGAATATATCGTCGAGATGATGCGTGCCGAGTGGGCGGTGGGCAATGACATCGGACAGGTCGAGGTTCGCAATGCGGTCGCCGGCGCGGTGGGCTTGAACGTGAGCGAGTATGAGGATTATGTCAATTCGCCCACCCACCAGCAGCGACTGGTGGCGAATTGGGACGAGGCGCTGAGCAAGGGTGCGATTGGGGTGCCGACCTTTGTGATCGACGATCAAGTCTTCTGGGGTAACGATCGCGTCGACTTCGTCATTGAACATCTTGTGGAGCTACGTCTCGCCCGTCGTTGAGAACATTTAGTAGAGTGTCGAAATGACTGAAAATCCGAAAATTTCGCAGGCAATGATGGCGGCTGGTATCCGCACCAACTATCACGACGTGGGACAGGGCCCTGGTATGCGTGAAAACCGCCTGACAGCGCTCAATGAACAAACTCGCTTTGTACGGGTCACTGGCGAGGTGCGCGGGGGCTTCATCGAATTTCAGTTTTCGATCGGCGATCCGACGCTGTACCTGGAGATGATTCTGCCCAAGCCGGCCTTCGAGGAATTCTGCGGGACGAACCAGGTCGTGCACCTCAACGCCGAACAAGGCAGGATGGTTGATGCGGATTACGCCAAATGGCGGGACGGCGAAACCAGACCATAACTCATCCTCTTTTATTTATGGACCCTAACGCGGGTCGTCGCGGCGACGACTCGGGAGAGACGCGGAATGTCTGTCGAGATCAAGACTGCCACTATCGAACCGTTGCGGCTGACCTTCGATCACCTCGAAGCGCGCATCGGCAAAGGCAAGGCGGCGACCCGCTATCAGGAAGCGGTGCACGACTTTCAGGCGACCCACAACTTCCACTACCGTCCCACCTGGGAGCCTGGGCTGGAACTGTTCGACAAACGTCGCACGGCGATCCAGCTCGAGGATTTCGATCAGTTGTTGGATCCGCGGCAGTACTACTACGCGCCATATACGCTCCAGCGTGCGCGCCAGCAGGAAGCCCAGGACAACAACTTCGGGATGGTCGAAAAACGCAACCTGCTCGGCCTGCTGGCTCCCGAGTGGCACGCCAACATCGCGCGCCTGATCGTGCCGTTGCGGCACCTAGAGTGGGGCGCGAATACCAACAACTGTTACCTCGCCGCGTATGCTTATGGCGCGCCGTTTAGTTCTGCTGCCTTGATGCAGGCCATGGATCGGCTCGGTGTCGCGCAATATCTCACCCGCCTGGCGCTGGTGTTGGACGGCGGTGCGCAGATCCTCGATCGCGCCAAAGCCACCTGGTTGAACGATCCTGACTGGCAGCCGATGCGTCACTTGATCGAAGACGCAATGGTCACCAAGGACTGGTTCGAACTCCACGTGCTGCAGAACCTGCTGATTGACGGTGCGGTATATCCGTATGCCTATATTCATGTCGATCAGACGATCGCCGCACCGGGCGGGATTGGTTACGCCCTCACGACCGAATTCATGCGTGAATGGTATGGGGAGTCCACGCGCTGGACCGATGCCACCATCAAGGTCGCGGCCCACGCATCCCCCCACAATAAGGCGTTGCTGAATACCTGGGTGGCGGCCTGGGAACCGCGTGTGCGTGAAGCGTTGGCGCCACTGGCTAGGGCAGCTTTCGGCACGGATACCGGGCGGATCACCGACTCAATCTTCGGTGATCTTGCGGCGCGGCGGGTCAAACTTGGATTAATGGGGTAAGCGCCATGAGTCTCACAGCACACGACAAGGTGTTCATTTCGTTTCAGAACAATGAAGAATCGCGACCGATCATCGAGGCCATTCTCGAAGACAACCCGCAGGCGGTGGTCACCGAGATGCCGGCGATGATCAAGATTGATGTGCCGCAGCGGCTGGTCGTGCGGCGCGAGACGATCGAGCAAAAACTGGGCCGCCCATTCGATCTACAGAGCATGCACATCAATCTGATCTCGCTGTCCGGCAACATCGACGAGAGCGAGGACGAATTCATCTTGGCGTGGGGCAGACCCGCGCCGCGCGCTTAGATTAAGCACTGGAGCAGATCATGGCTGACAAAAAGCTGAGTCTCAAAGAGAAGTACCAGGTGATGACGCGCGGTCTCGATTGGGAGACCACCTATCAACCCATGGACAAGGTCTTTCCGTACGACAAGTACGAAGGAATCAAGATTAAGAACTGGGACAAATGGGAGGATCCGTTCCGCCTGACCATGGACGCCTACTGGAAGTACCAGGCCGAGAAGGAGCGCAAGCTCTACGCAATTCTGGACAGCTTCAGCCAGACCAACGGCCAGTTGAACATCTCCGATGCGCGCTACATGACCGCGATCAAGCTGTGGCTGCAGGGCATTACCCCTCTCGAGTACTACGCCCATCGTGGGTTCTCGCATGTCGGCCGTCAGTTCCGCGGTGCCGGCGCCAGGGTCGCGTGTCAGATGCAGGCGTTGGATGAATTACGCCACGCGCAGACCCAAATGCACGCCTTCAGTCAGTACAACAAGTACTTCAACGGTTTTCATCAGGCCAATTACCTGCGCGATCGCGCGTGGTACCTATCGATTCCGAAATCGTTTTTTGAAGACGCGATGACTTCCGGTCCGTTCGAGTTCGTGACGTCGATCTCCTTTGCTTTCGAATACGTGCTGACGAATTTATTATTCATGCCCTTCGTGTCCGGTGCCGCCTACAACGGCGATATCGCGACCACGACCTTCGGCTTCTCGGCGCAGTCCGACGAATCGCGGCACATGACGCTCGGCCTCGAAGTCGTGAAGTTCGTGTTAGAACAGCACGAGGACAATGTGCCCATCATGCAGCGCTACATCGATAAGTGGTTTTGGCGCGGTTATCGCCTGCTGGTGCTGGTGGGCACCATGATGGATTACATGTTACCCAAGAAGGTGATGTCGTGGGCGGAAGCCTGGGCCATCTACTGGGAAGACAACGGCTTTGCGCTGTTCAACGATTTAAGCCGCTACGGCATCCAACTGCCGAAGCATCATGAGATTGCGACCAAGGAAAAGATGCATATCACGCATCAAGCCTGGAGCGTTTTCTATACGGCGTGTCCGGCGACAGGGTTCCATACGTGGCTGCCGCAGCCGTATGAAATGGACTGGTTATCCGAGAAATACGGCGAAACTTTCGATCGCTTTCATCGGCCGCGCTACGAATTGTTCGGTGCCATGGAAAAGGCCGGTAAGCGCTTCTACACGAACCGTCTGCCGCTGGTGTGCCAAACCTGCCAGGTGCCCGATTTCTTCACCGAGGTGGACAATCCCATGAAGCAATCCGTGCGGCATTACGAATGGCGCGGCATGAAATTTAATTTTTGTTCGGATGGTTGCAAGGATATTTTCGTCAACGAGCCCGAGAAATTCTGCCAATCCTATATTCCGCCGCAACAGATTTATCAAGGCAATGCGGGAGGCGCGCGCAACTTGGCCGAGTACGCGGCCTGGCTAAAATGTCCGATGGGCCAAGAGGCAGGCGACTACTACGCCTCGGACGACTATAAAAATTGGCTTAGGTGGCATGGCGGCAAGGACACCACGCCGTCCACCGCGGCTGCCTGAGGGACGACTCGCATGGGCATGATCACTATCGGGGACTACGATTTTCCCGCCGCCGATCGGGTGGAGAATTATGGCGGCGATATCAATCTCTACTGCTGCTGGGAGCATCATCTGCTGGTGCCATGTCCGGCGGCCTATCGCGTGGCGCCGGACATCACCGTGCGCGCATTTCTGGAAGAGATGTTCAAGCCGGATCACGACCATCACCCGGAGATCGGTCAGCTCGATTTGACAAAACTGCGGTGGACGATGGATAGCAAGCCGTGGCAGCCAGATCTGGATAAATCCCTGCGCGACAACGGCGTCACGCACATGACGTATCTAAGCTTCTACCAGCCCGGTCTAGATGGCGTTGGAGGATCGGGGGTCTAGACCAGTGAGCACCGTAACGCAAAGAAAGCCGCCGACGTGACCTATCAGTTAACCATCGAGCCCTTGGGCGAAACCATCGAAGTGGCTGAAGGGCAGCGCGTGCTCGACGCCTGTCTGCGCGCCGGTATCTGGTTGCCATACGCATGTAATCACGGGCTATGTGGGACCTGTAAGGTGCAAGTGCTCGAAGGCGAGATCGAACATACCGAGGAGGCATCGCTGTTCGCACTGATGGATGTCGAACGCGAAGAGGGCAAGTGCCTCGCCTGTTCGACAGTGCTCGCGACGGACTGTGTGATTGAAGTCGATGTCGATCCGGAGCCCGATGCGCGAAATTTCGCGATCCGGGATTTCACGGCACGAGTGGACCGCATCGAAACTCTGACGCCGACGATCAAGGCTATATTTCTCGAAGTTCCAGGGATTGAATTCCAGGCGGGGCAGTACATCAATGTGTTCGTGCCTGGTGTCGATGGCCCACGCGCGTTTTCGCTTGCCTCGCCCCCTAGCGCTCGCCATTTGCTTGAACTTAACATCCGGCGGGTAGACGGTGGAGCGGCCACCAGCTATCTGTGCGATACGCTCAAGGCGGGCGACAGTGTGCGCTGCAGTGGACCATTGGGCCGCTTCTTCGTGCGGGATTCAGCGCCGGAACCGATCCTGCTCCTGGCCGGCGGCTCGGGCCTTTCGAGCCCCAAGTCGATGATCCTGGATTTATTCGAACGCGGCGAAAAACGCGAGGTGACGCTCATCTACGGCGCGCGCAACCGCGCCGAGCGCTACTATGCGGACTTGTTCGAGGCGCTGGCGTCGCAGCACCAGAATTTCACCTATATTCCGGTGTTGTCCGAGCCCGCCACTGATGACTCATGGATGGGCGAGACGGGGTTTGTGCACGACGTTGCGGGGCGTCAATTCAATCATCGGTTCGAAGGCCATAAAGCCTATCTATGCGGTCCGCCGGCGATGATCGAGGCGTGCATCCGTACCCTGATGCAGGGTCGTTTGTTCGAACGCGACATCTATACCGAGAAGTTTCTGACTGCCGCGGATGCGGCCCAAGGTCTCGCGCGAAGTCCGTTATTCAGACGCCTCTAGTACGCGCGCCATGACCGCCTTGGGTGTTTTTCAGATTCTAATCCCCGCTACCGGTGAGCGCTTCGCGTGCGTGCCCGGCGAGAATATTTTGAAGGCGATGGAACGCCTCAATCGCCGCGGTATCCCGGTCGGTTGTCGCGGGGGTGGCTGCGGCGTGTGCAGAGTCCGTATCACGCGTGGACAATGCACTGCGCTCAAAATGAGTCGAGCGCAGGTAAGTGTAGACGAAGAGGCCGAAGGCATCGGCCTCGCCTGCCGCCTGCTGCCGATGACCGATCTCGAACTGCACGTGCTGGGCGCAATGCGCAAGCCAAAACTGGCGCAACGCACGTGAGTTTATTCTCACTCTAGTCAATAAGGAGCTCCCCATGGCACAGTCCCCCGTTCTGCGACCAGGCCACATCAGCCTTCGTGTGCTCGATTTGGAACCTGCGGTGGTGCATTACCGCGACCGTATGGGCTTGCAAGAAATCGAACGCGATACGCAGGGCCGTGTTTATCTCAAGGGCTGGGACGAACAGGATTGGTTCTCGGTGATTTTGCGCGAGGCCGATCGTCCCGGCATGGATTACATGGGCTTTAAAGTGATCAACGTGGAAGCGTTGAATGCGCTAGAGCGCGAGCTGCAGGCGTTTGGCTGCAAGACCGAACGGATCCCGGCGGGTGAATTGCACCACTGCGGTGAGCGGGTTCGCTTTGCGTTACCGACCGGGCATCTGATCGAGCTCTATGCTCACAAGGATTACATGGGGAATGGTCTGGGCCGCGTGAATCCAGACCCCTGGGTGGAAGGCATCAAAGGCATGCAGGCGCAACGCTTCGATCACTGCCTGCTGTATGGCGCCGATATCGACGGCAACATTAAGTTGCTGACTGAAGTGCTCAAGTTTGATCTGACCGAAAAAATAGTCGACGGAGAGCTCATCGTCGCCGCGTTTCTATCGTGTTCGAACAAGGTCCATGACATTGCTTTCGTGCGCCATCCGGAGAACGGAAAGTTCCATCACGCCTCGTTCCTGCTCGGCACCTGGGAAGAAGTGCTGCGAGCTGCCGATCTGATAGCAATGCACAACATCTCGCTGGATCTCGGCCCCACGCGGCACGGGATTACGCGCGGGCGCACGGTCTACTTCTTCGATCCCTCCGGCAATCGCAACGAGGTGTTCTGCGGCGACTACACCTGGTATCCCGATCACCAACCGATCACCTGGACCGCGGATCAGATCGGGCGTGCGATTTTCTATCACGACCGCAAGCTCAACGAGAATTTCTTGAACGTGGTGACCTAGCGCTTCACAGGAATGCAGCTGAGCACGGCCATGGAGTGAAACGGGATCCGGTGCTCGTTTTTTCCAAATAAGGTCAGCAGATACAGCGCCAATCGCTTGCCAAGGCCGGGATACATCATCCGCGACAGTGCCCCGAAGGAGGCATCGGCCTTGCGTTAAGCGGCGCGGCGCTTAGTGGTGCGTCCGCCTGAACGCGGGGTTAAACGTGAGGGTTTCTCAATGAGCCGCCCCGCGATATATTTATGCAGAACACTTGCAATGAACGTCTGATAAGGAAGTCCTTCCTCGAGGGCGCGCGCTTGGATATCCATGAGGTCTGGCGAAGATAAGCGAATATTGACACGTCGATCCTTGATGAAGGTGGCGGCTGCGGCCGCTTTGAATTTCGCAAGCTCCGCCGGGTTTTTGCCCTGCTTGTTGATGTTGGGTTATGTATGATTTGCCTGATGCCGTCAGGGTGCGGTTTCTTCCAGCTTCAGCGGTTTAATCTTCGCGACTATTTTCTTCAGTGCTTTCTCCGACGCAGCCAAATCGTGCTGGGCTTGCATGTGCAGCCACGATTCCGCGCTGCCTCCAAGTGCCGCAGTCAGGCGCACAGCCATGTCGGCGCTGATGCCATTTTTGCGGTTAAGTACATTCGAGAGCGTCACCCGAGTCACACCGATACGCTTGGCGAAGGCGGTCACCGTAATGCCCGTGCCGTTGAAAACACCATCCCTCAATACTTCCCCCGGGTGGGGCGGGTTGTACATGCGCGTCATGTTCATACTTCCTAGTGATAGTCCTGATAATTCACAAGCACGGCATCCTCACCATCGAAGGTAAAGGTCATGCGCCAGTTGCCATTGATCCATACCGACCAGTGTCCCGTAGTAAGCCGGTGCAGCCTCCAGCCAGGCATCGCCATGTCATCCGGAAATTTAGCCCCGTCGAGCTTGGCCAGTTGCAGGCACAGACGAGTTGCATGAAAAGGCTGAACACCGGCCTTGCTGCCTGTCGTGAAAAACTGCTCCAGTCCTTTATGCCCGAAGGTTAGAATCATTTAGGGAATGTAAAGCGACTATTGACGCTAGTCAATTTGAGTTGATGCGTGGGGCGGCAATCCCATGCCGCCGTTATCAATTGTCGGCAAGGGATTGCCGACCTACTTCGCTCGATTCACGTGCACTCATAGGACATGCATCTTCGCAGGCTTGGTTAGGAAATTCTGCTCGGAATGCGGGACGACACTGTACGGGAGGGGCGAGAAGCAGCCCTCGCGCATAGATGTCACCTTTAGGAGCCTTGACCGTCCTGAAAAGTTCGTATCGACACGTGTGGTTTATCGAACCCTGCAAACTACCAGGGGCGTTTGAGCTATAGTTCTGATGGGGCAATAGATCCCATTAGACACTTGAAGCAGAGGGTCGAGCAGGTCACCGCGTACCAGACTGCCAACGGTGCCCATCGTAATCTACCGGAATGCGGATGCGTGGAGTGTGCAGGCCTACAGAGTACGCGTATGCGCCGTCGGTGATTCGACTATATGATTCTTGGGCGCGGTGCGTCCCTCTTACAATGTTTCCTGCGCCTTCGAGTGATTCCCTGCAGCGTACAGAGTTGCTCAGCCGACGACATTAGCGCGCGAACGCGATTGAACTGTGCTTCGCGCGCGCAACGATAGGGGGAAGCTATGCCGGCATATTTGATCGCTGAACACCTCGTGAAGGATGCGGGGCTCTTCGAAGAGTACAAGAACAAAGTCGTAGCGATGATAGAGCGTTATGGAGGACGATATCTGACACGTGGTGGATCACACGAAATTCTCGATGGCACGTGGAATCCGACCCGCGTCGTGATCGTTGAATTTCCGGATATGGCGGCGCTAAGGGCATGGTTTGAATCTCCCGAATACGAGCCGCTCATCGCCCTGCGACGCCGCGCGGGCACCGACGTTGTAATGGCAATTGACGGGGTCAATACGGCGCCCGCGTGTGCCCCGGATGGTCGCTCTGCGACGACGGATTGCGCGCGTGACGGGCGAACAATGCTAATCCGTACACCGCGCGCGGACGTTTGACTGATCGGCAGCAATGCAATACCTCACCAGCAAATTGCAGCCACCGAACTATGGTGCCCGCGTGCTCGCGCGTGACGGGCTCGTGAAACAGCTCGAGTCCGGGCGCAGAAAAGTCACGCTGATTCAGGCGCCCGCCGGGTTCGGCAAGACCACGCTGGTGGCACAGTGGCGGGAAGCTGCACGTGGCGCGCGAATCCGCGTCGCGTGGGTCAGTCTCGACTCTAGTGACCGCGATGCGATGCAGTTCCTGGCGTATCTCAAGCTTGCGTTCATCGAAGCGGGGTTGGGGATAAGTGATAACGCTGCCTCACAGCATTACGTCATGCATCCCGAGACGCTGCAGAACCTGGCGATAGCGCTTTGTCGCGACCTTGACGCCGCGAACGAGCACCTCCTGCTGATACTTGATGACTACCATGAGGCCCAGTCACCTGAGGTCGACAGGCTAGTCAGTTTCCTCGTCGAACACAGCCCCCCGTCGCTCCAGATCGCTATCACCACCCGCAATCGGCCATTCCTGCCTTTGACGAATTGGCTCGTCCAAGGAAGGCTCTCGCTACTCGACGGTTCGCTCCTGAATTTTTCCCACGAGGAAATGAAGCAGCTCTTCGGTGATCTGCTCGATGACTCTGCGCTGGAACATGTAATGGCGCGTACGGAGGGGTGGAGCATTGCGGTACAGATGACACTCGTGCTGTTGCAGAATAAGTCGCCCAAGTGTGGCCTCGTGCAGATGCTCTCCGCACCAGGTATTGGCCTCAGCCATTACCTTGCCGAACAGATTTTCGAACATCTGTCACTCGAGTGCCGCGAGTTCCTAATTGAAACCGCGATCCTTGAACGGATTTCGGCGCCGCTCGCCGATGCAATCAGGGAACGAAACGACAGTGCGGCGATTCTGCAGGAGCTCGCGAGCATAGAGCCCTTAGTCGTGCCGGTCGGCGCGAGTTCACAGCGATGGCACCGGCACCACGGGCTCTTCCTCGAGTTCCTAACGCCATTGCTGCATCGATACCGCTCACGGCATTCAATCAGCGCGCTGCATTCCCGCGCGGCGTGCTGGTACGCGGGGCACGGGTTGCTGCGGGAAGGCATTCGACACGCCTGCCTTGCGGTCGACCGGACGCTCGCGTGCGATCTCTTTGCCGTAGCCGGTGGCGCGACGATTGGGTTGACCTCTGGCATCAGTCTCCTCCGCGAGATTGTGAATTTGCTGCCCCACGAATGGGTAAACAGCTGTGCCGAATTCAAACTCGCGCGCTGCCTGCTGCTCGCCAAGGAAGGACGCCTCGCGGACGCGTACGCGAACCTGGGGGATGCGAAGCGGCTGTGCGGCCCCGTGCCCGACGCGCGCCTGCACCGCGACACCGTCTTCATCGAGATGATTCTTTCGATCTACGCGGATGATGTCGTGACGGACGCGGGCATCGCCGAAACCGAGCGGGTTCTGACCACACTCCCGACGGCGGACTACTGGTTTCGCGGCTGGGTCTACAATCGTCTCTTGCTGCTGCAGTACCGTCGTGGTCATTTGACGGCGGCGCTCGTCGCCGCGACTCGCGCGCTCGATAATTATAAGGAGGCGGATGCCCCCTACACCCAGTTCTTCATCTACCTTCACATGGGCGTCATCGAACTCGCGCGCGGCCGCCTGTCTGAGTGTTACCGGGCATATCGCACCGCCCGCACGCTCGCCCGCACCCGGTTCAGTTTCGATACGTCGATGACTGCGCTGGTCAATCTGCTGCTGGCCGAGGCATTTTTTGAACGGAATAAATGCGCTCCAGCGACCCGCCTGCTCGATGCCGCACTATTCGAGGTAGAACGCTACGAAAGCTGGACGGAGATCTACACGAGTGGCTACCTCACGCGCAGTCGCCTGGCGAGTCAGCAAGGCCATCTGTCAGATGCTCGGGACATACTCGACCGCAGCGACCTCACCGCGGCGGCGCGGGAGTTACCTCGTTTGCGCTGGAGAACGTTCGTCGAACGCGTCGATCTCGCGACATCGGCCAGGGATTACACCCTAGCCGAACGATTGGCGGCACTGCCGGACATGCAGATACTTCTGAGCGAACCGCAGACCGATACGCGGATCACTTGGCTCGAACATCAGAGCGCCGTCATCTGTGTCGCGCGATTATACCTGCGTCGCGGAAACCCACAGGGCGCGATCGATTTACTGGCGCAGTACCGGGAGACCTGCGAGGCCGACACGCGGCCGGGATTCGCTGTGGAGAAACACATCGTTCTGTGTCTCGCACATGCGGCGCTCTCCGCGGATGACGCGGCGGTGGATCATATCGGAGCGATTCTGCAGTCGATCCCGCCGCATGGGTTATTGAAGAGCACCCTGAGGGACGCCGACCTCCTCGCGTCGACCCTCGTGAAGCTGAAACCGTACGTCAAATCGACGGATTTGCTTACTCGCCTGGTTCACCTTCTTCAGCGACTGACCGGATTCGCGCCGAAGCGGGCCCGACCCGGGGCCTCCCGATTCAGCGCGCGCGAGCTCGAGATCCTCAGGCATCTGGCGCGCGGTAGCCCGAATAAAAGGATCGCCCGCGAGCTCAAACTCAGCGAGCGAACCGTCAAGTTTCACCTTCAGAACATCTACGTGAAACTCGGCGTGCATAACCGCACCGAAGCAATCGCGATGGTCATGCACCAGGATCGGGGGAAATGACCCACATTGCTCCATCATAACCTGCGGTTCCGCGGATTCTTGTCGGTGCTCGCGTGGCCCGCATCGCGACCAACCTGTCCGTCTGGACAGGTTGTAGGAGTCACCGGTTCAGTTCGATACTTCGATCGGCGCTTCACTCGCCCCCGGCGGCCGTCCCTAACCACCTGCCCACAGACAGAGAGACCCCCATGGCGACCAGAATCGGTGTGGACATCGGCGGTACCTTTACCGATCTGGTGTTCTTCGACGACGCCAGCGGCGACATCGTGATGACGAAAGTACCCACCGTCGTCGGTCAGCCTGAAGACGGCGCCATCCAGGCAGTCGAACGGGCACTCTCGAAAGCTAATCTTTGCGACGCGCAGTATTTCCTACATGGCACCACTGTCGGTCTCAATGCACTCCTCGAGCGCACCGGCAGTATCGTCGTCGGTCTGCTTGCTACGCGCGGGTTTCGGGACGTGCTCGATATCCGCCGCGGCTCGCGTGGCGCGAAGGAGCCGCTGTTTTGGCATCAACCAGAACCGCTCGTGCCACGCCACCTGCGAATACCGATCACGGAACGCGTCTACGCGACGGGCAAGGTACACACCGCCTTATGCGCGGACGACGTCGTCCGCGCGATGGCCGTTTTCGAGGCGAATGGCGTCAGCAGCATTGCGATTGCGTTCATCAACGCATACGCCAACCCCGAGCACGAACGTGAGGCCGCCGAGGTCCTGCGAAGTCTCGGCTTTCGGGGTGGTATCTCGCTCTCGCACCAGATCTCGCGCGAGTACCGGGAATATGAACGCACCACTACAACCGTCGTCGACGCCTTCGTCAGCGGACGCATGAAGAATTACCTGCGGCGGCTTCAAACCCGGCTGCGCGAGCTGTCATTTGATGGCAACTGCCTGATCACCCGTTCAGGCGGCGGCTCGATGACATTCGACGAGGCAGAACTGCGACCGTTCGAAACCATCATGTCGGGGCCGGTTGCCGGTGTCGAAGGCGCGGCCGAACTCACACGTAACGGCCAGTACGGCGACCTGGTCACTGCCGACGTCGGCGGCACGAGCTTCGATACGGCACTGGTGCTGAACGGACGGCCGGAACTGCTGTTCGAAGGACACATCGCCGGCTTGCCATTACAGACACCCTGGGTAGACGTGCGCTCGATCGGCTCCGGCGGCGGCTCGATCGCTTATCTCGACGAAGGTGGCCTGTTGCGCGTCGGGCCTCAGAGTGCGGGCGCGAATCCGGGTCCTGCGTGCTACGGACGCGGTGGCCAGAAGCCGACCGTCACCGATGCGGCGCTGGTGCTCGGGATGCTTGGCACCGGCGCGTTCGAATCCGGCCTCACGCTCGACCGAACGCAGGCGTCCCAGGCAGTAAGCGGCCTTGCGGCGTCGATGAGATGTAGCGCCGAAGAGCTTGCGCAGGGGGTGATGAAAATCGCCGCCGCCGCAATGGCAAATGCAATCCGCGAACTGACGGTGGAACGAGGTATCGATCCGACCGCCCTGTCTGTGCTGGTGTTCGGCGGCGCCGGCCCATTGATGGGCACCCTGCTCGAAGGCGAGTTGGGTAGCTATCGCATAATCGTGCCCCCGTACGCGGGAAACTTCTCCGCCTGGGGTCTGCTTGGCGCCGACATCACGAACACGCGCGCCCAGACACAATTGCTGCCCCTGACAGTCACAGGGCTCGGCGAAGCGGCGTCCATCATTGCTCGCCTGTTCAGCGACCTCACACTTGCCGCCAATTCGGCGCGCGACGGCGGTCGCGCGTGGCGTGAGGTGACGCTCGACATGCGCTTCGTCGGCCAGGAGCACACGCTGTCGCTGTTCGTGGGCACGCAGGAGGAATTTCTCGCGCTCGACGCGGCCACGATCGGTCGGCGCTTCTGTGACGAGTATGTCCGGGCCTTCGGCGATGTGCTCGACGTCGGTGTCGAAATCGTGACCTTGAGGGCCACGTTGCGGCAGCCGCTGCCGCGGCGTCATGACGTCCGATCGCACGTGAGCGACCCATGCTCCGCGTCCGGCGTGCCGACGCAGATTGACGCCTTCTCATTTCAACGCAATGCCTGGCGCGAATTCGCGCTGCTGGACAGAACCCGACTCGCGATCGGCGAGCGAATTGCCGGACCGGCCATCATCTCCGAAGCAACGGCGACGACTTATCTCGACGATGGCTTCACGGCGATCGTCGACCCCCTCGGTTCCCTAATCGTCGTGAGGAGTTGACCGATGAGCATTGCGACCGACAATCAACTTATCGCCCTCCGGACTTCCGTCCGTGCCGGCGAGGACGTCCGCCGAATCGCCACTGGAACGCCCCTTGATACAGAGAAAACGGAAGCCGACCCGTTCGTCACCGAACTGATCAGAAACGCGCTGAATTCGGCCGCGAACCAGATGAAGCGCGCGCTGATTCGTACGGCGTACTCGCCCATCATCTATGAAGGCTGGGACTTCGCCGTCGTGCTCTACGACAAGCAGCTCCGCCTGCTTGCACAGGCCGCCGCGCTGCCTATCTTCATGGGGACGATGAACTTCTGCATTGAAGCCGCGGTGCAGGGTGCGGGCGGCGTGGAGCGTCTCGAACCTGGTGATGTGCTGCTCTACAACTGGCCCTATGGTACGGGCTCTCACGCGCAGGACGCCTCGATCACGATTCCGGTGTTCCGCGATTCAGGCGAGTTAGTGGGTTACGCCGCGTGCAAGGCACACTGGATGGACATCGGCGCCAAGGATCCGTACTGCTCTGACACGACCGACGTGTTTCAGGAGGGCGTGTTCTTCCCCGGCGTCAAGCTATATCGTCGCGGCGAACTCAACGACGATATCGTGCGCATGGCTCGCGCGAACACGCGCATGCCGGATGCGACCATCGGCGACATCAAGGCGCAGGTATCTTCCTGTCGCGTCGGCGCGAAGGAGCTGCTTCGCGTCATTGAACGGTTCGGCAAGACGACGTTCGATGCGTGTGTCGAGCGGATGTTTGATCATGGAGAGACGATCGTTCGCTCCTATCTCAAGGACATCCCCGATGGCGTCTATACCGCGACCGGCGGCCTAGACAATAGCGGCGTTGATAACAAGCCGATCGAATTCGAAATCACACTTGAAGTTGCCGGGTCGGACATCCGATTAGATTTCTCGAAGGCGCCGCCGGCAGCCAATGGTCCGGTCAACTGCCCGCGTGCGTCCACTATATCCGGTGCGCGCGTGCTTGTTACGATGCTTGCGAACGTCATGGAGCAGCCGAACGAAGGACACTTCCGACCGATCACGGTGATTACCAAAGAAGGCACCCTGTTCCATCCATTGCCACCCGCGCCGTGCTTCCTGTACGGCTGGTCGCTGATGCCTGCAATGGAAGCGATGCTGAAAGCAATCGGCGCCGCTGCACCGACGCGTGTCCCGGCCCGCAGCGGGGGTTGCATCCTGACCCTGATTTGGTGGGGCGTGCGCGAACGGACCGGCGAAATGTGGGCCGCCGGGTCGCCACTGCCCGTCGGTCACGGCGGCCATGCGCGTGGCGATGGCGGTACGATGATCCACATGATCCAGGCCTTCGGCCAGGTGCCTCCCATCGAGCTCTGGGAAGCCAAGTTTCCGTGGTTGGTAGAGCGCTACGAATTCGCGATCGATTCGTGCGGTCCCGGTCAGTTTATCGGCGGCCACGGTATCGACATCGAATGGCGCCTGCTGGAGGACGCGCGATTCACGTCTACGGTAGAACAGACGCGCACGCCGGCCTGGGGTTTGAGTGGGGGCCGCGAGGGCCGTGCCAACGGCGCTGACATATTGCTGCCCGACGGATCCGTCGTCGCGTTCGGCAAAGTCACCGGTATGCATGCACCCAAGGGCGCCCTCGTGCGCGTCCGTTCTGGCGGCGGCGGCGGTTATGGCGCTCCGGCGTCCCGCGGCCCCGAAGCCGTGGCGCACGATCTTCGCGACGAATACGTCAGCGAAAACTTCGCGCGTATGCACTTTCCCCAGGCTTTCACGCGATGAATGCCCCAAGTCGGTCAACGGACACAGAGAAGTTAGTAATCGCGAAGACAAGCGCGATGCGTTACACCCCACTGGAAATGATCGAGAAATTCGTGTCTTTCGATACCACCAGCAGCAAGAGCAACCTGCCGCTCATCGAGTTTGCACGCGGTTATCTCGAATCCCTCGGCTTCGAGTGTGAAGTATTTCCGAACGAGACCGGCGACAAGGCCAACTTGCTGGCGCGAATCGGTCCGGATGCCGGCGCGGGCGTCGTGCTCTCCGGCCACCTGGATACGGTGCCGGTCGCCCATCAGACCTGGCATACCGATCCATTCAAGCTGACCGTCAAAGGAGACAAGCTTCACGGCCGCGGCACCACGGACATGAAGAGCTTCCTCGCGATCTGCACAGCGCTCGCGCCTGATTTCGCCGACTTGCCGCTCAAGGAGCCAGTGTATTTCGCGATGTCCTATGATGAGGAACTCGGCTGCCTCGGCGTGCCGTCGCTGGTCAAGTGGCTCTCCGATCTCGAAAACAAACCCCGAGCGTGCATTGTCGGCGAGCCCTCGAACATGGAAGTTTTGATCGGCCACAAGGGTGTAAACATCTTCGAGACCACCGTCACCGGCAAAGATGCGCACTCAAGCCAGGTGAATTCTGGTGTCAGCGCGATTGTCGCTGCGGCCGAGATGATTATGTTCCTGAGCCAAATCCTCGCCGAAATGAAGGAACGCGGGGACCCGACGGGCACGTTCGAAAGCGGCTTCACCTCGTTGAATGTGGGGACGATTGAAGGCGGCACCGCACTCAACATCATTCCACGGACCTGCCGCTTCGTGTGGGAGTATCGGCACATTCCGGGTACCGACGGTAACGAAATCCTCAACCGGTTTAATACATTCGCGCAGACGAAGTTGCTGCCGCGAATGCAGGCCGTGTCGAGTGAGTGCGACATCCAGACGAAAACAATCCTTCGTTACGAAGGATTGAAGCCCGAGGCAGGAACCTACGCAGAATCGCTGGCACTGCGCTGTGCAGGCACGAAACATTCAGGAACGGAGGCGTTCGGCACGGAAGCGGGCCTGTTTCAGGCGGTCGGAATTCCGACCATCGTGTGTGGGCCCGGGCATATCTCTCAAGCGCACCAGCCAAACGAATACACCACGATGGAACAGGTAGATCGCTGCGTCGTGTTCCTGCGGAAATTGCTGACAGAACTTAGGGTTTAACGACGGATTCGTCGTGACTCGAATTCGATACACCTAGTAGCCGGACACCTTACCCGGGAGAAAAGATCATGAAGATCCTGATCATCAATCCGAACACAACCGAATCGATGACCGAATCCGACGCCCAAGTCGGGCGCAAGCATGCACGCACCGGCACGATTGTGCATGCGGTCAATCCTCCGTTTGGTCCACGTTCAATTGAGAATTCGATGGAGGAATGCATCGCTGCCTATGCGACGTTGGAGACCATCGGTAAATATCGAGATGAATATGACGCCTTCATCATCGCGTGCTCCAGCGACCCCGGACTCAGCGCCTGTCGCGAGATTACCGACAAGCCCGTGATTGGCGTTGGTGAAGCGTCGCTGCACTTGGCCTCGCTCGTCGCCTACAGGTTCTCCATCGTGACCGTCATTCCACGCGTTATCCCGATGCTGGAGGAGATGGTACGCCGCTCGGGATTGAAAGACCGCTGCGCGAGTATTCGCAGCACAAGCCTTTCAGTTCTCGAAATAGAAGAGCAGCCGGAGCGCGCCGTACGCGAATTAATCGCGGAGTCGCTGCGGGCGATAAAGGAAGACGGCGCAGAAGCGATCTGTCTCGGCTGCGCCGGCATGGGTCCACTGGATGAACAGATTCGCAAGGCGGTGCCGGTGCCGGTCATCGACGGCGTTGCGGCCGCAGTCAAGCTCGCAGAAGCGCTCTACGACTATGGCTTGAAAACCAGCAAGGTCGGCGCCTACGCATGGCCCGACAAGAAAGAGGTTGTGGGTGGCGTTGTCGCATTTGCGAAGTCAGCCTGAGCGTGCCCCCCGTAAATGGAGCGGATCTCGCGGGATGGTACGAAGCATCACCCGGTCAATAATTTTATAACTCTAACAGGCTCGCCAAAAACTCGTACAGGACCCTCGCCAATTAGCGCTCCGGGCTCGTGATGCGGTGGGGTCGGTAGTTTTTGTCCTCGAGCGCGACTCGAGAAGCAGCAAAGGGTCTACTCTCAGATATACAACAACGAGTTTCTGAAGGTGAACAACAAGGCATCGGGTGGACTTGACTGGACTGTCACATAAGAACCTTCATAAAGTCTTCATTTTTTAGTGCGACCATAGCGCCACTGAAACCTGGAGGACGCGCCGATGCTAACTATCATAACTCAGCCGGAATATTCACCGATGTTCCGCACAGTAGGTCGCGTTGGCGCACACACCTTGTCGCGCTGGGCACTGGTGCGGCAAATCGCTGATCTCGAAGAAGCGCTCGCCGACAGCTACCACTGCGCAGATCGCGATACGGCAATTACCTGGACCGAAGGCACCCGCAGCTTGCTCGCGGAAAAGCGCGCCGCTCTGCGTAATCTCTGAATTCTTCTCGAGAGACATCATCGACAAGGGGTAGTGCGCACGATGTCGATCAAGCACAAACGCTGATCGAGGCTGGCACGACGGTCGCCATAGCGACCATCCAAGGCCATCGGCATCGACGAGATCGCGATTGGCAAGGCACAGAGCTACCAAATTGTGGTCAGCGATCTGAACCGACTCATGCCATCGGGTTCGGCGGCACCGACCGCAGAGAATTCGCTTGGCCGTGATGGACATGTGGGAGCCGTTCCGCAACGCCACCCGGGCTCCTCGCAAAGGAGAACAACGTGTCATAACCCCTAACGGCTTGGAAGAATGGCGTTTATGGATCGCCTACCTACTACCATCCCGAGAACAAGGTCTCATTCGGCTTCGTTAGAAGGGCTTAACAATAAGATTCGTGTCATCCCGCGGCGAGCATATGGCCTGCGGAACGAGGAGTACCTGCGACTCAAAGTACTCACCTGCATGCTGCCACGGCTGTAAAATGACCGGAAATCAGCCGCTCACTTTCCTGCAAGCCCCCAGCTATGCGCTGTGCCTCGTTGGTCCAGCAAAAAATTTCCGTGGTGGACACGAATCGCTTCCGGATCAACTTCATTGCTTGGACACCCTGCTATAGATCGGGGCCGGGATTCATTTTAATCCCCGCCCCGATTTTCCGCCGATTTCTTCAGGCGATAACGTTTGTTCGGCGGTTCCGCGCAAAGCTCGCGAGGCCTGCGATTGCACTGCCGAACAACCACGCTGCAGCTGGCACCGGGACCGGAGTCAGCTCGAACAGTCGCGAGGGCGCCGCACCGGCGTTTTCCGCGACGAGGTAGATGCGGCCAAGTTCATCGATCGTGACGCCTTCGATAGCCTGCGTCGTGACACTGCTGAGATCGAAGAAGCTGAGTACTGCACCCGACGTGGGGTTGAGTTCCACCAGCCTTTTCGACGCCAGGCTCAGTACCAGCAGGTTGCTGGCAGCGGAATTGCCTGCAAGCGTATCGACCGACGACAAGGTCTGCACGTCGGAGAGGCTGTTCAGGCCGAACAGGGCGGTGGCGCCCGTGTGAAGTACCGTGGTGTTGGCGCTGCCGAAGCCGACGGCGAAGTTTAAGGTGCTGACGCGGAGCTGCGCCGGATCATCCTGCTTGACGGTGTAGAACTGTCCGGTGGCCGGATCAACACTGATGCCTTCCGTGCCCACATTGCCGACACTTGCAGTGCTGCCAGTGATCGCTACCTTTGGCGTGGAGTTGAGTGCAACACTGCCACCGTTTGCGTAAGCGAACTTGTACGCAATTTGCGGGCGCTCATCAACGACGACGAGTTCGCCATTGCCGAGATAGGTCAGCCCTTCGGCATCGTTGTTAGTCGAGCCGGTGCCTGACCAATTGAATGCCATGCTGCCGAGCGTCTGTCCGGTGCGCGATATTTCAACCACGCCCAGTCCTTCATCACCCACGAAGAACAGCGTGCCGCGATCCTTGGCATACGTTACCGCAGACGCTTCCAGTCCCTTTCCGCCCAGGGTGTCAAGCGCGAAATTGCCTGTAAGTTGGTAGCGCGAAAGGTCGATTGAGCCGATGTCCGCCTGCGCGGTTGCCGCGACAGTGGCAACGCTGAGGGTCGCAATGAGGTGACGAAGTTTCATGATTTCTCCTCGGATTAAAATCGGTGGTTGTGCGAGATGTTGTGCCCACTTGTGGTGAGACAGGCCCGCTTCAGAATCCGGAGACTAACCAAGAAAAATTTCAGCTTAATGAACTGTCGCGGCAATGCCGACGCGACCCACCCAGCACGCTCGTGATGTCCTGCACAGCCGTGTATTTCAATTTTATGACGAGTAGCTAACAGCGGGCGTAGGCCCCTTGTTTCGTAGAAATTCCACGAGGGCGGCGTATTTTCCGAAATAGGAGGAGAGACGCCGACACAGGAACCGGCGTCTCGAAGTGGACAGGCACCGCGGCGATGCGCGGTGCCTGATTAGACGCAGCGAGTGCTGCGAAAAAGCTTACTTCGACTTGCGGCGGCGGCTGGCGACGCCAAGACCGCCCAACGCAGAGGCTAGGAGCGGCAGGGCTGCCGGAACCGGGACTGCGTTGATTTCAAAGGTCCGGTCAACGCCGCTGTTCGGATGCTGAATATTGACGTACGCACGGTCACCATTGAATACATCAAAGTACAGGCCGGTAAATTCCGAACCCGCGACGCCGTTCGACGCCCAGCGTGCAAGACCTTCGCCGACATCTAGCAAGTCGCCGTCTTTGTTCAGGTCTTTCGCCATCCAGATGTCATCATCTACACCGCCGTTGCGATCTTCGACGATGTACATATTGCCATCGGCGTCGATGGCAATATTGTCCGGATTTTTGAATTGGTTACCTAGGGCGAGGCCGGTCGCCAAATTAATCGTATTGGCATCTGCGAACAAGCCTACCACGCCGGTGGTCAGGTTAAGGTTGTATACACGCCCGTCGCCCAAATTGCCGACTGGGCCGTTGTCTACATCCGTAGTCGCGAAGTACAACAGCTGGTCACCGCCACTTAGGGTCTGAAGTTCGATATCTTCTGGGCGGTTATAACCGGTCGCGGCAATCCCTGCGACGTCCGCGGTCAAGCGGCCATCAATGGTGCCATCGGCGGCCAGAACCGAAATCCCTGCCAGCGCGGCACCATTCAAATCAGTGATGGCAACCCACGTCGAAGCGCCCGTGATCGCCGCACCGGCGTTGCCTTCGTTATTGCCGCCTGCGCCGACTTTAAGCGCGAACGTTTGACCCGCGTCAAAAAACCCGGTCAGTCCATTGCTACCGACTGATGCAGTCGGGTTGACGGACACGTACTTATAGAGCGAACCGCCGTTCAGTTCGTCAACGAAGTACAGGCTGTTGGCGTTATCGAAAGCGAGCCCTTCGTGCGATACACGCGGCACGATGCTGCGTGCGACCATGTTGCCGCCGTTCACACCCGCCGTGGTTGGGTTGGTCACTTCGAAAAGATGACCTTTAGTGCTGTTAGCGCCCCAGCTTTCTTCTGCAGTCAAGTACGAACCCCACGGCGTCCAGTGTGACGCGTCGCCGGCGACAAACCCTTGGGTGCCAGGCGCTACGATCGTCACGCTGCGAGTCAACGGGTTTACATCTTGTGTATCGATACGGAGCACGCCCGCCGCACCGGTTTCAAACGGCATAAATAGGTAGCGACCGGCGTCTGGACCAGTGCGGTTCGTATCAATCATGTCCCAGTTGCCGGAGTCCACGCCGTTTGCCGGTTGCGAGTCCTGAGTCGCACCATCGGCAATGGATTTGAAATTAAATTGATGGGTGCCGGATGGCGCCGCCAGTGTCATGCCGGCGGTCGCTTCCAGCCCAAAGGCTACTGCAGGCGTAACAGAGGCAGGCATTGGGACGAACTCATCGAACCGGGTATTGCCGGCCGCCAGGGCCTGACTGCTGGCAATCGCGAAGCTGATCGCGATAGCTAATTTTGTGCGCATGGGATTTCTCCTCCTCGTTGATGCTGACGATGATTGATGGAGCGGCGTAAACCGCTTCCAAGTGCCTGTGTGGCGGGCGGCGGGTAGGGGTTCCGCCGCCGCCGAATACGAGGCAGATGTTGGCGTTTAAATATGTCGCCGGAGTGACAGTGAGCCCCCTCGGCACGTAATAAGCGCGGGGCGCAACGACTGCCGCATGCCAACGCATCGGCCTCGTGGTCACAGGTCAGGATTTCCACGCCGTAGACCCTACCGGTGAACCACAGCCGATTGGCTGCCGACGATGCGATCAGAAATTTCCCACGTGACCGAGCGTCGTTTTGTTTTCACGCAATCTTCATCGAGCCGTAGGGCCTTCGTCACATCGCGAAGACACACTCCCCCGTCATCGAAATGCCTACCGCAACCGGATGTATGGCATGGCGAAGATTACGTCGAAAACACACAACCAGAGAGAGTTCACTATCATGCTACCTAAATCATTGCTCGCTGCCAGTGTATTGCTGGCGGGCCTGGGTCAGGCGAATGCCGCACTTGTAACAGGGGACATCGCGTTCACAGCTTTCAACGCGGATGAAGACGGCTGGTCACTTGCGACCTTTGTCGATATCGCGCCTAGCACTGAGATTTTTTTTACAGACGGTACGGCCACTAGCGCAACCGCCTTAAGCAACTCCGAATCGGCATTTAGCTGGAATACCGGCGTAGGGACGATTGCGGCGGGGACGGTGGTGCGTTTCAGCGCTATCGATGTTGCTACCCGTGCCGCTTCAATCGGCACCTTCACGGCGGTGAACACGGCTAACCTTGGGGTAAGCTCTGGCGCAGAAACTATTTATGCGTTTCTCGGGACCAGCGGCACCAGCGGTTCCACCGTCTCCACGATGTTAACTGCCGTCTCCAGTGAGGCAACGAACACCTCTTTAACGATAGTCGGGCTAACCGCCGGCACTAATGCGATCAAACTCACCAGCAGTACAGATTTCGCTGGGTACACCGGCACTCGTAGCGGGCAATCCGCATTTTCTGCCTATGTGCCATTGGTGAATAACCCAACGAACTGGAGTATTGACGTCAACGGTAACGGCGTTGGTGTCATCCCGAACATCACGCCTTTTACCGCCAATCCAGTGCCGATCCCCGCTGCGCTCCCGCTGTTGATGTCCGGTCTCGGCCTCATAGGTGCCGCTGCGCGTCGCCGCAAGGCCTGATAAAAACGAGGCTGGGGTTGAAATCGAATTGAAAAATGGCGCCGGCGTGACTTATTTTAAATTTCAATCCCGGTCCTGTTTTCCGTGTTTTATCCGAATTGTTACCCGGCCGTAGGGTTGGGGTCACACCGGCAGCGGAAACTGCGGATCCGCACCCGGTGAAAAAAAATGGGTTCAGTCGCTGGACACCACTGAGGGATGGTTGATGAAGACAGACTTCTTACGCCTTACGCGCGTTTTCGCAGGGACATTTCCAGCGCTGATCGCAGCGCTCGGCATCTTTGCGAGTACACCGGCCTGGGCCGTCAGTAACATCGTGATCAGTCAGGTGTATGGCGGCGGCGGTAACGGCGGCGCGACTTACACCCACGATTTCATCGAGCTCTACAATCGCGGCACGAACTCGGTGAATCTTGCGGGCTGGTCCGTGCAGTATGCCTCGACGACAGGTACCAGCTGGACCAATAAGACGGATCTCAGCGGCACGCTCGCACCTGGTCAGTATTACCTGATTCAAGAAGCGACCAACGCGGCGGTGGGTGGGCCGCTTCCGACGCCGGATTTGTCGGGCACGATTGCGATGAGCGCAGCCAATGGCAAGGTCGTGTTACTGAACACCACTACTGCGGTCACGGCGGGCACGGCATGCCCGACCGGCGCCAGCGTGCTCGACATTGTCGGCTATGGCAATTCCACCAATTGTTTCGAAGGCGCTGGACCGACGACGCCGAATATCTCGGCCACAGTCGCGGCCGTGCGGCTCGGCAGCGGTGCAACCGATACCGACAACAACAGTGCCGATTTCGCGAACGGTGTGCCCACGCCGCGCAACAGCACCACCACCAGCGCGTCAGTATCGATCACCGCATCCGATCCCAGTGCCAGCGAACTGGGCGCGAACCCCGGCAGTGTCACCGTGGCACGCACTGGCGGCAATACAACCTTGGCGTTGAATGTCAGCGTGCTTGTCTCAGGCACGGCCAGCAATGGCACCGACTACACGCCATTGCTGCTCACGCCAGTCACGATTCCCGCGAACCAGACAGCCACCGTCGTGACACTAACGCCAGTGAACGATGCTGTCGCCGAAGGGACTGAAGTCGCGACCGTCACGCTGCTCGCAGGCAGTGGTTACACGCTCGGCGCGTCCAGCGCTGCGATCGTCACGCTCGCGGACGACGATGCCGTTGATACCGCGCCTACTGTCGCGAGCACCAATCCCGTGAATGACGCGGTAAATGTGCTGCTGAATAACGCCCTGCAGGTGAACTTCAGCGAACAGGTGGACGTGACAGCCAACGCGGTGACGGTGGAATGCCCGGCCGGCAATGTGGTCGCGAGCAGTGCCCCCGCCAGTAACGTGAACAGTCTGGTGATCGCGCCGGTATGGCCCGCGAATACGCTCTGTGTGATCAACGTCGCGGCGAATGGGATGACCGATGTCGATAACACCGATCCCCCGAATAACATGGCAGCGAACTACAGCGGCACTTTCACGACGACCAGTAACGTGTGTACCGCCGTTGACACCCCAATTGGGCAGATTCAGGGCACTGGCGCCAGTTTCGCGCTCGGCGGCGTGCAGACCGTGCAGGGCGTGGTCGTTGGCGATTACGAAGGCGTCGATCCGGCGCTGCGCGGCTTCTATCTGCAGAACACGCCAGCGAACGATGACGACAATTCGGCTACTTCCGATGGCCTGTTTATCTTTAACAACAATAACAGCAACGTCGTCGTCGGCCAGGTCGTGCAGGTCACCGGCAGCGTCAGCGATTTCGGCTTCGGCAGCACCGGTGGCACGCAGACCCAGATCAGCGCCACTGCGATTGAAGCCTGTGGCACCGGCACACTCGCACCGACTGATCTGAATCTGCCCTTCCCAAGCAGCACGGACAGCGAGCGCTTCGAAGGCATGCTGGTGCGGTTTCCGCAGACCTTGTATGTGTCTGAGCACTTCCAGCTGGGGCGCTTCGGGCAAGTGCTGTTGAGCGGCACTGCGCGTTTGCCCCAACCCACTAACATTGCACTGCCCGGCGCGCCCGCACTGGCGCAGCAGACCAGTAACGATCTGAATCAGATTTTCCTGGACGATGAACAGCAGCTGCAAAATCCTGACCCGATTCGTTTTGCGCGCAGCGGCAATCCGCTGACGGCGGCGAATACTCTGCGCGGCGGCGACACGGTGACGGCGGTACAGGGGGTCCTGACACAGACCGATGCGACCACCGCCGGCAACGTGCCAGCCACCAGCGATCCGGTGCTGTATCGGCTGCGACCCTTCAATGCCCTGAATGCACAGACGCCCAATTTTATTGCCGTCAATCAACGCCCGGCAGCCCCGGCCGCGATCAGTGGCAGCACGCTCCGCATCGCTGGTTTCAATCTGCTGAACTACTTCAATACCTTTGGACTCACCAATTGCGCTAATGGTGTCGGTGGTACGGTCGCCGAGTGCCGCGGTGCCGAGAACACAGCCGAGTTCGATCGGCAGTGGGCGAAGACCGTGCAGGCGGCGCTCGGCACCCAGGCCGATGTGCTGGTCGTCAATGAGATCGAGAACGATGGCTATGGTCCCGCCAGCGCGATCCAGGATCTGGTGAATAAACTGAACGCGGCGAGCACCCCTGGTACCTATGCATTCATCAATCCGGACGCGACGCTCGGCGTGAATTCACTCGGTACCGATGCAATCAAGGTCGGCATGATCTACCAACCCGGTAGGCTAACACCGGTCGGCACGACCGCCGCTGCAAACACCGGCGCCTTTGGGCTCTATACCACCAGCAGTGGCACCCTCGGGCGCAATCGCCCGGCGCTGGCGCAGGCCTTCCAGGAAAATGGCACCAATGCGCGCGTCGTGGTGGTGGCCAATCATCTCAAATCGAAGGGCAGTGCCTGCGACGGCAATATTAGTCCAGTCGGCCCAGATCCGGACGCTCTCGATGGACAAGGCAACTGTAATCTCACGCGCACCGCCGGCGCCGCGCAACTCGTGACCTGGCTGAACGGCGATCCAACCGGGACCGGCACGCTCAACACCCTCATCATGGGCGATCTGAATTCCTACGCGTTCGAGAATCCAATCACCACCCTGACGGGTGCCGGCTATGTGAATCTGGTTGCGTCACGCCTTGGGTTGAACGCTTATTCCTACGTCTTCGATGGTCAATGGGGTTATCTTGATCATGCGCTCGCTTCGCCAGCGCTGAATGCGCAGGTAGTCGGCGTCGAAGAATGGCACATCAACGCCGATGAGCCGAACGTGCTCGGCTACGATATGAACTTCAAATCTGCCGGCCAAATGGCGAGTCTGTTTGCAGTTGATCAATACCGCACCTCCGATCACGACGTGGTGCTGGTCGGACTCGCGCTCGATACCGACGGCGACGGGCTGGGTGACAGCCTGGAAACGGTCCTCGGAACCAATCCACTCGACGCCGACAGCGACGACGATGGATTAACCGACGGCGCCGAGGATGCCAACCACAACGGGGCGCTCGACAGCGGCGAAACCAATGCCAGTCACAGCGACAGCGACGGTGACGGGATTCAGGACGGCACCGAAGCGGGCGTCACGATCGGCATTGCCGATCCCGATGGCGGTGGCCCGCTCCTGGGGACCGCCGGGGGATTCGTGGCTGACGTGAATCCGCGCACGACAACCTCCGCGCTCGACAGCGACACCGACAATGACGGCTTCAGCGACGGCCAGGAAGACACGAATCACAACGGCGCCATCGACGGCGCTGAATCTGATCCTAATAACGCTGCTTCCACGCCGCAGGCAGTTCAGAAAGTCCCGTTTATTCCGGGTTGGGCACTGGTTCTGCTCGCGTGCGTGCTGACCATCATGATGGTGCGTCGCCAACGCGGATAGGGAAAGTCATTTGGTGGTCACAAAATGATCGTCAGCGTGTCACACAATTCGGGCACGCTGGATTTTGCACAATGAGATTGTCCCTGAGGGCGGACAGCGCGCAGATACCGCGCGTCCGTTCTCAGGGTGGGGCTAAACCCGGATTCGGCCACTTGGCCGAACCCCCGGCGCGGCTTTTGTGGAGGACTCGGGATGAAAAAGCGTCTTCTGTTGGTACTCGATTTTGACGGGTTTCTGATCAATTCCTACGCCATTATTCGCGACACCATGCAAATCTATGGCCTGGATGTGGGAGACGAAGAGCGGTTTAAGAATCGTCGTAAATTTTTGAAATACTTTGGTGGCGGCAAAGAGCTGCTGAGTAATCTGGTGGGTATTACCTTGCCAAAGACCCGAAAGCTGCGAGATGCGCTCACGCAGTGTTATCGGGAATCCGGCCGCATCTACCCCGAGTTGAAGGAAATCCTCAATGCGGCGATCGCGAATCCTCACATCCATTGCGGAATTCTAAGTCGCAATTACACTTTGGAGCCCGGGCTCACGATGCGGCACGTTCTGCGCCACAGCGGGGTTAACGAAAATGATCTGGATTTCGTTATCCCGATTCCGGTTGGCGTCAAGAAGACGGACGTGCTGGCAGGCATGTGCGCGACACGCTATTTTGAATCGCTGCTGGGGGCGGATGAGATCGGCGATTATCGCGCCGGACACGCAGCAGGCTATGAATGTTTGATTGGCTGTTATGGCTTTGATACACGCGAGCGCCTGCTGACACACGGGGAAGTTCCTGCAAACTGTCTCTATGACAGCCCCGCGCATTTGGCGAAGACGCTCACAGAGCGATTCTGGACCTATACCGATAGCGATCGATTCTACGCAGAACGCGCTTATGCGACCTCGCACGTGGCGAGCGCGATGGGCGCGAGATAGGACGCAAAGTCAGCGGTGCACGCAGCCCAGGAAAAACGCCGCGCGTGTGCGATACAAGCAACCCGTGAGAGACCAAGCGCGCGTGCGGTTGCGCGCCCAAGGTCTTCATCCAGGATGCCGCTCTCACCGTCTCGCAACACATCAAGCGGTCCCTGGACGGGAAAGGCCGCCACCGGCAAACCGCAGGCCATGGCTTCCAGCAACACCAGACCAAAGGTATCGGTCCGGCTAGGAAACACGAAGACATCACCTGCCGCAAGATGCCGTGCGAGTTCACGGCCAAATTTTGGCCCTAGAAAGTGACAACCAGGATAGCGCGCGCGCAGGCGTTCGAGATCCGGGCCATCGCCGATAATGACCTTGCTGAGCGGTTGGGGAAGATCGAGAAAGGCCTCGATATTTTTCTCGACGGCCACTCGTCCCATGTACACGGCGACTGGGCGCGGATAGTGCCAGGTCACCGGATCCTCGGGATGAAATATTTCAAGATCGACACCGCGCGCCCACAAACTCAGATTCTGAAAGCCGCGCGCGAGAAGTTTGTCGCGTTGAGTCGCGGTGGGGACCAGGGTACGCACCGCCGCGCGATGGAAACGCCGCAGATAAGCATAGCTCCAGGCTACCGGGAGTGGCGCGCGCAGGCGAATGTACTCAGGAAACTGGGTGTGAAAGGAAGTTGTGAAGGGCAGTTTGCGTTCAATACAATAATGCCGTGCGGCATGGCCAAGGGGTCCTTCGGTCGCAATGTGAATGGCCTGTGGACAGAAGGCCTCGAGTGCGCGCCGTACCCCACGCCCGGGCAATACCGCAAGCCGGATGCTGGGATACGTCGGACACGGTAGAGTGCGAAAGGCCTGCGGCGTAAGCGGCAGGACTACATGTCCCGCGCGTCGCAGGTGATCGCAGGTAGTAGAGAGTGTGCGCACCACGCCGTTGACCTGCGGATGCCAAGCGTCAGTCACGATCGCGATGCGCATCGGCGCGGGGTTTCTCCGTTCGGGCGACCAAGTCTCCACAGGCTACCGCTGCTTTATGAAAGGCGTGTGACTCGATGGCCGAGTTGAAACCAGCAAAAGCACCACTCAACGATGGCGCTCATGCCAACGCTGGCCGCGCGACGCTCGCCTTCGTCGTGCGGATGCTTGGCTATTACGCGGTGTTGAATGGGGTGTATTTTCTGATCCCGATCGCGACCCTGGACGACCACGTATATCTCGGTTTGTTTGGTCGCCCGAGCGAGGGGGTCATTAACGTGCTTGCCTTGGCCAATCGCGCGCGTGATCCTCGCCCTGACCACCCCGTTCCAGCTGGTCGGCTTGTCTGCCGATAACGGGCAGACAGCGGCAAGGGTCGAGGTGGAAAGATGAAATGGACTGCGCTACTAATCGGATTCCTCATCGCGTGTAATTCTCCGGCGACGGAGGACTGCGTGCAGCAGGCGGCGACGGAACTTGAGATGAATCTTTCGGCTGGGGTGTATACCGAACGCGTGCAGGTGAGTGCGCCGCTCAAGCTCCGCATTCCTACCGGCATCAATCCGCATGCATACGGCGCGTGCCTGCAGATTAAAGGCCACGATCCGGCGCGCAGCTTGGTCAACACGGTGGCCAGCATGCGGGAGTGCCAGCAGGCAGCGCGCACCACGCGGTTGGTGGCCACGAGCCCCGCCAACTCCCTGCACATCGCCAGCGAAGTCGATGCCGCGTTCTACGAGTCCTGTGTTAAAAACCAAATCGACGTTGAGGTGTTTGTGCCCAATGCAGCGCTCGATTGATGGATAGCACCTCGCGCGGCTCGGGAGCCAGGAGCATTCGATGAAGCGCATGGATCCGGGATAGATGACGACCAAGCCACGGTAACCGCCAGATGACGGACACCAAACGTGGCAATGCATCAATTTGCAAGTGACCTCAACGCAGGCGCTATTCGCGCAGGAAGCAGACCGGCGGGGCAAAAAATCACCGCTTTGAGTCCGAACAAATTCTCTAAGAACTTTTATAGTCACGACAAAAATGTGACGTGTAAGTGAAGATTTGCTAGCGCTCATCTCTCTGCGCGCTTTATACCCTGCGGTGCGCTGCTGCCGTCACGTCTTGGTCACAGAAGCGTCAATCGGGCGTCACTTTGCCCCGGCACAATCCTGTCCAGTATCTCACCGTCGCACGCATTGCCGTGACCTAACCGCGAGAGCGATGGCGCTGCTGGATCAGGCGCGGAGCGCCAGAGCCGGTATGCAGGTCTGACGATCAATCATTCACTCACGAACTATAGAATTGCAGCGAAGCTTGCTCCGGTCGCGAATTCGGTGGAAGTGCCGGCCGGGTACACCGTTGAAGTCCTCGCCGCGTGGGGTCATCCGATTATGCCAGGCGGGCCGGACTGGAACCCGGATGCGACGCAAACGGCAGCAGATCAGCTCAAGCAATTCGGCATGCATAACGATGGGATGCATTTATTCCCGTTTCCGACAAGGGGCGGCCTTTCGAGTTCACGCGGACTGTTGTGCGTGAACCATGAGTACACCCATGAAGACATTTTGCACGGTACTGAAGGTTTGACCGGCGGCAGTGGGGTTACGATGGCGAAAGTCCGCGAGTCGCAAGCCGGCCATGGCATGTCGGTGGTCGAAGTTCGCAAGACCTTCGGCACGACTGGCGACAAGTGGGGGGTTGTCAAGAACTCATCCTATGGTCGTCGTATCACCGCCAACACTCAGATGAGAATGTCCGGTCCCGCTGCCCGGCACGCACTGTTGAAATCCAAGAAATTCTCGATCACGCCCACAGGTTCGACCGAGGTCGGCCTCAACGACGGCTTAACCGCCTTCGGCACGCACAATAATTGCGCACATGGCTACACGCCGTGGGTCACCTACGTGACCTGCGAAGAAAACTGGAACGGTAACTTCGGATCCAATACAGGCGATGCCGTACCGACCGACCCATCGGTCGTGAACGGCCAGGTGCGTTACGGCGTGTCGGCGAGTGGCTTCGGTTATCAATGGCATGTCGCCGATCCACGCTTTAATGCGCGCACCAATCCACTCGAACCGCATCTTTACGGCTGGGTTGTCGAAGTCGATCCGTTCGATCCCGGCAGCGTGCCAGTGAAGCGTACCGCGTTGGGTCGTATGAAAAAAGAAAGCGCGCAGGTCGCGCTGAGCAAGGACGCGCAGAACACTGCTAACCGCGTCGCGTTCTATATCGGCGATGACGAACGCAACGAGTATCTCTACAAGTTTGTCTGCGCTGGCGCATTCAATCCCACCAACCGCGCCGCGAATCGGGATCTGATGGATTCAGGTATTCTTTATGTCGCGAAGTTCACGAATATCACAGGTGCCAGTAACGGGACTTTCCGAGGACAGTGGCTTGCATTGGTGCCGGACACGCTATCGGTC
>JAYTEX010000102.1:0-19384 GCA_043734785.1 Pseudomonadota bacterium | reverse complement strand
CCCAAACGGATTTTCCGCTGCATTGGCGATCGGCGCGATAGCGAGCGTTACCGCGAAAGTCGTGCCGAGCAACGCGGCAACTGTTTTGAGTTCTGAATTCTTGACCATGAATAATGACCTCCAAAGTTTAGGATGAGCACGGCCGCGTGCAGCGCGCCGGCGACTTGCGTTTCAGCACCTCTCGGCCCTCGGGCCGGATCGCTTTCCGAGTTCGTCAGCATATACGTTTCACGCGCTTGCGCGGATCACCATGGCGAGTTTACGAGGTCGTTTTGGCCGCGTGGCTTAGTCGGTCCAGCAAGCTCGCCCGTTGAGCGTCACGGATAGACGTCGCCAGAAAGGTTTCAACCATGAGCGATCGGCACTCGCGCAGCATCGAGGACTGGGTTTGAACCCTGTGTGAACGGATGCGCTACGCCCCACGCGGTCGTAGGTGGGGAAACAACAATACGTCGCGGATGGACGGGCTGTCGGTCAGTAACATGACCAGCCGATCGATGCCGATCCCCTCCCCTGCCGTCGGCGGCAAGCCATACTCAAGAGCGGTGATGTAATCCGCGTCGTAATGCATGGCCTCATGATCACCGCCCGCCTTACCAGACGCCTGAGCGAGGAATCGTTCGGCCTGATCCTCCGGGTCGTTAAGCTCGGAAAAGCCGTTCGCGATTTCTCGTCCTGCCACTATCAGTTCAAAGCGATCGGTCACGCTCGGATCGTGATCGCTGCGCCGGGCCAGCGGGGACACTTCGGCGGGATATTCCGTAATGAACGTGGGTGCAACCAACCGCGACTCCACCGATTTCTCAAATATCTCGGTCTGAATTCTGCCGAGCCCGATGCCGTCTTCGAGGACTACCCCAAGACGAGACGCCACCGCGCGCGCGCTGGCCAAGTCATCCAGCTCATGCATTGCGATACCGGAATTGAATACGCCTATCGATTCCTTGAGCGTCATCCGCGCGAACGGTTTACCAAAATCCAGGGACTGCCCCTGGTACTCGATCTCGGTGCGACCCAGCACTGCCTGGCATAACTCCCGCAGCAGTTGTTCGGTCAAGACGATCAGATCCTGGTAGTCGATATAGGCTGCGTAGAACTCGAGCATCGTGAACTCGGGATTATGGCGCGGCGAGAGGCCTTCATTGCGAAAGTTACGATTGATCTCGAACACCCGCTCCATGCCACCCACCACCAGTCGCTTGAGATAGAGTTCCGGCGCGATACGAAGGTAGAGATCCATATTGAGCGCATTGTGATGCGTGATAAATGGGCGCGCCGCCGCGCCCCCGGGAATGACCTGCATCATCGGCGTTTCGACTTCGAGGTAGCCACGCTCGCGCAGAAAGCCGCGAATGTAATCGATGGTCTGCGAGCGTATCGCGAACACGCGACGCGTTTCATGGTTGGTGATCAGATCGAGATATCGCTGGCGATAGCGCACCTCTTGGTCGATCAGGCCATGGAACTTCTCTGGCAGCGGGCGCAGCGCTTTGGTGAGCAGGCGTAAGCGATCGACCTGCACGGACAGTTCACCGGCATTGGTGCGAAAAACCACGCCCTCCGCGCCCACGATATCGCCGAGGTCCCAGTGTTTGAACTCGTTGTATAAATCTTCGCCGAGCGTATCCCGTTTCACATACAACTGAATCTGGCCGGACATATCCTGCATGTTCGCAAACGCTGCCTTGCCCATCACTCGGCGTGTCATCATGCGCCCGGCAAGCGTCACCCGACGATTCGCGGTCTGCAGTAGGTCAGCATTTGCTGTCGCGTAGGCCTGGTGGAGTTCTGCGGCCAGCGTATCGCGCCGGAAATCGTTCGGGTAGGCGTTGCCACGCGCACGCAGCGCGCCGAGCTTAGCCCGCCGTTGTTCGAGGATCTGCGCTTCGGTACTGGAATCTGGGGTGTCGGTCATTTCCAACTTACTCATTGACGGCTTACGCCGCGATACTGCGTCACAACCCTTGCTTCAGGCTTGCTTCCAGGAACTGATCCAGTGCGCCGTCCAGCACTGCCTGCGTGTTGCCGGTCTCTACGTTAGTCCGTAAATCCTTGATCCGCGACTGGTCCAGCACATAGGAGCGGATCTGATGCCCCCAGCCGATATCCGACTTGGCGTCTTCGAGCGCCTGCTTCTCAACATTGCGCTTCAGCATTTCCTGTTCATACATTTTCGCGCGCAGCATTTTGAAGGCCTGATCCCGGTTCTTGTGCTGTGATCGCTCATTCTGACATTGCACCACCACGCCGCTCGGCAGGTGCGTGATGCGGATGGCGGAGTCGGTCTTGTTCACATGCTGACCGCCCGCACCGCTAGCACGATAAGTATCGATGCGCAGATCTGCCGGGTTGATGTCGATCTCGATGTCATCATCGATCTCGGGCGACACAAACACCGCCGCAAAGGATGTGTGCCGCCGATTGCCCGAATCAAATGGTGACTTACGAACCAGACGATGGACGCCAGTTTCCGTACGCAGCCAGCCGAAGGCGTATTCGCCGACGATATGCACCGTCGCACTCTTGATGCCCGCGACTTCACCCGCTGAGCACTCGATCAATTCGCATTTCAAACCGTGCGCCTCGCCCCAGCGCAGATACATCCTGAGTAGCATCTCAGCCCAATCTTGCGCCTCCGTGCCGCCCGATCCTGCCTGGATGTCCACAAAGGCATTGGCCGGATCCATCTCGCCACTGAACATCCGCTGGAATTCGAGATCGGCGAGTCCGCGCTCGGCGACGCCGAGATCGGCAATCACGGCCTCGGCGGCGGTATCGTCGTCCTCGACCGCCGCCAGTTCGAGCAACTCGCGCGCATCGACTACCCGAGCGCCTATCTCGCGCAGCGTGGTAACGATACTGGCGAGGGCGACGCGCTCTTTGCCGAGAGCCTGGGCGCGCGCCGGATGGTTCCAGATGTCTGGCGCTTCAAGTTCGCGCTGGACTTCGATCAGGCGATCGGCCTTATTTTCATAGTCAAAGATACCCCCTGAGCGCGTCGAGCCGGCGCTGGAGGTCTTTAATGCGTTGGAGAGTTCCGGTGAGTTCCATGCTGCAAAGAGGTAGCGGAAAACGGTCCGCGATTGTAGCGGTTACTGCGCAAGGCGTCAGCCCTCAGTCCGATACTGGCTGGGGGAAACTCCAACACACCCTCGCCAAGTGGCTCAAGCAACCGCGTATTGACGCCCTCGCCGCTTCAGTCAGCGAGCGCCTCCGCGTGTGCGATCACCAGCTGCAGACTTTCCACGCCCTGGTATTCATTGACCGAGAGTCGATACGCGGCACGAATGCGGCGCGCGTCGAGCGCCCACGGCTCGGCAGCGGCATTGAACGCAATCGCAGGAAAAACGGTCGTCGCAAAAACCAGTTGCAGTTTGAGGTGATCGTTGCCCACCACACGGCGTTGCCGGATCTCGAACTCGGCATCGAACAAGGGCTCGAGAAACGCTTGGCCCCAGGGCGCTGCAGTGCTCAACAGCCGCGCGAGTTCCAAGGTCATATCGCCAAGCGCGAGCTCGCCATCGGTATACACGAACGGCGTGAGGACGGCGGGATCGACCTGCGCGGCGATCACACGATCGAAGGCGACCGAGAAGCGCGCGAGGTCGGCGCGCTGCAACGAGAGTCCGGCGGCCATGGCATGGCCGCCAAAGCGACTCAACAAGCCCGGGTCGGTGGCGGCCACCGTATCTAGCGCGTCGCGAATATGCACGCCCGGGATCGAACGGCCCGAGCCTTTCATCTCATCCTGACCCGCGAGCGCAAAGGCGATCACGGGACGGTGATAGATATCCTTCACGCGCCCGGCGATCACCCCGACGATCCCTTGATGCCAGCGCTGATCGAACACACAAATTCCGTACGGCAATTCGCCGGTCGCTGGCAAGTCCTGTAATACCTGATCGAGCGCCTGTCCTTTCATTTCTCGCTCAAGCGTGCGCCGCTCCTGATTGAGCGCATCGAGTTCGCCCGCCATCGCAAGACAATGCGCGGGCACCTCGCTCAGCAGACATTCAATGCCGAGCGACATATCAGCGAGGCGCCCCGCCGCATTCAAGCGCGGGCCTATCGCATAAGCCAGATCGCTCGCGAGCAGGCGCGCGGGGTCACGCCCAGCCACCCGCAAAATAGCGGCAATCCCTGGCTGGCACCGCCCGCCTCGGATCCGCGCGATGCCCTGTGCGACCAGGCGTCGATTGTTGGCATCAAGCGGCACCACATCCGCCACGGTGCCCAGCGCGACCAGATCGAGTAGCTCCGCAAAGTTGGGATCGACGAGTCCCTGGGCCGAGAACCAACCCTGGGCCCGCAATTGCGCGCGCAGCGCCAGCATCACATAGAAAATCACCCCGACTCCGGCCAGCGCCTTGCTCGGGAAACTATCGCCCGGGACATTCGGGTTCACGATGGCGTCGGCGACCGGCAGGTTGGCGCCGGGCAAGTGATGATCGGTGATCAATAGCTTCATGCCGAAACCTTTGGCTGCAGCGGCACCCTCCAGGCTCGAAATCCCGTTGTCGACGGTGATCAGGAGATCAGCGCCCTTCGCGCGCACCAGGTCCACGATTGGCGGCGTGAGGCCGTAACCATATTCGAAGCGATTCGGCACGACGTAATCGACCTGGCGCGCCCCGCAGGCACGCAGGGCGCGCACGCCGAGCGCGCAGCTGGTCGCGCCGTCTGCATCGAAATCGGCCACAATAACGATCCGCTGATTCTCGCGCAGCGCCGCCTCCAGCAAGGCGACGGCCGCCGGCATGCCGCGTAACTCGTCGGTGCGCAATAAGCCCTGTAAGCCAAGATCGATCGCACCCGGATCGCAAGCGCCGCGCGCGGCATATACCCTGCGCAGGACCGGATGCAAGGCGTCGGGCAACGTAACGTCCAAGGGGATCCTCCGGCGCACGATGCGCGAGGCGGCTGGCGGCGTCACGCCACGCATTTCATTCCACTTTGAACGATTGCGGCGGGCGCCAGCGCTGCCAGCTCTGCCACCAGGAAAGGCGTGCGCGATGCGTGGCGGTCACGAAAGTAAGCGCGCGGAGGCGGCCTCGGCGCAGCGCACTGACCAGCTTCGGCAGCCATTGTATTTCGATCTCCGCCAGTGAAATCAGGTCCTCCGTCGTTGCTTCGCCAAACGCGGTGCCTGCCACCATCAGCACATCGCCAGCAGCGGCTAGCCCCAATTCGGGCCTCGCCTGTGACTGCCAGGCAAGGCCGGTCTGTCGCGCGAGTCCCGCCAATAGCACATCGTTGCCGATCAATTGCGTGAAAGGGCACGCGCCAGGTATCAACTCGTCACCACCCCCGAACCACCACACGCCATTGACGGCGGGCAACCCGCGGCGAACGCGAGCATGGTTGACCGGGTTCTCGTGCAACACCATCTGCAAATCGTTGAGCCAGCGACGCCATGCCCGTTGGGGGGCAGCCAGCGGCATAAACGGCGTGATCGAACGCCCGCTCAACCATTGCGCCGATGGCGCGATGCCCGCCACCTCTGCGGGGCGCTGAATGTACCAACGGGTCGGTGCAGTGCCGCGCTGCCAGCCAAGCGCCGGAAACTCTTGCTGCAAGCTCCCGAGCAGGTCATCTGCTTCGGCCGCGGATAATTCGAGCTGACTGGGTCCGTAGACCAAGACCTTGTTAGGATCCGCATGGAGATGAACCGGATCGCTGCGCAACAGATCGGGCGCAGGCGCGGGGCACGCGAGATCGTATAGGGCAGTGATTCGCGCCAGCGCAAAATCTGCCGTCAATCCGCAACATGCCGCGAGCATGGGTTCCAGCGGGCCGGTGTGAGGCGCCCGCGTAGAAGCCCCGAGACACCCTGCGAGGCGAGGAAATTCGCGTCGCCTATCGGCAAGTGAGGTTTCATCACTAAGCACCACACTCGGCAGAAAAATGACGACACCCGACATGGCGGTCGTCGACAAAAACTAAAGGTTATCGAGGATGGCGCGTTTGACTGCTGCGCTGTCTGCGGGCACTTCAAGCACACTGCCACGGCTTTGCTTGATCGCAGTATCCGGATCTTTGAGGCCGTGACCGGTCAAGGTGCAGGTAATCAGGCTGCCATCGCGAATCTTGCCGCGTTCGATATCCCGCAGCAGCCCGGCCACCGAAATCGCAGAGGCAGGTTCGCAGAAAACGCCCTCGGTCTCCGCGAGCAGGCGCTGCGCACGCAGAATTTCCTCATCCGTGAGGCTATCGAACCAGCCACCCGATTCGCGCACTGCGGCCCACGCGAGATCCCATGATTGTGGATTACCGATGCGAATGGCCGTCGCGACGGTTTCCGGATCATCGATCGGATGCCCCGCAATGAATGGTGCAGAACCGGCCGCCTGGTAACCCACCATCACGGGTCGGGTGTCGGTGACCGCAGGAAACGGGAACGCGCAGGTGTCCGCGCAGAAACCGCAAGACGCCGTTTTCGGGCGAATACCGGCGTATTCGCTGAAGCCCACCCAGTACGCACTGATGTTGCCGGCATTCCCGACCGGAATGCAGTGATAGTCCGGCGCGCGACCCAGTGCATCGACGATCTCAAAGGCAGCAGTCTTCTGGCCCTGCAAGCGATAAGGATTGATGGAGTTCACGATCGTGACTGGCGCAACCGCAGCTACCTCTTTCACGATCCGCATGCCGTCGTCGAAGTTGCCCTTGATCTGGATGACGACTGAGCCCTGAATCATCGCCTGGGCGAGCTTGCCGAGTGCAATCTTGCCTTCTGGGATCAACACGAAACAGCGGATCCCGGCGCGTGCAGCGTAGGCCGCCGCGGACGCCGATGTGTTGCCGGTGGAGGCGCAGATTATCGCCTTGGTGCCTTCTGCTATGGCCTGCGTGACGGCCATGGTCATGCCACGATCCTTGAACGAGCCAGTGGGATTAAGACCCTCGAATTTGGCAAAAATCTTCACGTTTCGTCGCGTGGCAAGCGCGAGTTTGGCAAGCGGAATGAGCGGCGTGTCGCCTTCGGTGAGACTAATGACCCGCGCGTCGGGCGTTACCGGCAGGCGCGCGCGATAACGCTCGATCAAACCGCGATAAAGGTTCGGATGCTGCTGTACGCCATTCATGCAAAAAGCTCCATGCGGATACGAACGACTGCGGCCTTGATCGCCGGCAGTGCTTCGATACGCGCGATCGCGCCATCCATCGCACGCTCTTTCACGCAATGCGTCAGGATCACGACTGGCACCACTGCCGGATCGTTCTGATGCTCGAGTTGGATAATCGCTTCGATACTGATCCCACGATCGGCGAGGATCCGCGTGACATCCGCCAGCACCCCGGGCTCATCAGCGGCCTGCAAGCGCAAATAACAAGCGGTTTCCGTGTCGGCGATATCCAGGATGCGCAGATCCCCCAAGGTGTCCGGTTGAAAGGCGAGATGCGGCACCCGATTCTCTGGATCGGTGGTCAGCGCACGCACCACATCCACGAGATCGGCCACCACTGAGGAGGCCGTTGGCTCCGCACCGGCCCCCGCGCCCGATAACAGCACAGGGCCCGCCGCGTCACCGCGCACCAGCACGGCATTCATCACGCCATTCACACGCGCAATCGGTTGGTTGGCGGGGATCAGCGTGGGGTGCACGCGTAATTCGATCCCCTCCGCGACCTGGCGAGCGATCCCAAGATGCTTGATACGATAGCCCAGTCGTTCCGCATATTTCACGTCTTCCCCCGTGACATGGCGGATACCTTCGACATACACCTTATTGAATTGCAGCGGGATCCCAAAAGCGAGCGCGGCCAGGATCGTGAGTTTGTGCGCGGCATCGATCCCGTCAATATCGAATGAAGGATCGGCTTCCGCATACCCACGGCGTTGCGCTTCGGCTAACACCTCTGCGAAATCGCTGCCCGCCTCACTCATCGCCGACAGAATAAAATTGCAGGTGCCGTTGATAATCCCGGCCAGCCACCACACATCATTGCCGGCAAGCGCCTCGCGCATCACCTTGATGACGGGGATGCCACCAGCGACAGCGGCTTCGAAGGCGACCATCACGCCGCGCGCCCGAGCGGCGGCAAAAATTTCGTTGCCATGCAGTGCGATCAGCGCCTTGTTGGCCGTCACCACATGCTTGCCGTTGCGGATCGCGCGCAGCACGAGTTCGTGCGCAGGTTCGATACCACCAATCAACTCGGCGATGATTTCGACCTCGGGCGAATCGACGACTTCGAACGGATCCGCGACGAGTTTGAGTTTCGAAGTATCGAGCGCGCGGGCTTTACCGAGATCACGCGCGGTCGCGATCGTTATCTCGATGCGGCGGCCGGCGCGAGAAGCGATCAACCCCGCATTGCGCTGCAACACCGTCAAGGTGCCGCCGCCCACTGTGCCCAGCCCCAACAGGCCTACTTTGACTGGTGCAAGTTCCGGCATGCTCAGCGCGCCACGTTATCGCGCACAGCGCCCGCTGTGACACGCTCCGGATCGCGCAACATTTCCTTAATGCTACGCAGCGCTTGCCGCGTGCGGTGTGGATTCTCGATTAAGGCGAACCGCACATAGCGATCGCCGTATTCTCCGAAACCAATGCCCGGCGACACGGCAACCTTGGCCTCTAGCAGCATCTTCTTGGAGAATTCCAGCGATCCCAGGATCTGAAATGGCGGCGGGATTTCGGCCCACACGAACATGGTGCCGCGCGGACGTTCGACCGACCACCCGGCGGCATTAAGCCCATCGCACAGCACATCGCGACGCTGCTGGTACATGTCGCGGATCTCGGCCACACATTCCTGCGGGCCTTCGAGGGCAGTAATCGCCGCGATCTGTACCGGGGTGAACATGCCGTAGTCCAGATAGGACTTCATGCGCCCCAGCGCGTAGACGAGATCCGGATTACCGACCATGAAACCGATGCGCCAGCCCGGCATGTTATAGCTTTTGGACAAGGTAAAGGATTCGACCGCGATGTCCTTGGCGCCTTGCACCTGCAGAATCGACGGCGCCTGGTAACCATCGAACACGAGGTCAGCGTAGGCGAGATCGTGCACCACATAGATATTGTGTTCACGCGCGATCTCGACCACATGCTTGAAGAAATCGAGTTCCACGCACTGGGTCGTCGGGTTGCTCGGAAAGTTGAGTAACAGCATCTTGGGGCGCGGCCAAGTGTTGCGAATGGCCTGTTCGAGTTCCGCGAAAAAATCGACGCCAGGCCCAATCGGCACGTGCCGAATATCCGCGCCCGCGATCACGAAACCGTAGGGATGTATCGGGTAGGAAGGGTTTGGCACCAGCACCACATCGCCGTGATCGACCGTGGCAAGCGCGAGGTGAGCCAGGCCTTCCTTGGATCCGATCGTCACGATCGCTTCGCTATCGGGATCAAGTGAGACGTCGAACCGCTTGCGATACCAGTTGCAAATGGCCTGCCGCAAGCGCGGGATCCCTCTCGACACAGAGTAGCGGTGCGTGTCACCACGCTGCACGGCCTCCACCAGCTTATCGACGATGTGCTGGGGGGTGGGCTGGTCCGGATTGCCCATGCCGAAGTCGATGATGTCTTCGCCGCGCCGGCGCGCAGCCATCTTGAGTTCGCCTACCAGGTTGAACACATAAGGGGGTAGGCGTTGGATGCGAGGGAATTCTTTGGCCACGGGGGATTGCACTGGTTGCGTGATGGACGAGACTCGGGTGCCCGCACGCTACCGGCCTCGGGTCAGTGTGTCAAACGTCGAAGGCGCTAGCAGCGCGCCATGACAGCGCTTAAATCCCAATCTCACGTCGGCACCGGTCGGGCGCGGCGGCAGCGGTGCACAGTGACTGCTTGCCGCGGCTGGCATAGACTGCCAGCTACCCAGAATGGAGTCTCGCGCATTCATGAGTACCGTTGCCGACGACTGGTTCCCCAGGCATCGTATCAACGTCGATGCCTATTACTGCATGGCCGAGGTGGGCTTACTTGCGCACGGCGCGCGCGTGGAATTGATCCAGGGAGAGGTCATCGACATGGCGCCAATTGGGAGCCGGCATGCGTACGTGGTTAACACGCTCACCAGGCTGTTGATTCACGCCTTGAATGACCGCGCGATTGTCGCAGTACAACAACCGATTCGACTGGACCAGCGTTCAGAACCCCAGCCCGATCTCGCCGTGGTGAAATTGCCGGCGCACGCCTACCGTACTGCGCATCCCGTCGCGGGGGATGTGCTACTGCTCATTGAAGTCAGCGACACCACTCTGCGCTACGACCGCGATATCAAACTCCCGTTGTATGCAAGCCACGCAGTGCCAGAAGTCTGGTTGATCGACGTTAACAGCAAACTGCTGCATCGGATGCGGCAACCGATAAACCAAGCCTACACCGCCACGACCACGCACCATGATGGCAATATCGCACTGGCCATGTTGCCCGGGGTTAGCGTCGATTTATCAGGGGTTTTAGATTTTTGAATTCGGATAATGGGGCCGGAGTGGTCATGCTCTATCCGCGTCGTACTAACGACCGTCTCTCACCCCGCCAGTTCGCCGCCCAACAGGGCGCCAAGCGAGATCATGCGGCGGGAAAAAACATGCTTCGGATATTTATGCCCGCTTGATTGAGACCCTGAGGGGCCGGCATTGGATACGGGGAATTCTTTGGCCAAGGCGATTACACTAGAATTGCGTGACGGATAGGGACTCGGGTGCGAATGGCCAATGTCGCAGACACCGCTGAGCCCCAGAACACCTTGAAACTGGGCGCATCCCAGCCATGGTCGAGCGTTGCAGGCTGAATTCGCAGGCATGTTGAATGGCCATCGCGGCCTTGAATCGAGAATTGAGCAGCGTATGACAGACACCCCTCTTCTGACCGTTCAAACGCAATTGCTAGAGCCGGCTGGCCTCGATATCAGCGCGCTCGAACGCGTGCTGGGCAATCTCACTACGGCGCCCGGCGGCCTGGCAGATCTCTATTTCGAGTATTCACGTGGCGAAGCGTGGAGTTTGGAGGACGGAATCGTGAAAGAGGGCTCGCATGCGCTCGAACAGGGCGTCGGAGTGCGCGCAGTGGTCGGCGAGAAAACCGGGTTTGCCTATTCGGACGATTTAAGCTTGCCAGCGCTGCTGCAGGCCACCGATGCCGCGCGCGCCATCACCCGGCAGGGTCAACACCAGGATATTCGGATCGTGTCGGCGACCACGGCGCCAGCGCGTTACCTGGCCGTCGATCCGATCGCCAGTTTGGCCGCAGGTCAGAAGATCAAACTTTTACAGGCGCTTGATGCGCGTTTGCGCGCCGCCGATCCGAGAGTCAAGCAAGTCATGGCGAGCCTCGTTGGCCGTTACACACAGGTGATGATCGCGGCCACCGACGGCACCTTGGCGGCCGACATCCGCCCGCTAGTCAGGCTCAATGTCTCGGTCATCGTCGAGCATAAGGGTCGCCGCGAAACCGCCAGTTACGGTGGTGGCGGTCGCAGCGGCTACGAGTACTTCCTGGCCGAAGGACGCGCCGAAGCGATCGCCGACGAAGCCTTGCGCCAAGCACTGGTCAGCCTTGAGGCGCGTGCCGCGCCGGCGGGCGAGATGACGGTAGTGCTCGGCCCCGGCTGGCCCGGGATCCTGCTGCACGAAGCCATTGGTCACGGACTCGAAGGAGACTTCAATCGCAAAGGCACCTCAGCATTCGCCGGCCGCATCGGCGAACGCGTTGCGGTGCGAGGGTGTACGGTGGTTGATGACGCAACGCCGCCCAATCGGCGTGGCTCGCTCGCCATCGACGACGAGGGCACGCCGGGCCAACGCACCGTGTTGATCGAAGACGGAATCCTGCGCGGTTACCTGCAGGATAAGCAGAACGCGCAGCTGATGAAGATGCCGACGACCGGGAATGGCCGGCGCCAGTCCTACAGTCATCGCCCGATGCCGCGCATGACCAACACCTACATGCTCGCTGGCCAGCACGATCCGCGGGAGATTCTGAAATCGGTCACCCGCGGACTGTACGCCGTCAGTTTCAGCGGCGGTCAGGTGGATATCACGAACGGCAAATTTGTGTTCAGTGCGAACGAAGCTTATCTCATCGAGAATGGTCAAATCACGGCGCCGGTCAAAGGCGCAACCTTGGTCGGTAACGGGCCCGATGTGCTCACCCGGGTCGCTATGATCGGCAACGATCTCGCGCTCGACAACGGCATCGGAACCTGCGGCAAAAACGGGCAGTCCGTGCCGGTCGGGGTGGGCCAGCCCACGTTGCGGATCGATGGCCTGACGGTGGGCGGGACGCAGACCTGAGATGGGTTCGCCGCCATCCTGGGCGGTGCCGAGTCACGAGAATGCGCACGCAGAAGAACCGCGGTCCCACGCTGTCGTCGCTTCACCCCACCGTTCGACAGGCTGCTAGAACCTGCCAGAATCTGCTAGAACCGCTCAAGTTCCGAATGCGGCAGTTGCCCGCGATGCACGCGCATCGCCCCAAACTCAGCGCAGCGATGGAGCGAGGGCACCGCGCGCCCCGGATTGAGCAGATTCAGCGGATCGAACGCGGCCTTGAGTCGATGAAATTGCGCGAGCTCCAGTGGGTTGAACTGAATACACATCTGATTCAGCTTCTCTATGCCCACCCCGTGCTCGCCCGTCACGGTCCCACCGACTGCAATACACAGTTCGAGAATCTCGGCGCCCACCTGTTCGGCGAGCGCGAGCTGCGTGTCGTCGTTGGCATCAAACGCAATCAGTGGATGCAGATTCCCATCCCCCGCATGAAACACGTTAGCGATCGGCAGCCCGCTCTGCGCCGATAGCTCGGCGATACGCCGCAAGACGCGCGCCAGTTCTCGCCGCGGAATCGTGCCATCCATGCAGTAGTAGTCGGGTGCAATCCGTCCGATCGCCGGAAAGGCGGCCTTGCGCCCCTGCCAGAAGCGCAACCGTTCTGCCTCATCGCGCGAACAGCGCACTTCGCGCGCGCCATCGCGCTCGAGCAACGCTTCGACCTGCGCAATGTCGGCCGCGACTTCGGCCTCGCTGCCATCGAGCTCGCACAGCAGAATCGCCGCCGCATCGACCGGATAACCCGGGTGACAGAAATCCTCGGCCACCCGCACCGCGAGAGAGTCCATCATTTCGAGTCCCGCCGGGGTGACCCCGCACTCGATGATCCCGGCGACGGCGCGACCGGCGGCCTCCACGTCATCGAAGGCTGCCAACAACACCCGCGCGACAGGGGGTTTCGGTAATAGCTTGACCGTGACCTCCATCACGATCCCGAGCAGCCCTTCTGAGCCGTTCACGACCGCGAGCAGATCAAGCCCAGGCGCTTCGAGGGTGCGCCCGCCCAATTCAATCCAGGTGCCGTCGCTCAGAAACAGTTTGACACCCATCACATTGTGCACCGTCAAGCCATACTTCAGGCAATGCACGCCACCGGAATTCTCGGCCACGTTGCCGCCGATCGAACACGCGATTTGCGAAGAGGGATCGGGCGCGTAGTACAGGCCATATTGGACGGCAGCTTCCGATATCGCGAGATTGCGCACGCCGGGCTCGACCACGGCGTAGCGATTGTCAGGATCGATTTCGAGAATACGGTTGAAACGCGCGAGGCTGAGCAGGCAGCCATCGGCCAGCGGCAAGGCGCCCCCCGACAAGCCCGTGCCCGCGCCACGCGGCACCACGGGCACTCGAAATTCGGCGCAGGTCTGCAGGATGCGCCGCACCTGTTCGCGCGTACGCGGCACACAGACCACCCGTGGCAGTTGGCGATAGGCCGCCAAGCCGTCGCATTCGTAGGGTCGCTTGGCTTCAACGGCGATCAGCAGTGCATCCTCTGGCAGAAACTCAGCGAGCGCCGCTTCGAATGTCATGACGGAGTCAGCTCGTGAAGCGGTAATTGGACGGGATGACCACGACCCCCCTCGGGGTCAACGAGAAGCGCTGCGCATCGCGCTTGAGATCGACACCGATTTTCTCATTGGCCGGGATCTGGACGTTGCGATCGCAGATTACGCGGCGGACCTGGGCGCCTTCGCCGACATTCACGCCGAGGAACAGAATGGAATCCTCGACGGTGGCACCATCATCAATAAATACGCGATTGCCCAGCACGCTGCGACTCACGCCGCCGCCCGCGATCACGGTGCCACCGGCGATGATGGAATTTACGCAAATCCCTTCGGTACAGGACCGTCCTGGCACCGTACGCGCCGGCGGTCGCTGTTGTTGATAGGTGCGCACCGGCCAGTCCGCTTGATAGATATCCAGCGGTGGTTCGAGCTTGAGAAGATCCATATTCGCGTCGTAGTAATCGTCGAGCGAGCCCAGGGTCCGCCAGTAACGGTCCTGCGTCACGCGTCCATATTCGCCGCCGAAGTGGTAGCTGAAGATTCGTGCGCGTCCGAGCAACTCGCGGCAAATCATCTCGATGATGTTCTGCTTACGCGCGCCATTGTTATCGAGACGACTCAGGCATTCGATCAGACACGAACGCCGGAACGCAAACACCCCCATCGGGCCGAAAGCGCTGCTACCTTCCGGAAGCGGGCCTGGCACCGGGAAGATGGTGATCTCGTCCAGTTCGCCATCAGCAATGTTGAAAGAGGCGGGAAAGGCGCTGCCGAGTGCTGTTTCGTGATCGATGGCGGCGATCGTGACATCCGCCTTGCGCGCCACGTGCGAGGCCACCATCGCCGCATAGTCCATGCGATAAATTTGCTCGCCGGAGACAATCAGCACCGTGTCTTCTTGCGCGTCATCGAGCAGATACAGGCCCTTGTACAAGGCATCCGTCTGCCCACTGTAAATCGAGAGATCTTCTGTGATCGGCGGCGATACGGGCGTGACGAACTCCCCCAGGTCGGTATTGAATATCGACCACCCGTCGCGCAGATGATTCTGCAATGACAACGAATTGAACTGCGTAAGCACATTGATTCGACGCAGCCCAGAGTGCATGCAGTTGGTCAACGCGAAATCGATCACGCGGTAGTTCCCGGCATAGGGCAACGCCGCCGTCGTACGCCGGGCGGTCAGTGGCATCAACGGTTTGCCGTCGCCGATGGCGAGGACAAATACGATGCTTGCGTGGGGGTTAGAAATGGGCATGGCGTGAGGCGCGTGCATTATACTCATCGCGCGCCTGCGGAAAAGCGCCAGTCCATGGATATTGAGATTAGCGGACCTGCAACCACCCAGGGCACCCCACCTCGCCGCCCTGCCTGGGGCTGCGGTCGCGCACGACCCGGCTCGCTATAGTCGCTTTAGAATTAATTAGTTATCTTTGACCAGGTGACGCCCGAACCCTGACCATCGGCAACCCGATAGAGACTCTCCACGCCCATGTCCGAAGAAATTTTAGTCAATGTGACTCCTCAAGAGACGCGCGTCGCGTTTGTCGAAAATGGCGTATTGCAGGAGGTCCTGATCGAACGGACCCGGCGCCGCGGCTTTGTGGGCAATCTATATCTTGGGCGCATCAGCCGCGTACTCCCCGGCATGGGCGCGGCCTTTGTCGATATCGGCTTGGCGCGCGCAGCGTTTCTGCATGTCTCGGATATTGTGTCCGCGGCGCAGCGTAAGCAGCTTAGTGGACATGACGTATCGATCGAGCAGGCGGTGCATGAAGGGCAGCAAATCCTGGTGCAGGTCGCCAAAGAACCGCTTGGCACCAAAGGCGCGCGACTTACCACTTACCTAAGTATTCCCTCGCGTTATCTTGTGTTCATGCCAGAGACCAACTCGTTGGGTATTTCCCAGCGGATCGCGAGCGAGGAGGAACGTAAACGTCTGCGCGAGATCATGTTGACCCTGGAACCAGGTCTCAAGCCGCTGCGTGCGCCATTAGATGAAACACTGACCCCGGAGCTCCCCGAACCCGGCGTGGCCGCCGGCGGATTCATCGTACGCACAGCGGCCGAAGGGGCATCGGCAATTGAATTGCAAGCCGACACGCTGTTTTTACGGCGTCTGTGGGCCGCCATTCAGGAGCGCATTATCGGCGCCAAACCCGCTTTCGTAGCCCACGAAGATCTCCCACTGGTGCTGCGGATCCTGCGCGATCTATCCGCCAGCCAGGCTGAGAAAATTCGCATCGATTCGCGCGAAACCTTCACCAGGGCCAAAGCGTTCGCCGAGGAATTTACCCCGGAACTCGCCTCACGGCTGGAACATTACCCCGGCGAACGACCGATCCTCGATTTATATTCCACCGAAGACGAAATTCAACGCGCGCTCCAGCGCAAGGTCGAACTTAAATCAGGCGGCCACCTGGTATTTGATCAGACAGAAGCCATGACCACCATCGATGTAAACACCGGCGGCTTCGTCGGGCATCGCAATCTCGAAGAAACCACTTTCAAAACCAACCTGGAAGCGGCCCAGGCGATCGCGCGTCAACTCCGGTTGAGGAATCTGGGCGGGATCATCATCGTCGACTTCATTGACATGCTCGAGGACGAGCATCGGCGTCAGGTCCTGCGTGCGCTGGAGAAGAGTTTGGAACGGGACCATTCCAAGATCAGCATCAGCGATGTCACCTCACTCGGGCTGGTTCAAATCACTCGCAAGCGCACTCGCGAGAGCCTGGAGCATATCTTGTGCGAAGCTTGCCCTACTTGCAGCGGGCGAGGCTCGATCAAGACTGTCGAAACGGTTTGTTATGAGATTTTCCGCGAGATTCTGCGCGCGCAGCGCCAATACGATGCCCAGAAATTATTAGTGATAGCCGCCCAGAACGTGGTCGATTTATTGCTCGATGAAGAATCGACCAGCGTGCTGGCACTGGAAGAGTTCATCGGCATTCCGATCCGGTTTCAAGTCGAAACCACCTACCCGCAAGAACAGTACGACGTCGTCCTGCTCTAACGCCGATTTCTCGCCATGACCAAGCACCTCATCGGTTGGTTGCGCTGGGCTTGGAATGCCAGCGCACTCGCGATCGTCGTGCTTGCTCTGCTGATCACCACCCTTCGCGTGCTGTTGCCGCGCCTGACGCACGAACTTCCGCTGGTGGAATCCTGGGCCAGCCGGCTGGTGGGTGCCCCGGTTTCGATTGGCCGCTTAGAGATCCATTGGCGCGCTGGCTTGCCGGTGCTCGCCGTACACAACATCCACGTACGTCTTGCGCATGCCGAGGGTCCGGAGATTCTGCGCTTCGCACACGCCGAGGCACGGCTCGATTTCTGGGCTAGCCTGCACGCGCGGCGCATACAGGTCGGAAATCTCACACTGCGTGGCCTCACGCTCAAGCTTCTGCGGCGTGCCGATAACGCGTTCGTGGTCGAAGGCTTTTCGCGACCTGACGCGAAGTTCATGCGTTGGTTACTCGCGCAACGCGGGCTGCAAGTGATAGATGCCGACTTCGTCGTGCGCGACGAGCAACAGCGGTTTAAATCCATACGCGCGAGTCAGGTTAATTTTACCATTGAGGCCGGCACGGAGTTCACGCTGATCGAGGGCACTGCGGGCAATCTCGAGGCGGTGGCCGCTCCGGTCAGCTTTCGCGCCAGGTTGCCCAAGCGCGGGGTGCGCGGGGTCGCGCCCCTGGTGCGCCTATTCGGCACTGATCTCGACCTTCACGCGTTTCTGCTGAAACAAGAATTTAAGCTGCCAGATGTGACGGCTCTTAGGGCTGACGCCTTGGTGCAGATCACATGGCCGGATCTGCCGGATTTGAATGCTGTTCAGATCGGATTCGATTTAAGTCACCTCGACATTCGCGGCGTCCGCGACCGCTTGAATCAGGCGCCCGCGCGCTACGCACTGCGCGGAGTGCTGGCAGGTTCCGCCGCAAGGTTTGATGTCCAGCTGGTGCATCTCACCACTGATGCGACGACGGGCGGTCCCATCGACTGGCGGTTTCAACTCACACGCGGCGCGGCGCCGAGTTTCAGCATGAGCGCGGATTCGCTACCGTTGGCGGTCTTGCCCCTGGTTAAACCCTGGCTGCCGCGCCTCGACGACGCGCCCGCTGCGGTGCTGGACGCACTGCATTCGGGTGCCATTGATAATGTGCGTCTCGGCATCTCCGGCGATGGCCCGCAACAGAATTTTTATGCACGCGGCACTGCCCGCCAGATCCATCTCGATCAAGGCGCGGCGCATCCAGGGCTACACGACCTCTCCGCGCGGCTCATCGCCAATCGCCATGGCGGGGCGGTCGTGTTCGATCACTCGACACTCGATATTGATTACGAGCACCACCTCGCTGAGCCGCTCGCGCTGTCGGCCCTGGCCGGGTCGCTGCGCTGGCAGCTCGGGGCGGGCGCGGTCCGAACCCTGGGGGTCGACTTGCAGGGTTTGGTGAATGATTTGCCACTGCGTGTGCGGGGGTCGCTGCGCAAACCGCTTTCGCCTGGTCCCGCGCTTGCCGTGGAAGCCGATCTGCAAGTGACCTTGGGCACCGGCGATCTCACACGCATGCCAACGCTCATGCCACTGCAAGTGATGCACCCGCATGGCGATGAATGGTTGCGCACTGCGTTTCAAACCGGCACCGTCAAAGGGGGTCAGCTCGTGCTGCGCGGACCGCTCGCGAGCTTTCCTTTCGATCACGGTGAAGGCGTCTTCGAGGCCAGCTTTGCAGTGGAGGATGCCACCCTGCACTATGCGCAACAATGGCCGTTGGCCACCGAGGTCAGTGGCGATATTAAATTCACCGGGCGCGCGCTCGCGGGCGAAATAATCGCCGCAAAGTTCTTCAACTCGCCGCTGCAGAGCGCCAAGTTCGCCATGGAAGACTTTCTTAGCCATGAGCCGGTGCTGACTTTGAACGGGACGGTGCGCACCAACCTGCCTGACCTGTTGCAGACTCTGCGTGAAAGCCCACTCGAGCAGGGCGCGATATCCCAACTTGCCGATTTCGCGCTGACTGGGGTGGTCGATCTGGGGCTCGACCTGCATCTGGGGCTGAAGCATGGCGCCGAGAAGAAGGTGCTCGGCACGCTCAGTTTTGAGGGCAATGCATTGCGCACTACGCGCCATGGACTCGCGCTCGACGACCTCCGGGGCCGCCTCAATTTTACGCGCAAGGACTGGTACGGAGAGGACCTGACTGCGCTACTCGGCACGCAGCGCGTGGGCCTCATCGTCAAGGGCAGGATAGGCGATCCGAATTACGCCAATGAATTCCGCATGACCGGCACTGCGGACGCCGCGCAAATTCTCGACCATATCGCGCACCACGCCCCGAAGGTGCATGCGTGGTTAGCCGCTAATCAGCGCCTGGACGTGCTCAAGGGCGAGCTGTCCTGGCAAGCATTACTGACCACACCGCGGCAAGAGGGCGACACCTCGATCGGTAAACGTCTGGTCCTCGAATCCAGCCTGGAAGGATTGCAGGTGGCGTTGCCCTGGCCGTTAGGCAAGGCGGCCTTGGAACGACGGCCGCTGCGGCTTGAAACCATCCTGGGGGCCGACCCTGAAGCACCCTTGCATATC
>JAYTEX010000101.1:0-11262 GCA_043734785.1 Pseudomonadota bacterium | reverse complement strand
TGCCACGGCGTTTGGATATAGCTGTCTAAGTAAAGTGCGGCGCCAAGCGCGACACTGCCGAACGCGACCACTGCCGGCGGGCGCACGCGATCGCAAAGCATGCCGAGCAGCGGATTGGCCAAGCCCTGCACCAAGGCGAACACCGAGAACGCACCGCCCAGGATCGAACGGCTCCAACCAAAGTCTTGCAACAGGGCCACCAGGAATACGCTGTAGGCATACCAGCTGCCGTAGGCCAGCGCCAGGGTCAGCGCGATGAGGCTCAAGCTCAGCATCTGGCGAAAGCGGTAGTAGTGCGAGGAATGCCGCGTTGCACCTCGAAGCTGGATCATGCCGGCACCGATAGTTCGAAAGTGGATGGGGGAGTGTCGCCTGAAGGACGGCATCCGGACAAGCGCGGGGAAGGAATCCGCGACGCGCCAGGCGTGGAGTCAGGGGACGTTGATCTCCATTATGCTGCAAAGGAGAAAGCGAGCAGGCATTTCGATCACCAAAAATAGATAAAGGTGATGCCGCAGTAGAAAAACTTAGTGTGGATAGGAGCGATGAAGATGGGACGCGTGTTGCCACGGGGATTTTACTATGTGTTGCCGATGGGACTCTTTGTGGCGTTTACGACGGTGGAAGGATTGGTCCCGCGAAGCGTCTATCCGTTCGCCTATTTGTTGAAGCTACTGCTCGTGACTGCGGCACTGGCGTTCTGTGCGCCACGATGGATTAATGAATTCCGCCCCGCGTGGACGACCTTAGTGCTCGGAATTCTCGTCGGGATGCTTGGCTTCGTGTTATGGATCACGCTGGATTTGTGGACGCCGCATGTGGCGTTCCTCGGTACACGGACAGCATTTAATCCTTACGAGGACATCTCCGAGCCGGTATGGAGGGCGATATTTATCGTCATTCGCCTGCTTGGGATCGCGCTGATTGTGCCGGTCATGGAGGAGGTGTTTTGGCGTTCGTTTGTGGTGCGCTATATCACGAATCCTGAGGCATGGCAGACGGTGCGAATCGGTGCTTTCACCCCATTTGCCCTTGGCCTGAGTACCTTGCTTTTCGGCTTCTCGCACCCGGAATGGCTGGCAGCCATGGTATTCGCACTGCTGATGACCTGGCTGTGTCGGGCGACGCACAGCCTGTTCGCCTGCACGGTGGCCCATGCCATTACGAACCTCGCGCTGGCGATTTATGTGCTGAAAACGGGCGCGTGGAGTTACTGGTAGTCTCATCTCAACGGATGACTTGGAATCAAGGGTTGCGCCCAAATGTGCCCCGGAAAGCCGCAAACCCAAAGTTGAACCAAGACCATAGAAAATGCGCGCTGCCGTGAACAGGCGCACGGCACAAGACAGTGCTCATTACCGATGATGTCAGTACCGTTAGGACGGTACTGACCAGGATGCTACAAGCTGACGGCTATCGAGTGGTGGAGGCGGAGGGCGGCGAAAAATGTCTTTGTCGCTCGATGGCAAAGCCTATCGATGCCTTTCTGATCGATCTTTAATGCCTGGTCGCGGCGGGCCCTGCTGCTTGGAATGGCGCCGAGTCGACCATCCCAACGGGGCTCGCATGATGCATTAACATCTGCCAGGAGCCATTAATTTTGCGGTAGATATTGGTCGCGAGCAGGGGAGGAAAGCGTTGCCGCTGAAGCGGCAGGATGAGCGTTTCGAAGACTGTATGAATGGCTAGATCCGGGGTCTGCAGTACGCTCACGCGCTCGATCTCGAAACTGCGCGGCGGTTGGGCGCGGAGTATTTCCGCCCAGCTCGCGCGAATCTCAGACAGACCGCTCAAAACCGTGCCCAGTGGATGAATACATTTGGAGTCTGCGCTGTCGGCCCAGATTGACATCATGGCCTCCAAATCTCCGGATTCGAACGCGTGGTAGAAGGCGTTTTCGGCTTCCAGTGAAGACTCCATATACGTCATGCGCGTGATTGATTCCAGAGCGTTAGCTAATTCGACGCGCCCTTGGCGTCTAGCTCATTGACTGCAGGCGCCGTGGCTGGTTTGAAGCCAACCTCGGTCAGTCGTTGGTTTAGCGCCGCCCGATCGTAGCCTGCCTGTGCCTTATCGCCAATCAGAACGGTGGGGACCGTTAATGCGCCGGAAGCAGTTTGGAGCTCCTGCTGTGTGACGGCGTTGCTACTGACATCTTTCTCGGTAAAAGGGATAGTGCGTGACTGCAGTTGCAATCGAATCAAATCGCACGCATCGCAATTGGGCACGGAGTAGAGTATGACCGGGGTAGTTTTTGCGAGCTGTGCCGCTGACAGTTCTGATATTTTTGGTGCATTCCGCAAACGCTTTTCGCCTGTTTTCGCCTCGTTGGGCGAGCAATGATCACGAAACGAGAGGCTGCCGTCAGCTTCTCGGCATTCAACTACAGTGCGGGCCGCCACCTCGATCGCTGACAGGAGAACGACGAGAAATACCAAAGCGACGACAATCCTGTGCTCTGTAATCCGGTGAGTCATCGCGCGCGCTCCTTGAGTAGTTCCAGACCTGGGCGTTCACTCGCTGGGGAGTGTAGCGCATTTGATGCCGGAATGACTGGTTTGCCGGGGTGTCAAACCCCGTTTACTGCGCCTATAATGCCGCCCGGAAAGACGATGGATTTCCCGGGCTGTGTACCGGGTCGGTGACCCGCAAGCACCTAAAAAAAAGTGCGGAGATGCAATGGGCTTCGAGTCTCGGAGCCCTGCATCTGGTTTATTCGTGCGAAAGTGGCGGAATTGGTAGACGCGCTGGTTTTAGGTGCCAGTGGGGCAACCCGTGAGAGTTCGAGTCTCTCTTTTCGCACCATCAAGCGCAGGGTCCTGCATTGAGGATCCTGCGCCGCCTCGAACGCAATCAACTTTTAGTTTGCACCAAGTTTTGAAGGTACTGAGGAACTATGCAAGTCACTCTAGAGCAACCCGGCGGCCTCGAACGTCGCCTCCAGGTCGAAGTCCCTGAGCAACAAATCGCCGAACAGGTCAAAACGCGGTTGCAGAGCGTGGCGCGAAGTGCCCGGATAGACGGTTTTCGACCGGGCAAAGCGCCACCCAAAGTGATCGAACGCCAGTTCGGCATGCGCGTGCGCAATGAGGTGGTCTCGGAAGTTTTGCGCGCCTCGTTTGCGGAAGCTGTTGGCACCCACCAGTTGCGCCCAGTGGCGGATCCCGTCATTGATCCAGTCAGTGCGGATCTCGGTCAGGGCCTCCGCTACACCGCAACCTTCGAGATTTTCCCGGAGGTTGTCCTCGCGCCAGTCGAAGGACTAAGGGTCGAGCGACCGGAGTGCGAAGTGACTGAAGCGGATCTCGATAAAATGGTCGAGGTGCTGCGCGAGCAAGCGAAAACCTGGCAGGAAGTTAACCGGCAGGCGATCAACGGTGACCAGCTGGTGCTCGACTTTGAGGGCACGCTCGAGGGCGAAACTCAGCCATTCGAGAACGGTAGCGCCAAGGAATTCACACTCGTCCTGGGACAGGGCCGCATGATCAGTGGCTTTGAAGAGGGTTTGGTCGGCGTGAACGCGGGTGAGCAACGCACGCTCAATCTCCAGTTTCCGGGCGAATATCACAACGCGGAGTTCGCTGGACGCGGTGTTTCGTTTGCAGTGTCGGTGGGGAAGGTGGAAGCTAGCGTGCTGCCCGAAATGAACGCGGACTTTTTCGAACGCTTTGGGGTCAAAGACGGGGCATTGGCATCATTCCGACAGGAAGTGCGTGAAAACATGGAACGCGAACGGAATCGCGCACTGGAGCGGCGCTTCAACGGGCTCGTGCTTGAGCGCTTGCGCGACCATCACACGCTTGAATTGCCGAAAACGCTGATCCGTTCGGAATGCCTGCGTTTGCAACAGGAAATGATACGAACCCTGGCAAGGCGCGGGATTGATTCCGCATCACTCGGCGCCCACGACGATTTGAGTCGATTTGAAGCGTCAGCCGCTAATAGGGTAAAGCTCGGGCTGATCATGGCCGAAATCATCAAACACGCCGGTATTAAGGCGCAGCCGGCCAAGATTCGCGCGCGGGTCGAGGCGCTAGCGGCTTCGTATGAGCAGCCGGAAGCGCTGTTGAAGTGGTACTACGAGGAGCCGCAGCGACTCCAAGAAATCGAAGGCCTGTGCTTGGAGGAAGAGGCGGTGGAGTGGGTGGTCGAACGGGCTCAGGTTACACCGATTTCGATCACGTTTGACGACCTTATGAATCCAAGGCAGACTGCCGCAGAGACTGCGGCTGGAGACCAATAATTGATATTCTCTAACAATACGATAGCTCAAGAAACCCGGGCACTGAATCTGGTGCCGATGGTCGTCGAACAGACGGCTCGCGGGGAACGCGCGTACGACATTTACAGTCGACTTCTTAAGGAGCGTGTGGTTTTTCTGGTAGGTCCGGTCGACGATCATGTCGCCAATGTGATCGTTGCGCAATTACTGTTTCTTGAGTCTGAGAATCCAGACAAAGACATCCACCTCTACATCAACTCCCCGGGTGGTGTGGTGACTGCGGGCCTCGCCATTTACGACACCATGCAGTTCATCAAGCCAGCCGTCAGCACGTTATGCATCGGCCAAGCTGCCAGCATGGGGGCCTTGCTGCTCAGCGCTGGCGCGGCCGGTAAGCGGTACTGTCTGCCGCATTCACGCATCATGATTCACCAGCCGTTGGGTGGATTTCAGGGGCAGGCCACTGATATCGAGATTCATGCCCGGGAAATCCTCAAAGCGCGCGACCGCCTGAATGAAATCCTGGCCAAGCATACCGGCCAGTCGATGGAGAAAGTGGCCCTCGATACCGATCGAGACAACTTCATGAGTGCCGAAGATGCACGTTCCTATGGGATCATCGACGCGGTACTGGATAAGCGCGAAACAGCCAAAGCCGCAGTTCTTACGCGGTAACTGCCGCACAGCACGATCTAATCGTTTGCGAACTGCAACGACGACAGTAACGAGGACGCGCGAATGAGCGACGGCAAAAGTACGAAGGGTACCGACAGCGATCGGCTCCTGTATTGTTCATTTTGTGGCAAGAGCCAGCACGAGGTGCGAAAGCTCATTGCCGGACCATCAGTTTTCATCTGCGATGAATGCGTGGAACTTTGCAATGACATCATCCGCGAAGAAATTCAGGAGAAGTCCGGTAGTGCGGGTGGCAACAAGCTGCCTATTCCGCACGAGATTCGCCATATTCTGGACGAGTACGTCATTGGCCAGGGGCACGCCAAAAAAATCCTTGCAGTAGCCGTATACAACCACTACAAGCGGTTGGAATCACGCGTCAAGCAAAGTGATATTGAGCTCGCCAAGAGCAACGTCCTGCTGATCGGTCCGACGGGTAGTGGGAAGACGTTGCTGGCTGAAACCCTTGCGCGATTACTGAATGTGCCATTCACGATTGCGGACGCGACCACGCTGACCGAAGCGGGCTACGTGGGTGAAGATGTCGAGAACATCATCCAAAAACTGCTCCAGAAATGTGATTACGACGTTGAAAAAGCGCAAACCGGCATTGTCTACATCGATGAAATAGACAAAATCTCGCGTAAGTCTGACAACCCTTCGATCACCCGTGATGTTTCCGGTGAAGGCGTGCAACAAGCCTTGCTCAAATTGATCGAGGGCACGGTCGCCTCGGTGCCGCCGCAAGGGGGGCGCAAACATCCGCAGCAGGAATTTCTACAGGTCGACACCTCGAACATACTCTTCATCTGCGGTGGCGCCTTTTCGGGACTGGACAAAATCATCCGCGACCGATCAGAGAAAGGGGGCATTGGCTTCTCGGCGGAGGTCAAGGGCAAGGCAGACCGCAAGACCACGGCTGAAATGCTTCATCAGGTGGAACCAGAAGACTTGATTCGGTATGGACTGATCCCGGAGTTCGTCGGCCGGTTACCGGTCGTGGCGGTGCTCGATGAACTGCATGAAGATCAGCTGGTACAAATTTTGACCGAGCCCAGAAACGCCCTGACCAAGCAGTATTCGAAGCTCTTCGAGATGGAAGGCTGCGCGCTTGAGTTCCGCGAAGACGCGCTCAGAGCCGTAGCGCGCAAGGCGGTTGAACGCAAGACCGGCGCGCGAGGGCTACGCTCGATCCTCGAACAGAACCTACTTGACACGATGTATGATTTGCCATCCCTCAAGAACGTTTCGAAAGTGGTGGTCGATGAAGCGGCGATTAATGGTGAATCGAAACCCCTGACCATCTATCAGAGCCCCGATATCTCGAAGGCGGCCGCTGATTGATGAACGATGCCGGCCGGCGACATGGACGACTATGCCTGGCAACGTGGACGCCGAGTGCCCGCTCACATCTCTATTCTGCCTCTGAATCTGTATTCCTGGGGCTGCAGCGCTGCGACCCCCTAAAACAATAGGCCGGGCCATACATGAACGAACCCTCAAATTTGCTTCCCCTGTTGCCGCTCCGTGATGTGGTGGTTTATCCCCACATGGTGATCCCATTATTCGTTGGCCGCGACAAGTCCGTAAAAGCGCTCGAAAAAGCCATGGAGGAGGGCAAGCAAATCTTGTTGGTCGCACAGAAAAGTGCCGGCGAAGACAACCCCAAACTTTCCGATATCCATGCCGTGGGAACGGTTTCCAACATACTTCAATTGCTGCGGTTGCCCGACGGCACCATCAAGGTGTTGGTCGAGGGCGTGCAACGCGCTCGAATTCTCGAATTTGTGGACTTCACGTCCTATCATGCAGCCAACGTTCAGATAATCGAGCCGGAAACTCTTTCCGAGCGCGAAACGGAAGTGCTGGTGCGGTCTCTGATGGGCCAATTTGACCAGTACGTGAAACTTAACAAGAAAGTTCCACCTGAGATCGTGTCTTCGCTCACGAGTATTGATGATCCATCGCGCCTCGCCGATACCATTGCGGCGCATCTGTCCATCAAGCTCAACGAGAAGCAGAAAATCCTCGAGATCATCGAGCTTCGCGCACGCTTGGAACATCTCATCATCGTAATGGAAACAGAAATCGATCTGCTGCAAGTCGAAAAGCGATTACGCGGGCGAGTTAAGAAGCAGATGGAGAAAAGTCAGCGCGAGTACTATCTGAATGAGCAGATGAAAGCTATTCAGAATGAACTTGGTGAGAGCGAAGATGGTGTTAATGAGTTCGACGAAATCGCGGCTCGAATCAAGAAGTCCGGCATGCACAAGGAAGCACGCAAGAAAGCGGAAGGGGAGCTTAAAAAGTTGCGCATGATGTCGCCAATGTCAGCCGAGGCAACGGTGGTGCGTAACTATATCGACTGGATCATGAATGTGCCGTGGAAGGCGCGCTCGAAGACCAATGCCGACTTGGCGTATGCGGAGAAGATCCTCGACGAAGACCATTACGGACTCGAGAAGGTTAAAGAGCGCATTCTTGAATATCTGGCAGTTCAACAACGTGTCAAGAAAATGAAAGGCCCGATTCTCTGCCTGGTCGGGCCTCCGGGAGTTGGCAAGACGTCGCTCGGACGCTCTATCGCGCGGGCGACCAACCGGAAATTCGTCCGCATGTCGCTAGGTGGTGTACGTGACGAGGCTGAAATTCGCGGCCACCGCCGGACCTATGTCGGTTCGATGCCGGGCAAGATCTTGCAGAACATGGCCAAAGTTGAAACCCGTAATCCGCTGTTCCTGCTCGACGAAGTCGACAAGATGGCCATGGATTTCCGGGGCGATCCGGCGTCCGCACTGCTGGAAGTACTCGATCCTGAGCAGAACAGTACGTTCAACGATCATTACCTGGAAGTTGATTACGATCTGTCTGAAGTCATGTTCGTGACGACCGCGAACAGCTTGAATATTCCAGCGCCACTGTTGGACCGGATGGAAGTCATCCGACTGGCGGGCTACACCGAGGACGAAAAAATCAGTATCGCCCAACGTTATCTGATACCGAAGCAGATCGAGGCGAATGGTTTGAAACCACAAGAGATGCTGATCGGAGAGTCTGCGCTACGCGACATTATCAGGTACTACACACGCGAGGCTGGCGTGCGCAATCTGGAACGCGAGATTGCCAATCTTTGCCGCAAGGTTGTCAAACAGGTGCTAAAGAAGCCCACCGAAAAGACCGTGTCGATCACCTCAAAGGTCATCGAGAAGTACCTGGGCGTGAAGCGCTTCCGTTATGGCCTAGCGGAAGGGGAGGATCGCGTGGGTCAGGTGACAGGGCTAGCGTGGACGGAAGTCGGCGGTGATCTGCTCACGATCGAGGCGGCCATCGTGCCCGGCAAAGGTAAGGAAACTTACACGGGGCGACTGGGCGATGTGATGCAGGAATCCATTAAGGCTGCGATGACCGTCGTGCGCAGCCGCGCTGCCTCGCTCGGGATCAAACCGGATTTCTACCAGAGCATCGATGTACACTTTCACGTGCCGGAAGGCGCCACGCCCAAGGATGGCCCGAGTGCAGGCGTCGGTATGTGCACCGCGCTCGTTTCCGCCCTGTCCGGAATACCCGTCCGCGGAGACGTGGCGATGACGGGTGAGATCACGCTGCGAGGTGAGGTACTGCCCATCGGTGGTTTGAAGGAAAAACTGCTAGCCGCGCTACGGGGTGGGATCAAGACGGTGTTGATACCGGTTGAAAATGAGCGAGAACTCAAAGAAATCCCGGCCAATATCTTGCAAGGCCTTACGATCAAGCCAGTACGTTGGATCGACGAAGTGCTTACGGTCGCGCTGCAGCGGATGCCTGAACCACTGCCGGATAACTTTGAAGAAACCGCAGCGCGCAAGGAAACGCGCGAGGCAGACGCGGATCCAGACAAGGTGCGGCGGCACTGAGGCAGGCGGCAGGCCCGGCGTATCCGCTCGAGGCAGGTTTTCGATGAGTGATCGATGCATGAGAAATCAAAAAAAACAGAGGGGCATCAATGAACAAAGCTGATTTAGTTGAAGCAGTTTCGGAGGCGGCCGATCTGTCGCGTGCGTCTGCGGCGCGAGCGCTCGACGCGGTGACGGATGCTATCGTCGCAGCGCTAAAAAAGAACGAGGCCGTCACACTGACGGGCTTCGGGACATTCACCGTTCGCGAGCGCGCGGCACGGACCGGACGCAATCCGCGCACGGGTGACGCCATTAATATCGAGGCTTCACGATCCATGGGATTCAAACCTGGAAAAGCGCTCAAGGATGCCTTAAACTGAGGAGCTCTTCGGGTGCTTAGCTCAGTCGGAAGAGCGTCGCCCTTACAAGGCGAAGGTCGTGGGTTCGAACCCCTCAGCACCCACCAGGTCAGGGATATACGGAGTGGTAGTTCAGTTGGTTAGAATACCGGCCTGTCACGCCGGGGGTCGCGGGTTCGAGCCCCGTCCACTCCGCCATCTTCCCCGTCACGTAGGTGCTGCAGCGATGCAGCACGGGTAAGGCGCGAACGCACCTGGTTGGTTCGTGTCGATAGCATCGGCCAGGGCGCATGGAAACATGCTCGCCTGAGCCCAACGCCCAAGGTTTCACTACCATGTTGCAGTCCATCCGCGAGCGTGCCCAAGGCGTCATTGCCGCTGTTATTGTGCTCTTCCTGTGCCTTACATTTGCGGTATGGGGAGTGGAATCCTATCTTAATGAAGCGAAGAAGGTCATCGTCGCCGAAATCAATGGCGACGATGTCGAACTTAAAGAATTCCAGTCAACCTTCCAAAGACTGCGGCAGCGTGCGCAGGCGGAACTCGGCGATGCGTTTGAAGCTGCAGTCTGGTCTGAAGAGGCGACCAAACGTAAAGCACTTGATTATCTGGTAGAGGAACGCGTACTGACGCAGAACGTCGATCGCGCTCGACTCCGAATGAGTACGGAGCAAGTTGCCGAGTTCCTTAAGCGCTCGCCCAATTTTCAGGTCGACGGAAAATTCTCGAACGAACGCTACGCGCAAGTCACGAGTATGTTGGGGTTTAGCGAGCACGCCTATGAAGCTCAGGCCCGCAAGGACTTGGCGTTGCAGCAATTGCGCGCCGGTGTCGTGGCGTCCGCTTTTCTAACTCCTCACGAAGTCGCGCGCGTTGAACAGCTGCAGGCGCAAACCCGAACGCTCGGTTACGCAGTCATCGCGCCGACCGATAGCGGGAAAGAAGTGATTTCCGACCAAGACGCGAGTGCGCACTTCGAGCAGCACCAAGAAGAGTATCGCGTGGACGATACAGTTGCTCTCGAGTACGTAGAGTTGAAACTTGAAGATCTTGAGCCAGGAATTGCAGTCTCTGCTGACCAACTGCAGGCGTACTACGACGCCCATAAAGCCGACTTTACAACCGACGAGCAACGCAATGCCAGCCACATTCTGATCCAGCTAAAGGCCGGGGCGACGAGCGCGGAAGACGCAGAGGCTAAGCAAAAGGCCTCTCGCATGCGGGAGATGGTATTGAGCGGGAAGCCTTTTGGCGAAATTGCCAAGGAACACTCCGACGATATCGGTTCACGTGCCGAGGGTGGTGCGACAGGATTGTTCGGTCGCGGCGTAATGGCGCCCGAGTTTGAACAAGCAGTCTTTAGCATGCAGAAGGACGATGTTAGTGAGCCCATTAAGACAAGTTTCGGCTACCACATTATTAAACTGACCGAAATCAAATCGGGCGGGATTACGCCGCTCGCGGAAGTGAAATCGGACGTCGAACAGAAGGTGCGCCGCGAGCTGGCAGAAGCGCTCTATTACGAGACGGCCGAGCGCTTCAGCGAGACTGTCTACGAGCACCCCGATTCGCTCACCGAAGCGGCCGAACAACTCACGCTGAAAGTTAAAGCCACCAGCCCGCAGACACGCGCAGAAGTCGCGGCCATGTTCAGTTCTGCGGCGGCAGACGCGGTCTGGGAGACGGAAGTGCTGACTCAGGGGCTGGCGAGTGCGCCGGTGGAGATTGGCGACCACAGAATCGTGGCGGTGCGTGTTACACGCTACGAACCGTCACACCTGCCGAACCTGGAACAGGTGAAGAGTGCGGTTGTTGTGCAATTGCAGACACAACGCGTCAAGGATGCTGCGAAGGCGCGTGGGGATGCGCTTCTCGAGCGCATGAGAAAGGGCGAAGCGGCTGCCGCTGTCGCGGCCGCAGATCAGCTCAAGTGGGAAGAGTTTAAGGACGTGCAACGTGAAGATGACCGCATCAATCGAGCCGTGTTACGCGCCGCCTTCAAGGCATCGCTAGAAAAAAATGATGACAAAACTCACATCGGAGTGGAATACGGGAGCGGCAATTACGCAATTGTCGAAGTATCCAGTCCGTCAACGCCGGCGAGCAAGGCGGAATTCTCGGCGAGTGCCGC
>JAYTEX010000100.1:0-12283 GCA_043734785.1 Pseudomonadota bacterium | reverse complement strand
GAATTCAGCCCCGCATCTTAACATCGGTACCGTTGTCCCATGTTCGAGCACCTTAGAGAAGATATCCGCAGCATTTTCGCGCGCGACCCCGCAGCCCGTCACACGCTGGAACTGCTGATGGTCTACCCCGGTGTGCACGCGTTGATTGTGCACCGAGGGAGTCACTGGCTATGGCAACGCGGGTTCAAAATGCCTGCGCGTACCCTGTCCCATCTAGGACGATTTTTGACCGGGATTGAGATCCATCCCGGTGCGACCATCGGACGCCGGTTTTTCATTGACCACGGCATGGGGGTGGTGATCGGCGAGACTGCCGAGATCGGGGATGACGTGACGCTCTATCACGGCGTCACGTTGGGGGGCATCAGCTGGAACAAAGGTAAACGCCATCCCACCCTCGCGAACGGGGTCGTCATTGGCGCTGGCGCGAAAGTGCTGGGGCCGATCACCGTCGGCGAGAACGCCCGCATAGGATCGAACGCCGTGGTCGTCAAGGACGTTCCAGCAGGCGCGACTGTGGTGGGCATTCCGGGCCGGATTGCGGGCGGTGACGCCGGCGATCAGCGCTCAGCGCGCGAAGAAACCGCGCGCCGCATCGGCTTCGATGCCTACGGTCAGGTGAAAGATCTGAACGATCCCCTCGTGCAGGCCGTCGAGGCCCTGCTGGATCATGCTAACGGCCTCGAAAAACAGATCGCGGTTCTCGCCGAAGCCTTGTGCAAACAAGGGATTATGGTCGATCTCCCCAATGTACCGAGCTGCGAAGAGCTGCGACAGAAAGCCTTTGGAGATACCGCCGAGTAAGCCCGCCAAACGCTGCACTCGGGGCGGCGTCGCCAGTCAGACCACTGGCCGTGCCGCGGCTCAAGTCTCTGAGCTCCGCGCTCGAAATAATTCTTGACTAAATTACTAGGAATATTGGAATATACCTACTAATTCCCTCGGGATTTTCGGAGGTCTCATGCGTTTGACTACCAAAGGCCGTTACGCCGTGACTGCGATGGTCGACTTGGCCTTGCACGGTGGTCGCAGTCGCGTCTCCTTGGCGGAGATCGCGGCCCGTCATGCGATCTCTCAGTCCTACCTCGAACAACTGTTTGCGGCGCTGCGACGCGGGGGCCTGGTGGATGGCACCCGCGGACCGGGTGGCGGTTACCAACTGGGGCGACCGGGAACCGACATTTCAGTCGCTGATGTGATCGATGCCGTGGACGAATCGGTGGATGCGACGCGCTGCGGCGGCAAACGCAATTGCAATGGCGATCATGGCTGCATCACCCATGATCTCTGGGAGGAGCTAAGCCACCAGATCCGGCACTACCTGAGTAGCGTCAGCCTGCAGGATGTCGTTAAACAACATCGTGCGGGCACTGAACCACAAGTTCTCCGCCAATGGCCGAACGTGAATGCCCCTGATGCAAGACTGAAATCGAGCGCGCTGTAGCCTGCGCAAAGTTTGGAGAGAGCAAATGGCGATTACCCTGACCGAACGTGCGGCCCAACATGTGCAGCGCTTTCTCACCAACAATGAAGGTAACGGACTCCGGGTGGGCGTCAAACCCACTGGCTGCTCCGGTTACATGTACGTCGTGCAGCCCGTCAAAGAAGTGAACGATCACGATCAAGTGTTCGTCTCCCAGGGCGTGCAGATTGTGGTGGATGATGCAAGCCTGAAATACCTCGACGGGACCGAAGTCGACTTCACGCGAGAAGGTTTGAACGAAGGATTCAAATTCATGAATCCCAATGTCAAAGCAACCTGCGGTTGCGGCGAAAGCTTCACTCTATAACGCGACCGGAGCATCCCATGGCTACCTCTTCATCCGAAGTCCGCAATCTGCTGAATCGCAAGTATGACGCGGGTTTCTATACCGATATCGAGCAAGATCAGGTGCCCCCTGGCCTGAACGAAGCCGTTGTGCGCCTGATCTCCGCCAAGAAGGAAGAACCCGAATGGATGCTCGCGTGGCGACTGCGCGCGTTCGAACGCTGGCAGAAGATGCCCGAACCCAAATGGGCTCACGTGCACTATCCACCGATCGATCTTCAGGCGCTGTCGTATTATTCCGCACCGAAATCAAAAAAGGACGGGCCGCAAAGTCTTGACGATGTCGATCCCAAGTTAATCGAGACCTACAAGAAGCTAGGCATCCCGCTCGAAGAGCAAAAAATGCTGGCGGGTGTGGCGGTCGACATGGTGTTCGACAGCGTGTCCGTGCACACCACGTTCAAGGACAAACTCGCGGCGGCCGGCGTCATCTTCTGCTCGTTCTCGGAAGCGGTGCGTGAACACCCGGATCTGGTGCGCAAGTACTTGGGTTCGGTCGTGCCCCAGGGCGACAACTACTACGCGGCGTTGAATTCCGCGGTGTTTTCGGATGGTTCATTTGTGTACATCCCGAAGAACACCCGCTGCCCGATGGAATTATCCACCTACTTCCGCATCAACGCGATGAATACCGGCCAGTTCGAACGAACGTTGGTGATCGCGGATGCGGGTAGCTATGTGAGTTACCTTGAAGGCTGCACGGCACCCCAGCGCGACGAAAACCAACTGCACGCGGCGGTAGTGGAGCTGATCGCGCTCGATGACGCCGAGATTAAGTATTCCACTGTCCAGAACTGGTATCCGGGTGATGAGGAAGGGCGCGGCGGCATTTATAACTTCGTGACCAAACGTGGCGATTGTCGCGGCCGCAATTCGAAAATTTCCTGGACCCAGGTTGAAACAGGTTCCGCGATTACCTGGAAGTACCCGAGCTGCATCCTCAAGGGCGAAAATTCGGTGGGCGAGTTCTATTCTGTAGCAGTCACCCATCACCGGCAGCAGGCAGATACGGGTACCAAAATGATCCATATTGGACGCAATACGCGCAGTACGATCATCTCCAAAGGGATTTCGGCGGGACGTGGACAGAACGCGTATCGCGGCCTCGTGCGCATCGCAAAAAGCGCCGAGAACGCCCGCAATTACACGCAGTGCGATTCCCTACTGATGGGCAACGAGTGCGGCGCGCACACGTTCCCCTACGTGGAAGTGCATAACGCCTCCGCGAAGGTCGAGCACGAAGCCTCGACTTCCAAGATCAGCGAAGACCAGTTGTTCTACCTGCGCAGTCGCGGCATCCGCGATGAGGACGCAGTGAACCTGATCGTGAACGGCTTCTGCAAAGCGGTCTTCAAGGAGCTGCCGATGGAATTCGCGGTAGAAGCTCAAAAATTGCTCAACATCACGCTGGAAGGCGCAGTCGGATAAGAGATCACGTTATGTTGAAAATAGAGAACCTTCACGCCGAAGTCGACGGCAAACCCATTTTGCGCGGCCTTAACCTCAGCGTTCGACCCGGCGAAGTGCACGCCATCATGGGCCCGAATGGATCCGGCAAAAGCACCCTCGCGTATCTCATCGCGGGGCGCCCTGGTTACACGGTGACCCAAGGCTCGATTACCTACTATGGCCGTGATCTGCTGGCGCTCGCGCCGGAAGAGCGTGCCGGCGAAGGCGTCTTTCTGGCTTTCCAGTATCCGGTCGAGATTCCTGGGGTAAACAACGTCTATATGCTAAAGGCGGCGTTAAACGGAATCCGCAAGTACCGTGGCCAGGAGGAGATCGGCGCGGTCGATTTCCTGAAGCTGGTCAAGGCCAAGACCCGGGAGATAGGCCTCCAAGACGGCCTCCTCAATCGCCCGGTCAACCAGGGATTTTCGGGCGGTGAAAAGAAGCGCAATGAGATTTTTCAGATGAGTGTGCTGGAACCTCGACTCGCGATCCTGGATGAAACCGATTCGGGGCTTGATATCGATGCCCTCAAGGTCGTAGCCGAGGGGGTCAATCGGCTGCGCAGTCCAGAGCGCGCGTTTGTGGTGGTCACGCATTACCAACGTCTGCTCGATTACATCGTGCCGGATCAAGTGCACGTGCTGGCGCGCGGTCAGATCGTGAAATCGGGTGCCGCAGACCTTGCACTCGAACTCGAAGCGCGCGGCTACGACTGGCTAAGCGAGGATGCCGCGTAATGGGCCTGCTCGATTCCATCGCGCTCGGAATGCAATCTGCCCCGATGGCCCCTGCGGGAGTTCACGCCGCGCGTTTGGCGGCGTTTGCGCATGCGCGCGCGAAGGGCGTGCCGCGCACGACCGAAGAGGATTGGAAATATACGGACCTGAGTGCGCTTGCACGACAGGATTTCGCGTTCGCCAGGCCGGTGGAGGTCGACCTCGCCGCGCTCCCCCTGATAGCGCTGCGGGCGCACCGGCTGGTGTTCGTCAACGGTCATTTTTCGGCCACGCATTCTGCGCTGGGCGAGCTTCCGAGCGGCGTCGCGGTACACTTTCTGCGCGAGCTCTCGCTCGATGATCCCGGTCGGGTGGCCGCATTATTGGCGCGGCAGGGTGCGCTCGAATCAAAAGTGTTTACGGCGCTGAACGCCGCTGCCGCGCACGATGGCGTCGTGCTCGAGATCGCCGCCGAATGCCGGCTTGAACAGCCACTGCTGGTGATTTTTCTAAGCGCGAGCGAAAGCGTGCCGTTGCTCGTCGCGCCTTATCTTTATCTCAGTGCTGGCGCACACAGCCAGGCCACGGTGATTGAGCTGCACGCGGGCCAGGGCACAGCGCCCTATCTCACCAATGCCTACACCCGGATCGATGCTGCGCGCGCCGCGCGGGTGACGCATTACCGCGTCATTTCCGACACCCCGCAGGCGACCCATATCGGCCAGCTGCAAATCGAGGTGGGTGCCGACAGCGAAGTCGAAAATTTCTCGCTCGCGCTGGGTGGACAACTGGTGCGCTTGGACATCGATTGCAGCCTGGCCGCACCGGGCGGCAATATCGCGCTGAACGGGGTATTCATGGCGGGTTGCAACCAGCACATCGATCACCATACGCGGGTCGACCATCGCGCTAGTCACACCAGCAGCGATGAAGTCTACAAGGGGATTGCGGACGCCAACGGCCGCGGGGTCTTCAATGGCAAGATCATCGTGCAGCCAGGCACCGAGAAAATTGTCGCGACCCAGGCCAGTCATAACCTGCTGTTGTCCTGTGAGGCGGAAATCGACACCAAGCCAGAGCTCGAGATCTACGCCAGTGATCTGCGTTGCACGCACGGCGCGACCGTCGGCCAACTCGACGATGACGCCTTGTTCTACTTGCAAACGCGCGGGGTGCCAGAGACACAGGCGCGCGCGCTGCTGACCTATGGCTTTGTGCAAGCTGCGGTGGCCGCGATTTCGATCCCGGAACTGCAAGCGTTGGTTGCGCGTCGTTTTGCGAGCGACAATCCTGGTCTCGCGCGGCTCCTCACGGGAGATCTATCATGAGCGCGCACCACGCCTCGGCGCAGGCCCCCCTGTCCCACACCTTCGATGTCGCGAAGGTACGCGCCGACTTTCCAATCCTCGCTACTCGGATCAACCAACATCCGTTGGTCTATCTCGATAACGCCGCCACTACCCAGAAGCCCGCGGCAGTGATCGAGGTACTGCAGCACTATTACGCGGCAGACAATGCCAACATCCATCGCGGGGTGCATACGCTGAGTCAGCGCGCTACAGCGGCCTTCGAAGGCGCGCGTGACAAAATCCGTGCATTCCTGAATGCGCGTGACACCGCAGAAATTATTTTCACCCGCGGCACGACAGAGGCTATCAATCTGGTCGCGCAGAGTTACGCGAGATCGACCTTGCACGCCGGCGACGAGATCCTGATCGGCGAAGCCGAACATCACGCGAACATCGTGCCCTGGCAAATTTTGGGGGAGCAGATTGGAACTGTCCTCAAAGTGGTCCCGATCAACGACGCCGGCGAGCTAGAACCGCAGGCGATTGCCGCGGCACTGACAACGCGTACTCGTCTGTGTGCTTTCGGGCATGTCTCGAATGCGTTGGGCAGTATCAATCCTGTCGCTGAAATCGTGGCATTGGCGCGCCGGGCAGGTGCCAAGGTGTTGCTCGACGGCGCGCAGGCGGTGGCGCACGGCGGTGTGGACGTGCGCGCACTGGATTGCGATTTCTACGCATTCTCCGGCCACAAGCTGTTCGGTCCGACCGGCATTGGCGTGTTGTACGGCAAGCGCGAGCTGCTGGAGACGATGCCACCCTATCAAGGCGGTGGCGACATGATCAAAGTCGTGAGCTTCGACCGCACGGAATACGCCGATCTGCCGCACAAATTCGAGGCCGGGACCCCGCATATCGCCGGCGCCATCGGGCTCGGCGCGGCGATAGATTATCTCGGGGGGCTTGATCTGGCCGGCGCGCTCGCCCATGAACAGACCTTGCTGGAATATGCCACTGCGCGCGCGGCTCTGGTACCGGGGATGCGCGTGATAGGCACCGCCAGGCATAAGGCGGCAGTGCTGTCCTTCCTTATTGAGGGCACGCACCCGCAGGATCTCGGCGTGTTGTTGGACAGTCAGGGGGTCGCGATTCGCACGGGGCATCACTGTGCGATGCCGGTCATGCAGCGCTTTGGGGTTCCGGGCACTGCGCGCGCGTCTTTCGCGTTCTACAACACGCGCGAGGAGATCGACCAGTTTTTCATGGCCCTGGACAAAGCGCGGCACATGCTCGCCTGAACCGAGACTTGGCCATCCACCCACGAATATTGAGTGCCCCATGACATCACCAAACGACTTCACCCGCCCGATCACGCTTAGTCGCGACTGCACGGCGGTGTTGATCCCGCAGGGCACGAATATCAGGCTCGAGGCCGGCACCACCGTATTTGTCACGCAGGCGTTGGGCGGTTCCGTGACCGTCAATGTGAACGGCAACCTCGCGCGCATTCCGGTGAGCGAAGTGGACGCGTTGGGGATGACGCCAACCGAACTGCCGGCCCAAGACCTACACGGGAGCGACGGCGCGATCGATGAAGGACTCGTCTGGGAACAACTGCAGACCTGCTACGACCCCGAGATTCCGATCAATATCGTGGAACTGGGGCTCATCTATCGTTGCGAGATGGTGCCGCTCCCGGAAGGTGGCAACCGGGTGGAAATCGACATGACTCTAACCGCGCCGGGTTGTGGCATGGGGCCCATCCTGGTCGATGACGTCACTGCCAAGGTGCGTCAGGTGCCGAATGTCACAGACGTGAAGGTCGAGCTGACCTTCGACCCGCCCTGGAATTCGGAAATGATGTCCGAAGCGGCGCGCTTGGAGACCGGAATTTACTAGGCGAGTCCCGTGACCGCATGCGCGTAATGAGTGCCGGGTTACGTGAGCTATCGCCCCTACCCATTACTGGATTAATTCAAGCGCTGGCAATTGTGGTGCGCCCCCAGCCGGGGCACCGTGCTTTTGTGCATAGCACCCAATATAATGGCGCACATTTTCAATATCTTATGATACTTCCAGGAGCCTACCTTTCATGTCTATCGAGCGTACCCTGTCGATCGTTAAGCCAAGCGCGGTGAGTGATAACCACATCGGCGGCATTCTGGCCAAGTTCGAAACCGCAGGTCTGCGGGTCATCGCCGCAAAAATGCTCAAGCTCACCCCCGAGCAGGCCGGAAATTTCTACGGCGTGCACCGCGCGCGGCCTTTTTTCCAGGAACTCGTGGACTTCATGACCTCCGGTCCGATCATGGTCCAGGTACTTGAGGGTCCGCATGCCATCGCGAAGAATCGCGAAGTGATGGGCGCGACCGATCCGGCCAAGGCGGCGCCAGGCACCATCCGCGCCGAATTCGGCAAAGATATTTCCGAGAACGCCGTGCATGGGTCTGATGCCGAAGACACCGCCCAGACTGAGATCGCGTTCTTTTTCGCCTCCAGTGAGCTGTGCCCGCGCTGATCCCGATGAGCGCCACCTGCGTCAATCTGCTGAACCTCGATGTCACGGGTTTGTCCTGTTACTTCGAAACCCTCGGGGAGCGCCCCTACCGCGCCACACAGATCATCAAGTGGGCGCATCAGCAAGGGGTCATCGACCTCGCACAGATGACCAACCTGAGCCGGGTCTTGCGCGCAAGGCTGGCCACCGACACCGAGTTTCGGGTGCCTGAGGTGGTCAGTTTGCAGGAATCCGATGACGGCACGCTCAAATGGTTACTCCGCATTGATCACGGCAACTGCATCGAAATGGTGTTCATTCCCGAAGCCGAGCGCGGCACCTTGTGCGTATCCTCGCAAGTGGGCTGTCCGTTGAACTGCAGTTTCTGTGCGACCGGCAAGCAAGGCTTCAACCGCAACCTGTCGACGGCCGAAATCATCGGCCAGGTATGGGTCGCCGCGCGCCACCTTGGTCAGCATCCGAAGACCCATCGGCATATCACCAACGTCGTTATGATGGGCATGGGCGAACCCCTGCTCAACTTCGACCAAGTCGTCCCTGCGATGCGGCTGATGCTCGATGACAACGCCTACAACCTGGGCCGTAGACGCGTAACGCTGAGCACCGCAGGCCTGGTGCCCGGCATCGATCGCCTGCGCGCAGAGTGCCCAGTCAGTCTGGCGGTTTCGTTGCACGCGCCGAATGACGAACTGCGTAACGAGCTCGTGCCGCTCAATCGGACTTATCCGCTGGCCGAACTGCTGGCGGCATGTCGACGCTATGTGGGAGACAGCCCGCACGATCAGATCACTTTTGAATACGTGATGCTGGCGGACGTGAACGATAGTGTGGCACTGGCACGCGACCTCGCGCGCCTGTTACGCGGCGTGCCGGCCAAGATAAACCTTATCCCGTTCAATCCGATTGCGGAGGCGCACTACCGCTGCTCGAGTCTCGAGACGATTCAACGGTTTCGCGACATACTGGTGCGTGCCGGCTATGTCACGACGATGCGCAAAACGCGTGGTGACGATATCGACGCGGCCTGCGGACAACTGGTCGGCCGGGTACTGGCCAAGGCTGCACGCCACCGCCGTCACCTACCCGCCGCAGCGACCATGACGGCAGATTAAGATGGCACGTATCGCATGCCTGCTTGCACTCGCGCTGACGCTGGTGGCGTGTCAATCGACGTCGCCCACCAAGAGCAAGGCCGACACGGCGAAAGACCGCATCAAGCTGGCCGAGATCAACACCCAACTCGCGATTGCTTACATGCGCGAGGGCGACAACGAACTCGCGCTGAAAAAGCTCGAAAAAGCCGTCGAGGCAGATCCGAAATCCGCCGGGGCGCACAACGCGCTCGGCTTGCTGTATACCCGGTTGGGCGAAGCGGACCAAGCCGAGCAACACTACAAGGCGGCTCTCTCGCTTGAACCTAAAAATTACTCAGCACTCAACAACTACGGCCAATTCCTCTGTCAGCAGACACGCTTTGAAGAAGGCCAGGCCAGATTCCAGGAAGCGATCAAAAACCCCCTGAACCGGGCGCCCGAAAATGCGCTCACGAACGCCGGTACCTGCGCCTTGCAGGCGAAAGACAGGACGGGGGCCGAACAGCACTTCAGAGCGGCCTTGCAAATCGACCCGCGGCTCGCGCCGGCATTGCTGTCGATGGCACAACTCAGTGTTGATCAGGAAAACTATTTGCAGGCCCGTGGCTACTACCAGCGGTATCTCGAGGTCGGGCCGCAGAATCCGCGCACGTTGTGGCTGGGGATCCGGATCGAGCACGGCATGGATGATCAGGACAGCGTCTCGAGTTATGCGATGAAGTTGAAGAATAAATTCCCGGATTCGCCGGAATACAGCCTCTTTCAGCAAGGAAAATTCGACTGATGCAGACTACCGGTCAAGAACATCAGCTGAGCGCGGCCCGCGTGGCGCAAGGTGCGGGCGCCCTGCTCAAGCGCGCGCGCGAAAGCGCTGGATTGACATGTGCGGACATCGCGGCGCGGACCCGTCTCGAATTAAAGGTGATCAATGCGCTGGAAAACGAGGATTACACCAGTCTCGCTGCGGCCGCTTTCGTTAAGGGCTATATCCGAAGTATCGCCCGGGAGCTGAAGATTGACCCTGATCCCGTGCTCGCTCGCTACAACGGACAGGCGCACGTGGATGATCCGGCGCTCGCGGATTTCTCAACCCGTGGTCCTGAACAAATCACGAGTTCGAGCCTGCCGATTCGCGCGATCAGCGTGGCGCTTCTTCTTGCGGTGTTATTACTCATCGCCTTGTGGTGGCAGCGCAATTATCAGGCAGGCACCCAATCCGCAGAAGCGCTGGCAGAACTTGCGGCCCAAGGCTCGATGAGCAAATCCGATCCTGGGATTCCGCTGGCCTACGCCTACACCATCGTCGAGCATTCGAACAAACCGCTAGCACCCGTTAATTCCTGGCGGCACCAAACCGACGGTTCTGCGCCCTCTGCGCCCTCTGCGACTCCAGAAAAAGCGCGCGCGAGTGCGCCGCCAGACGCCTCGGCAGCCGATACGCCAGCGCACGTGCCCGCTCTGCACCCCGCTGACCCTCCTACACCGGATATTGCGCCTTCCACCGTCGGCGAACTGGTGCTCGAAGGGCACTCTGAATCCTGGGTCGAAGTTTCGGACGTGGCCGGTAAGCGACTCTTTCTAGGCATGCTCAAGCCCGGCCAGCGCGTTGGCGTCACTGGCAAACCACCCTACGATCTGGTGATCGGCAACTCATCCGCAGTCGCGGCCTCTTTCCGGGGCGCGGCAGTGGACGTGCGGGCGCGGGCGGTTAACGGGGTCGCACGTTTCTCGCTCGGCGAATTCCGCTAGGAAAGTTTTTGATGTCCGAACTGCGCGCAGTCCGCGGGATGAACGATATCGTGCCACCGACGGCCGGGTGGTGGCGTGAGATAGAAGCACGCATTACCCGCGTGCTTCGCAGCTACGGGTATCGCGAGATCCGTTTTCCACTGGTCGAATCCACGCAGGTTTTTGCGCGATCGATCGGCGACGCAACCGATATCGTGCAGAAGGAGATGTATACCTTCACCGACCGTAACGGCGATAGCCTAACCTTACGCCCAGAAGGCACTGCCAGCTGCGTACGCGCTGTGCTCGAAAATGGCCTTCTGCAGCAATCGACCCAGCGCTTGTATTATCTGGGCCCGATGTTCCGTCACGAGCGGCCACAGAAAGGACGCTATCGCCAGTTTCACCAGGTCGGCGTCGAAGCCTTTGGCATGGCAGGCCCCGATATCGATGCTGAAATCATCCTGATGACCGCACGCCTGTGGCAGGCGCTAGGCTTGCGCAACCTCAGACTCGAATTGAATAGTCTCGGCAGCCCGTTGGCGCGCGAACACTATCGCCTACGCTTGACCGACTATTTCAACGCCCACCTCGATCTGCTGGATGCTGACAGTCACGCCCGCTTGGCGCGTAATCCGCTGCGGATTCTAGACTCGAAAAATCCGGCCATGCACGACTTGATTGCAGGAGCGCCGCAACTGGCCGAGAGCCTGGACGCTGATTCAGCGGCGCATTTCAGCGCAGTATGCGCGGTGCTCGACACTGCGAAGGTGCCCTACCAAGTCAACCCGCATCTCGTGCGCGGATTGGATTACTACTCGAAGACCGTCTTTGAATGGATTACGGATGAACTCGGCGCGCAGGGCACGGTTTGTGCGGGAGGACGCTACGATGGGCTGGTGGAACAAATGGGTGGACGTCCGACTCCCGCCATCGGCTTCGCACTCGGCCTCGAAAGATTGCTGGAGCTCGTGCCACGGCGTGCAGATGAGACGCTGGCGGACGCCGAAATCTATGTCATTGGTGCCGAGCTGGCCCAACGTCCGGCGGCGCTCGCGATCGCGGAAGAGCTGCGCGAAGGCTGCGATGATCTACGCACGCTGTGCCACTGTGGCAGCGAAAGCTTGAAATCGCAGATGAAGCGCGCCGATCGCAGCGGAGCCGCCGTCGCGGTCATTATCGGTGCCGATGAACTCGCGGTGGATGAAGTGACACTCAAGCCGCTGCGCGGTCAGGGCGAGCAGCGGCGCGTCCCCCGCCAACAGATGATCCAAGCGCTACGTGGCCTCGTTGGCCCAGCGTTTTAATGTGTGAGGAGATAAACGGGTGGAGACAAATGCCTCGGAACGCGAACAACTCGACGAAATTCGCAAGTGGTGGGATGTCTATGGCAAGACAATCCTGGTCGGTCTCACGATCGGACTGGCGACGCTGTTCGGATATCGCTATTGGCAGAGCATGCAGGAATCAACGGCGGAAAGCGCCTCAATCAATTATCAGCATTTTCTGCAAATCGCGGCCGTAGGCCCGAACGAGGAGGCGCGCTCGATCGGACAGGCCATCATGGCCGGTTATCGGGATAGCGCCTATGCGCGCCTGACTGCACTCCTGCTCGCGCGCCTTGAGGTGGATGATCAGAAGCTACCAGCGGCTAGAAAGCA